>NZ_JBITTU010000005.1:0-364180 GCF_044542075.1 Leeuwenhoekiella sp. NPDC079379
GTAGGTCGCCGCCTTGTTTTAGAAATCCGCATCATTTAGTTGATGCGGATTTTTTTTTGCCTAAAAGTCAAATCGTAGAAAGTAGAAAGTAGAAAGTAGAAAGTAGAAAATTACTATACACTACGTTAGGGATAGTAGTGGAAATCCTTAAAGCAATAGCTTCAAAAAGATTGAAGACTATAGCCCGACCCGAAAGGGAACGACACAACTTAATTTAAAAGTTTTATATTATTAGTAACGCTATTATTAGTTTTAATACTATCTTTTCGATTATAAGTTGCATCAAATCTTGGGTCAGCAACGTAAGCCATTCGCTCAAGTTTGAGAACTTCTATAGATAAGAAGTCAAATTCTTCAACTACTTTACCGGTAATTTTATAAATACCTTTTCCACTAAATTGATATTTTCTGGCAATAGTAGGAAAGTGTACTGTATCTAACCAGTCCCCTTGCTGATCTAAGAATGTGCCAAAATACATATACTCTTTTCTTGATGTAATGGCTTTTTTAACAGTAACTAAATATCCATAAATGTTAATTATGTTATTTAGATATTGTTGTAAATCATTACTTGATACAGTGTTTTCTGGTTCTATCTTAAGTAGTTGATATGGTGTTTCTAGTGTATAAGTAAGTAGTTCTAATTGATCAAATGCATTTTCTAGTTTTGTTATTTTAAATCTAGGTAACTTAAAGTCTTGCATTGATATATTAAAGAATTGTTTTTGGTTTTCAATTTTTGGACTATTATTTTCTTTATAATAAGCTTCCCATAATAAGGTTCTTTTATCTTTCCCTAAGCTTCTAAGGGCATCTATACGTATAAGAATATCAAGCTGCTCAATACTTAATGGCACGCGCTGAATGAAATCTGTAAACGATTTAAACGAGCTAAATGCACGAGCATTAATAATTTTAATCATAGATTTTTTTTCAAGACAGTCTAGATGCTGAAGACCTAAATAAATAGTTTTATTCTGTATGATTGTTTCAATATTACTGGTATTAATGCAGGGCGCTTCAATAATAGCTCCTTTCATACGGGCTTCATGAATATAAGTTTCAGTTCTATAAAAACCTCCACCATTATTTATGGTTGCTACCATATATTCTAAGGGATAATAGCATTTTAAATATAGGCTCTGATAACTTTCTACCGCGTATGAGGCAGAGTGCCCTTTAGCAAATGCATATCCTGCAAAACTTTCTATCTGGCGCCATACTTCATCTACTATTTCTTCTTCTTCGCCATTTTGAATGCAATTAGATTTAAATTTATCTTTTACATCTTGAAATTCTTTTCTTGATCTATACTTTCCACTCATTCCTCTTCTCAATACATCTGCTTCTCCTAAATCTAATTTAGCATAATGGTGAGCTACTTTAATTACATCTTCTTGATACACCATAATACCATAGGTATCTGGCATAATCTCGTATAATACTGGATGTGCCTCTTTACGACGCTCTATATGTCTATGTCTTAAAATATATTCTCGCATCATGCCGCTTTTAGCTACGCCTGGTCTAATAATAGAGCTTGCAGCTACTAGTGTAAGATAATTGTCAACTTTTAATTTTTTTAAAAGCATACGCATTGCAGGTGATTCTACATAAAAACATCCAACGCAGTCTGCCCGTGAAATCATTTCATTTATTTTTGGATCACTAAAAAATAATCGTGCATTGTGTATATCTGGGAGTTTAGCTTCTGGATGATTCTTTATGATAATTTCTATAGTATCTTTTATTTTTCCTAATCCCCGTTGTCCTAGAATATCAAACTTATATAAGCCAACATCTTCTGCGATATGCATATCAAATTGTACGGTCGGAAAATTTTTAGGAGGTAAATGTGTTGCAGAAAAATAATGAATGGGTTTGTCTGCAATTAAAATACCTGCAGCGTGAATACTTAGATAATTAGGTTTATCATTTAAATATGTACTGTATTTTAAAATTAATTTAGATATATCATCAAGTTGATTCAAACTATAACGGCCTTCACTAAGTTTATCTATCTCATGTTTTGGTAAACCAAAAACTTTACCTAATTCACGTACAGCCCCACTATGTTTAAATGTTACATACGACCCTAATAGAGCAGCCTGGTCGTTTTGCCCAAATTCTTTAAAAATAAATGATGTTACATCTTCCCGATCCCAGGTTGAAAAATCGATATCAAAGTCTGGAGGACTACTTCTAAACTCATTCATGAATCGCTCAAAATATAAGTCTAACTCAATGGGATCTACATCTGTAATGCGCAATAAATAAGCGACAATACTATTAGCACCACTACCTCTGCCTACATAGAAATAATTTTTACTACGAGCATATTCTATAATTTTCCAGTTTATTAAAAAAAATGAAACAAAGTTTTGACTTTTAATAAGTGAGAGTTCTTTTTCTACACGCTGTTTTATTTGTACTGTAATTTTATCATAGCGCTGTGGTAAACCTAGTTGACAAAGTTCATTGAGTTTTATGAAATCTTGTTCTTCAGAACTTAAAACTGTTTTTAAATTTTGAGGTTTTCTTTTTTTTGAAAAGTCAAAATGAATGGTACATAAATTTAAAATTGAAGTAGTATTCTTTATGATATGTGGATATTCTTGATTAATCTGATTAATTATTTCTGAAGAAAGTATTTTCTCATCTGGAGAGGCTTGCTCTTCTTTTATAAGTTTACTAAGTAATGAATTGGTGTCTATTGCTCTTAAAAGGCGATGAATATTGAAGTCTTTTTTATGGCGAAAAGTTACCGGTTGAAGCAGAACGAGTTTACTTTTAAAACTACTATAACTTGAAAATCGAAGCTTATTTAGTTCTTTAAAAGCGACTCCTATATACTCATTTTCTAAAAAATTGAATTTATCGAGTTCGAGTACCTTTTCAAAGGGGTAGATAATAATTGCATCTGAAATTTGAGGAGAATGATCCGGGAATTTAGTTTTATCGTGTAAATGCTTAGATAAGAAACTGTTAATATTTAAAAATCCATTATTATTTTGTGCAAGCATAATGTAGCACTGTCGCATACCATTTCTAAAATCTACACCTACTACAGGCTTTATTTTTTTTTCTTTAGCCTTACTAATAAACTTTAAGCAGGCAGAAGTGTTATTAATATCTGTGAGTGCAATACAGCTTAGCTTATTTTGAATAGCAAGATCAATTAACTCTTCTTCTGAAAGCGTACCATATCGTAGACTGAAATACGTATGACAGTTTAAAAACATAATTAAATTATTTGCTTAATTAGAGATGTGTCTTATTGATGCCTATGTGCTAAAACTATAGGAGGCTGCCCATTAAAGGGATTTCCCTGACCACCTATAGTTCTTGAGCCTTCTCCCATTGTGCCAGCTCTCATAATACTGCGATCGCCGTAGCGAATACGTATCTCATCCATAGCTTTATATAAGTTGACCGTACGGTTTGTGTTTTCAAATAAATCTATTTGATAATGACCTTCAGTAAGACCGCTAAAGCGAACACCCACCAGCCTAATAAGTAATCTTCTATTATATAGTTTTTCAAAAATCTCTAATACTTGTGGTATTAAATTATGATCTGCAGCTGTGTATGGTATTTTTAGTTGCTTAGAAAAAGTTTGAAAATCTGAATACCGAACTTTAACCATAATACAAGAAGTTAATTTATTACCACGACGCAGCTGAAATGCAAGGTTTTCTGCCATTGCGTGAATAGTTGTTTTCAATTTATTTATATCTGTAGTATCCTGCCCGTACGTACGCTCACTTGATATAGATTTACGCTCGTGATATTGAATAATAGGAGAGCGGTCTATGCCATTTGCGCGTTCCCAAATTACTCTGCCATTTTTACCAAAAACGGAAATCATCATTTCGACCGGCATTTGCTGAACAAGACCTATGTTCTTTACTCCAAGATTGCAAAATGTACGGAAGGTTTTCTCACCTACCATAGGTATTTTTTTTATAGAAAGCGGTTCGAGAAATAGTTTTTCATAACCAGCATCTACTTTAAGCTGACTGTCTGGCTTTGCTTCATTAGTAGCAACCTTAGAAACTGTTTTATTAATTGAAAGGCCAAAAGAAATAGGCAATCCTGTTTCTCTAATTACTTTTGAACGTAGTTCTTTAGCAAATTTGTAGCAACCAAAAAAACGATCCATACCAGTGAGGTCTGCATAAAATTCATCAACACTAGCTTTCTCCAAAATAGGTACTTCTTGCTGAAGAATATCGGTAACCATTTTTGAGTACTTAGTGTACATGCCGGCATTACCCCTTATGTAGAATGCTTGTGGTAAAAGTTGCTTTGCCATTTTAATAGGCATACCTGAGTGAACACCGTATTTTCTTGATTCATAACTTGCTGCGCTAACTACACCGCGATCACCTGTGCCACCCACTATTACAGGTTTTCCTATGAGTTTACTATTCGCTAAACGTTCACAAGAGACAAAAAAAGTATCAAGATCAAGATGTAAAATATTTCGATTCATATAATTGGAATTATTACAAAAATATGGAAATATTCCTAACTCTAAGAAACAATCTAATTTCTGAATAGTTAATTATTCAGTTTTAAATAGCTAAATAATTTTTAAGTTATTCAGAAATAGGAAGTTGTTTAGGTGTAATGTGTTCATAAGTTTCCTGAATGAGTGCTTTAGAATATTTACGTTCTAAACGTCTCAAAGTAAAATGTGCAGTTGCCATTTTTTGAAAATGAGAAATAAACAAAACATTAATAGATGCTCCGGCAGCAGCACCTAATACAGGAATTGCCTGAGCTGCAAATTTCTCACTCACCTGAACGCTAAAGCGTGCTGCTACTTGATTAATGAGTTTTGCTAATGGTGCGGCGGTTTGAGAAGCTAATGTTTCAATTATATTTTTTGTTCCATTCTCTGCTATATATACACTGGTTTGATTCATAGCAGTATGAAGTGCTGCTCGAGTTGCATAATAACTTGTGTCTAGCTCATCATCATCTTCTGAAGTTCCCCCTAATGCGAAAACCTGCAGGCATGCGAGTTGTGTATTTATATCGTGTACATCTTCTCCCTGACTTCGTGCGATATCCATAATAGATCGCATCATAAATTTTGTAGAAATCAATAAGTCTGCAGTAAAACCAGCTACACCAAAGAAGCCACCTGTAGCTCCTGAAAGCCCGGTTACCACTTTGTAGGTAATATTTGAAGAAGGTGTGAATTGTCTTCCTTTATTGAGCGTTTTTAAATTTGCTTTTACAGATAGCTGCAAGGCTTTTTGAATGGTACTACTTATTTTGTCCTGATATTTTTCTGGAAGCAATGTTAAACCAGAGTCTATAGGTGTACCTATGGTATTTAAAGCACGCATCAAAAAGGAAACTTCATCAAGATCTTTTTTAGATTTTTTGATAAGAACCAGATCTTCTAAGCTTATTTTATCTATTTGGGCTAAATGCGTCATTGTTTTAAATTCTAGTTAATTTACTACTGAAGAATTACAAGTTTAAAGTTTTTTCTACGTAGCTTAAATTTTCTTTAAAGGATTCTTTAGTAAACTTATTTATATAACCGGGAACGATTTTTTGAAGCTTTTGTTTTGTTTCAGCAGAACTTAGGAGTTCTGGAAAGGCTTTTTCTAAAACATCTAAGATAATTTTTACAGATGTAGTAGCTCCCGGTGAGGCTCACAACAAGCAGGTGATTCTGCCGTCTTTACTACTTATTACTTCGGTTCTAAATTCTTAATTAACTTCAGTGCCTCGTTCAATACGTGAAGCAGCCATTTTCTCATTAGTATTGCGATCGTGCATCATTTACGGAAACCATTCTTTCATCTTATTCTCATCTTGTGTAAAATCTATGTTATCAAACATAAAATGTGACTTCATAGTTTCAAAACGCTTTTTGAGATAGGCGACATCATTAGAACCGGTAATCAAGCTGGGATGTGGGACATTCGAAATAAAAGTTGAGGGGTCTTTAATATGGTTTTCTATTACCAGAAAGGACCAGAATTATTTAAAAATTTCAAACTGATTAGAAATAGAAATGGCGTTGCTAAAAGCGAAACCTTCAAGACGCTCTAAAATGAGAATTTTAAGATCTGGCTTTAGAAGTCTGTCAATTAGGGCGATAGTAGCACTAATTACCCTAACACCTAAGCTATATTAGTAATGTCTTCGCTCATCTAATTTGTATTTTAATTAAAATTAGAGAGGTCGAGTTAATTTTATAGCAAGTCATTGTTAATAATTAAGGAAGAAAATACTATAAAACAAAAAACCCCGAAACGTAAGTTTCAGGGTTTTGTTGTGGTACCTCCAGGAATCGAACCAGGGACACACGGATTTTCAGTCCGTTGCTCTACCAACTGAGCTAAGGTACCTCGCCTAAGCGGCTGCAAATATAAAATCAAATTTTAGATTGCACAACCTAATTTGATAAAATTAATTAATTTTTTTTGAGAGCTTTTGCTAAATGTGTGAGCACGAGGCATTGAGTATTTGTATTATTGCAAAAAAAAATCAGCAATGATAAATCTGGCTATCGATTTAGGTAATACACGCATAAAATTTGGAGTATTTGATCAGAATATCCTAAAAAACAATTGGGCAGGTAATAGTGACGCAGCAAAAATAAAATTTGAACAAATCTTAAAAGAATTTAAAGTAGATCATATTATGATTTGTGCTACGGGCAATTCAAAAGATTTTGTCACGTTTGTAGAAAATAGGGGTCTTTCTTTTGAATTGATATCATCATTCACACCTATGCCTTTTATAAATGGATATAAAACGCCACATACGTTAGGTATAGATAGAATGATTTTAGTAGCAAGTGCACACGAAGATTTTTCTGGTGAAAATGTGTTGATTATTGATGCCGGCACGTGTGTAACATATGATTTTAAAGATGCTAGTGATATATATCAGGGAGGTTCAATCTCTCCAGGTTTACAAATGCGTTTTAATGCAATGCATGAGTTTACGGCACGGTTGCCGTATTTAACACCTGTAGAAACAAAAATTGATGTTATAGGAAAAGACACAAATGAGGCAATGCAGTCTGGTGTTGTGAATGGTTTAATAGCAGAAATAGACGGTCTAATAGACTGGTATAAAGGAAAATTTGGAGATTTAAAGATTATTTTAACAGGAGGAGACGGGCAATTTTTGTCTGGTAGGCTAAAAAATGGCATCTTTGCCAACTCAAATTTTCTCCTGAAAGGACTGAATTATATAACAGTATTTAATAAAAGTTAATGATAAAAAGATTTTTAGTAGTTGTTTTGGTTTGTATTTCGGCTTCTGCGTTAGCTCAGGAAGGTAATTCTTCACCGTATTCTTTTTACGGATTGGGAATTTCGAACTTTAAAGGTTCGGTAGAGAATCAAGCAATGGGAGGTTTGAGTATTTTAGGAGATAGCACACACATAAATTTTAGAAATGCTGCTGGTTATGGTGCTTTAAAGTTGACAAATTTTACAATTGGAGCAAATCACAGGGAGACAGATTTAACCAGTAATGGTGAAAATGGCCATACTACTTCTACTACTATAGATTATTTAGCTCTAGCATTTCCGGTTTCTAAAAAAGTGGGTGTAGGTTTCGGTTTAGTTCCAGAGACTTCTGTTGATTATCAAATATTAAATGCGGGAGAAACAAGCCTAACTCAATATTCTGGTAGAGGTGGCGTAAATCGTGCTTTTTTAGCCGCCGGAGTAGAACTTCTTAAAGGGTTTAGATTAGGAGCAGAGGGAAGTTATAACTTTGGAAACATTCGTAATGAGATTATTCAGGTAGATGCAGGTCAACAATATAGCGTGCGAGAGATTGATAGATCTGACATTAAGGGATTAACTTATAATTTTGGGGCTCAATATGAGGCTACATTTGCAAAAAAATATAAAGTTTATTCTTCAGCAAATTTTCAACCAGAAACAAATTTGACACTAAATAATGATAGATCGTTACAGTCTGTTGTTTATTCACAAACTGATAAAGCTGTTGTTAGCGTTATTGACTCTCAGGATACTAATTTAGCAGATACAGAAAGTATTGTGCCTAATATGTATTCTTTTGGACTAGGATTTGGAGAGACTAACAAGTGGTTCGCTGGGGGCCAGGTAGAATTTTTAGAAAGCAGTAAATTAACTAACAGATCTTTTATTACTCCTGAAGCAACTTACGATGATTCTTTTAAATATCGCTTAGGAGGATATTTTGTTCCAGATTATAATTCTATCACAAGTTACTGGAGTAGAGTTACTTATAGGTTAGGTGCTCGGTATGAGGAGTCAGGTTTAATAATACAAAATGAGTCTATTGATGAGTTTGGCATATCTTTTGGTCTTGGATTACCGTTAGGACGAGGATTTAGTAATGCCAACTTAACTTTTGAATACGGTCAACGCGGAACGACAAACGTAGGCTTAGTTAAAGAAGATTTTTTCAAAGTAGGCCTTAGTTTGTCATTAAATCCACTTAGACCGTGGTTTGTGCCTAACAAATACAACTAAAATTATTAATATTGCTTTTAAACCATTTAATGATGAAAACTAAATTAACACTACTATTTATAGCCCTTGTAGGAGCAGTAAATTTCGTTAGCGCACAAGCTACTGAAGAATGCGTTACAACAATGTCTATTTTTTCAGAGCACGCAAAAGTAAAAAATTACGATGCGGCTTATGAACCATTTATGAAATTGCGTAAAGAATGTCCTACTACTTCTTTTGCGTTGTATCAATATGGGGAGCGTATCTTAAAATATAAAATCGAGAATTCTTCCGGGGCTGAGCAAATGGCTTTTCTTGAAGATTTGAAGAAAATGTACCAAGAGAAAAAAACTCATTTTGCTGCAAAAACTAGCGAAGGGGAGGATATATCTGACGTAGCTATTGTTATGTACGATAGTAAAATAGGTACTGCTCAAGAGCAATATGCACAGTTTAACAAATCCTGGGAAACAGATAAAGCGACATTTACTAACGCAAAAGGTTTATATGAGTATTTTGTATTAGCTGTTGAATTACAAGAAGCGGGTTCTATTGAGTTACAGGAGGTTTTTGATATGTATGATAAAGTACAGGAGAAAATCACTGAAGAGCAAGATGGTTATGCTAAGCGTATGGAAACAATCTTAGAGAAAAAAGAGGCAGGTACTGCACTTTCTGCTCAAGAGAAAAAATTAGAACAAGTTGCAGAAGTAAACTTAGATAACTACTCTAAAGTTTCTGCAGGTATCAATCAGAAATTAGGTGTATTGGCAGATTGCGATCGTCTAGTTCCTTTTTACGAGGCTGCTTGGGATGAGAAGAAAGGCGATGTAACTTGGGTTAAAAATGCCGCAGGTCGTTTAGTTTCTAAAGAATGTACAGATAGTCCATTATTCGTAAAGTTAGTTGAGCAATTAAATACATTAGAGCCATCTGCAGAAACGTCATATTACTTAGGTCGTCTTGCTGAACAACGTGGTGAAAATGCTAACGCATTAAAATATTACGAAGAGTCTGCAAATCGTCAAACAGATCCTTCTAAGAAAGCCAAAGTTTTCTATCAGTTAGCTGAGAACTTTAGGAAGAAAGGAAGTATGAGTAATGCACGTAGCTATTACCTAAAGGCTGTTGCTGCAAAACCTTCTATGGGTATTGTTTATCTTAAAATTGCAGATATGTATGCAGGCAGTGCAAATAGCTGTGGAGATAGCGTATTTAACAAAAGAGCAATCTATTGGTTAGCTGCAGATATGGCTGCACGTGCAGGAGCAATTGATCCTTCTTTATCTAGTGTTGCTCAAAAAACGGCTGCTGCTTATAGAGGATTAGCTCCAGACCGTACTATGATTTTTAATGCAGGTAATGCAGGTCAACGTATTAATTTTAGCTGCTGGGTAGGTGGCGGAGTTACCGTTCCTAATTTATAAGTGAGTACATCACATAAACATATAATCTTAAACTTAGTCACAGCATTAGCTGTGACTTTGTTTTTTAGTTGTGGTAATAGCTCAGAAGATCTTCAAAAGTTTAATCAACGTACAGACGGGCCTTCGGCAGAAGGAGAAGGCGTTGTTTTAAAATATACAGATTCTGGTAAAGTTGTAGCTACGCTAAAAACCCCATTGCTTATAGATTATGGCTTATTAAATTTTCCGTATCAAGAGTTTCCTAATGGTGTTGAAGTTACTTTTATAGATGATACTAAGAAAGAGAATTATATAACTGCAGATTACGCAATTAGATACACTAGAACAAACCTAATTGATATGCGTAAAAATGTGGTTCTTATAACTAGCGATTCTACACGATTAGATGCATCTCAGTTGTTTTGGGATCAACGAAATAAATGGGTTTTTACAGATAAGCCCTATACAATTAAGTTTCCTGATGACTCCTACAATAGTGGAGATTTATTTGACAGCAGTGAGGACTTCAAAAATTTTATATCTTTAGATAACCAAAGTAGAATGTATGTTAAAGAAAAACCTAATTCTACTAAAAACGATAGTTTATTATAATGTCTAAGTACTTTAAATATTTCGAATACGCTTATTTAATCTTTGCGGCACTGTTTTTATTTGAAGCCGTAAGAGTATGGTCTGTTGAGCCTAGTAAGGCATATCTTTACTTGTTTTTTGTTGTAATTGCTATAGGCATGTACTTCTTTAAGCGTCGCTTTAGGAAGAAATATGAACAAGGCAGCCAGAAGTAATTTATGGAAACAGAAATTCTGATCATTGTAGTTTCCTTAATTCTTTCCGCATTTTTCTCCGGGATGGAGATAGCATATGTTTCTTCTAATAAGATTCATATCGAAATAGAAAAAAAACAAAATGATCTTATTGCTAAAGTTCTTACCCGCTTAACCGAAAAACCATCTAAGTTCATTGCCACTATGCTGGTTGGAAACAATCTTGCTCTGGTAATTTACGCCTATTTTATGGGCGATCTTTTACAGGGTTGGTTAGAGGGTGCAGATTTTGGCTATGCCTGGCTTACTAACTTCTTTGTAGAATTTAGTTTGCTTACACAAACAATTATTTCTACACTACTTGTATTATTTACTGCCGAGTTTTTACCTAAAGTATTCTTTCAGATTTATGCAAACTCGCTGCTAAAGATTTTTGCGGTTCCTGCATATCTATTCTATGTTGTTTTTAGTTTCTTGTCAACCTTTATCATTTGGATTTCAGATTTACTGCTAAAGAAATTTTTTAAAACTGAAGGCGACGAAGTCCAATTGGCTTTTACTAAAGTAGAATTAGGAAATTATATAAACGAGCAAATAGATTCTTTTGAAACAAATGAAGAACTTGATTCTGAAATACAAATTTTTCAGAATGCTTTAGAATTTTCAGAAGTAAAATCACGCGAAGTAATGATACCCCGTACAGAAATTGTTGCGGTAGAAAAAAATCAATCTCCTTCAGATTTAAATAGGCAATTCACAGAAACAGGTCTTTCAAAAATCCTCGTTTATCAAGATTCTATAGATGATATTATAGGGTATGTACACTCTTTTGAACTCTTTAAAAAACCGGTAACTATTACTGATATTCTTATGCCCGTAATATTTGTGCCTGAGACTATGCTTGTAAAAGATGTTCTAAGCATCTTGATAAAAAAGCGTAAAAGTATGGCCGTGGTTATAGATGAATACGGTGGAACTAGCGGCATGATGACGGTTGAAGATATTGTAGAAGAACTTTTTGGGGAGATAGAAGACGAGCACGATAGTGTGGTTCTTATTGAAGAAAAATTAGAAGAAGATACTTATAAATTTTCAGCACGACTTGAAGTTGATTATTTAAATGAAACCTATAAGCTAGAATTGCCTGAAGATGAGAATTATGAGACCCTTGGAGGACTTATAGTAAATCATACTGAAGGAATTCCTGAAGAAGGTGATATTGTGGATATTGAGGGGTACCAGTTCCATATTATTCAAACTTCAAATACTAAAATTGAATTGGTAAAGGTGCGTGTCGTTGAAAACGATTAATACCTAGATTACTAACTCTTTTTATTTTGCTGATTTTACATTTCATTTTTTCATTTAAAATGGTATTTTCGCCCACTATTTGACAAACACATAAACAATGGCAGTTTTAAACAAGATTAGACAACGCTCGGTATTTTTAATTGCAATTATAGCACTGGCTTTATTTGCATTTGTACTGGCAGATGTGCTAAAAAACGGTGGTTTTTCTACTCAAAAATCACAACGTATCCTAGGTTCGGTAAATGATGAGGATATAGAGCAGCAAGAATTTGCCGGACTGGTTGAAAGCCAGACTGCACGTTACGGGGCGGGCATTACTACAACTCAGGCTGTAAATGCTGCTTGGGAACAAGAAGTACGTCGTATTTTGCTTGATGAGCAGTACGAAGATTTAGGTATTACTGTAGAGCAAGATCGTATTAACAATTTATTGAAAGAAGCTTTACAAAACGATCCTAACTTTCAGAATGACGGTGTTTTTAGTGAGCAAAAGTTACGTGAATATGTAGCAACTTTAAAATCTACAAATCCTACTATGTATGCACAGTGGGTAGATTATGAGAAGCAATTAGCAAATAACGAACAGCAACAAATATATTTTAGCCTTATTAAAGCTGGTTTAAATACAAGTTTTAAAGAAGGTCAAATGGCTTATGAGTTAGAAAATAATCTTAGAGACTTAGAATATGTTCAGGTCCCTTATGCTTCTATAGCAGACGATCAGGTAACAGTTTCTAAAGAAGATATTGCTGCTTATCTTGAAGATCATAAATCAGAATTTAAATCTGAAGCTACCAGAAACTTGCGTTATGTAATGTTTTCTGAAGCTCCTTCTCTTTCTGACGAAGATGCGTTAAAGGGGAGTGTTTCTTCACTTTTAAATAAGCGTGTAGAATATACAGCTGCAACAAAAACTAATGACACGGTTAGTGGTCTGGCTGCAACAACAAATCCTGAAGAATTTGTAAATGAATATTCAGACTTGCGTTATTCTGATGCTTATTTATTTAAAAATGAGTTGCCGGGTTCTGTAGGAGATACTCTTTTTGGTCTAAATGAAGGTTCTGTTTATGGTCCTTACAAAGACAATGGGTATTACAAAATATCAAAAGTTGTTGGCGTAAGTCAAATACCTGATTCTGTAAAAGCATCTCACATACTTCTTACCTATGAAGGACTTGCAAATGCAGCTAGCCAAACACGATCTAAGGCAGAAGCTAAGAATTTAGCAGACAGTCTTGCTTCAGTAATAAAAGCAACGCCATCAAAACTTGCAGAATTAGCTCCTGAGTTTTCTGCGGACGGCAGTAAAGAAAAAGGCGGTGATTTAGGTTACGCGACTAAAGGAAGATATGTAAAGCCTTTTAATGACTTTATCTTTAATGGTAGTACTGGCGAGGTAGGGGTAGTAGAATCTCAATATGGCTATCATGTTATCAAAATAGATGACCAGAAAAATAAGCAACGCGCTATTAAATTAGCGACGGTTGCTAAAGAAATAGAGCCATCTCAAGAGACAATTAATGAAGTTTTTAATGCAACTACAAAATTTCAAATGGCTGTGTCTGATGATAAAAATTCTTTTGAAGAAGCAGCTAAAGCTGAAAACTATACAGTAAGACCTGTAAATAGTATTAAAGCCTTAGACGAGACATTGCCAGGTCAGGGTAGTCAGCGTGAGATTATACGTTGGGCTTTTAATGAGGAAACTAAAACGGGAGATGTACAGCGTTTTAATGTAGAAGGTGGCTACCTTGTAGTACAACTTACTGCTAAAACTGAAAAAGGATTAATGGCTGTAGATCAAGCTTCTCCTCGAGTAACTCCAATTATTCGTAATGAGAAAAAAGCTGAACTGATTAAGAAAAAAATTACAGGTAAAGATCTTAATACGATTGCATCTGCAAATAATGTAAGTGTTCAAACTTCAAATGGAGTAAACCTTAAAAATCCTACATTAGCAGGAGCAGGTACAGAGCCAAAGGTTATGGGTGTTGCTTTTGGTCTTGACAAAGGTGGCGTTTCAAACCCTGTTGCTGGTGATAAAGGTGTTTATGTAGTGAAGGTAGTAAATGTTACTCCTGCTCGTAAGCTTGATAACTATGCTAGTTTTGCAATGCAAAAAGATAATGCAGATAGAGCTAATGTAAATTTCACTGTTCTACAAGCATTAAAAGATGCAGCTAAGATTGAAGATAAAAGAGCTGATTTTTATTAATCAGTATATCATATTGTATAAAAAAAGAGCCGCTTTTTAAGCGGCTCTTTTTTTATACATAAATTTCTAAATCCTAGAATACCATATCGCCGTAAGAAATTATAGTATGATAGCCCTTATTTCTAAAGTAATTAAGATCTTCTGGGCTTGCAGTCACTAGAATAAAATCACCGCCCCAGCCGCCTAAACTTTTTATGCTTCCGTGGTAATCTGCAAATAGTTGTTGCTTTATAGTTGGTGTGTTTAAAACAGAAGCTATGATGCGCTCGTGAGCGTCTATAAGAGCTCTAAAACTCAGTAGCTCTTCACAGCTAAGTAATGTCTCGCTAATACCGGAAACCTTGTTAATCGCGCTCTCCAGGCTTTCTTTGGGTTGTTTTCTGTAATTTGAGATAGCGTCTCTGCTATTTTGTTTCTTATTAAGATGTATAAAATACAATTGATCCCCAAATGGAGGATTAAATTGAGTTTGTAAAACACGTGGTTTTTGATCTTTAAGTTGATACAAAATAGGAGTGTGATTACTTGCGCAGGCAATGTCATAACCACTACCTCCAAATGTTAGATCTAACAAAGCGTATGCGTCTACTTCTGCCCATTCTGCAAGTGTATAAATGAGTGTAGAAGAAGAGCCCAGTCCCCAATTGCTTTCAAACTCTAAGGTTGTGGTTACTTTTATATTTTTTGCGTCTTTCAAAAATTGCGAATTCAAACTCTGTGCTGCTGCAAGTAGTTGAATCAATCGATCTTTAGGATCTGCTGGTTGTTCGGGTAGTGATTTTTTTAAATCATCATAGGTTAGATGCGTAGTAAACCAGAGTTCACCAGAAGACTTAAGACTTACCCAGGTTATTCCTTCTGTAGTAGCGTCTTCTACAACCAGAATTTGTCCTTTTTGAGTAGGTATAGCCAGTGCCAAGGCTCCATCTAAAACGAGATACTCTCCGGTTATAAGAAGTTTTCCGTGGCCATAGAATCGCTGGGTCATATTATTTCTTAGATTTTTGAGGTTGTGAAGATATGAGTTGCTGTAAATTATAAATAGCTTCCACAGCCTCAGCAGAGGCTGTATTCATAAGTATTACAACGGCTATTTTTTCATTTGGTAAGATTACGGTATGGCTGTAGTAAGTACCTGCGCTACCATCATGAAAACTCATTTTTTCAGCATCTTTGATAACATTTCCCCAGCCATATGCGTACGGACTCAGACCAAAATGTAACCATTTATAATCGTCTGCATTGAGATAATTACTCATTCCTAAAAGCCCTTTTAGATGTAGCTGTATAAATCTGCTGTAATCGAGTATATTCATAGAAATGTCTCCGGCACTAGACATATAATCTGGTAATTTATAATCGTGCTCTGGTGAGAGAGCTTCAAATACTCCCTTTTGATCCCAATGTCCCCAGGGATATGTAGCGTTTTCTTTATTGGGAAATCCTATGAAGTACTCTAAATCTAATTCCTGCATAGTTTGATCTACTAATTCCCGGTAGGTTTTACCTGAAGCTCGTTCTAGCATTAGAGCTGCTAACACATAGCCGGCATTAGAATAAGTTCCTTTCTTAATGGCTTTTTCTGATAATACACTTTTTGAAAATGAATATCTATTTTCACTAATAGACCCCTTAAAGTTTGTAAATTTTGTTAGCTCAGAGCCTTTAGTATACGGTCGTATTTGAGCATTATGTGATAATAAGTCACCTAAAGTAATATCAGAATATACAGATTTACTGCTTGATTCTAATTCTGGGAATAATTTAAAGAAAGGTGTACCCCAATTTATTTCTCCTTGCTCAGTAAGGCGCATTGCAATAAAAGAGGTTATTGCTTTTGTATTAGACCCTAAATGGAATTTAGCGTTTTTAGAAATTTGCTCCTTTTTTGAGAATCTTGCTTTGCCATTTACATAACTAAATATTGAGTCTGGTGTAATTAAACTAACTGCAATTGCCGGTATTTGATGAGCCTGCTGCGCTTGCTTAATTTTGGTTTTTAAATCATTAGAAAGCTCTTGAGCGGGACACAGGCTAACTAAAAAAATAAAAAATAACAGGCTGAAAGTTAATTTCATAATCTATTAGGTACGAGCATTTTTGATAAACAAATCAACTGCGCTATGGGTTACTTTGTGAGTTTTAAAGTGATTTACTGCCTTCGCTTTTTCTGAATTTGTAGCTCCAACTTGATTTAACATATTCATAAGGTGCATCTTCATATGTCCTTTTTGAATGCCGGTTGTGGTGAGTGATTTTATCGCTCCAAAATTTTGAGCCAGACCTGCCACTGCGATAATTTCCATAAGCTGAGGTGCACTCGGGTTGCCCAGCATTTCAAGATTCAGTTTTACAAGCGGATGCAATTTTGTAAGGCCACCTACTGTTCCTAGAGCCAGAGGTATTTCTATCCAGAATCTAAATATTCCATTTTCAACCGTAGCGTGAGTAAGGCTTGAGTAGCTCCCGTTTCTCGCTGCATAGGCGTGAGCACCGGCTTCAATTGCTCTAAAATCATTTCCGGTAGCAAGAACAACAGCGTCAATACCATTCATAATACCTTTGTTATGGGTAACAGCACGGTAGGTTTCTACCTCTGCGATACGTACCGCCTGTATAAATTTTGAGGCAAATACTTCAGGATCTATTCCGTCTGCTTCAGTAAGTTCACTAACTGCACAACAAACTTCAGCACGTACCACACATCCCGGTACATAATTAGAAAGAATGCTCATAATTACAACCATTTCCGCTTTACTTTCGGTAAATGCTAAATGATTATTAAACTCCCGCTGCCAGCTTTCTGCAAGTTGCTCAAGGCACGAATTGATAAAGTTTGCTCCCATTGCATCCAGGGTTTCAAACGTTACATACAACTGATAGTAATTTTCTAAATAATCTGTCTTATTTACAAGATCAATACTGGTAACGCCACCGCCGCGACTTTCCATAGAGGCCGTTAACTCTTTAAGGTCTGCTAATAAAATAGATTCTATATCGTCAAAAAATTCATTTAGTAGTAGGTTTTCTCCTGTATAAGTGAAGTGAACCTGTCCTATTTTTTGAGTGCCTAGTATTTCAGCTTTAAAGCCACCTCGAGACATCCAGAATTTTGCTGCTTTACTTGCCGCTGCAACAACAGAACTTTCTTCAATTGCCATAGGTATAGCAAAGGTTTTGTTATTAATAACAAAATTAGGTGCAACACCTAATGGTAAATAGTAGTTTGAAATTGTGTTTTCTATAAATTCATCGTGCAATTGCTGCAACTGGTTATTAGAATTCCAGTACTGTTTAAGCGTAGCTGCCGCATTAGTAGCGTCTGGTAAAAAATTATCTACAAGCCAGTTTATTTTTTCTTCTTTGCTTAGACGGGAAAATCCTTGTATTGTTTGAGGCATAATCAAGTAAAACTATTGATGAGTAAAGATACTATTTTGGCTCATGTTTGAGCCTTTTATACCTTTTGTTATGCTTTAGTAATGTTTAATTATTTTATGAAGCGAGATTTAATACTTGAAGTTATTATAATGATACTAGTGTATTTAGCTAAAAGACTGCGTATTTAACAACGATAAGCAGGGTTTTTTGATTAATTTTTAGTAAAATTGGCGGTCTATTTTTAAGTTAAATTCCACTATGAATATAAAAAAAGTACTGCTTTTGTTTGTATTAATTGCTACCGCAGCAACTCAAGCACAACAGAAAAATATTAGCGTTGAAGAAATTTATAACGGCACCTTTAGAATGCAATACCTTGATAGGTTGCATCCTATGCAAAATGGTAAAGAATATGCAGTTTTAAATACAGACCGAAAATCAGGTATTAAAACACTAGATGTTTACAGTTATGAAACCGGAGAAAAGGTAAACACAATTATTAATTCAAGTGAGATTGAAGGTTTAGATTATTTTATAGGTTATACCCTAAGTAATGATGAAACTAAAGTATTGCTAAGCACAAACCTTCGTTCTATATACCGTCGTTCTAGTTTAGGTGTTTATTATGTATATGATCTGGAGTCAAAAAAATTGACACAGGTTTCAGATCAACCTATACAGGAGCCTACATTCTCACCAGATGCTTCTAAAGTGGCTTATGGTCTCGACAATAATTTATATGTAAAAGATATAGCTACGGGAGCAACTACGCAGTTAACTACAGATGGTGTAAAGAATAAAATTATTAATGGTGTTACAGACTGGGTTTATGAAGAGGAATTTTCTTTTGTAAGAGCTTTTGACTGGAATGCAGATGGAAATAAGATTGCTTTCATTCGTTTTGATGAGGCCGAAGTTCCTGAATTTAGTATGGATGTTTTTGGGAGTGAATTATATCCTTCAAAGGATACCTTTAAATATCCTAAAGCAGGAGAAAACAACGCTGTAGTAAGTCTTCATATTTATGATTTGGCTACCGCCGAAACTAAAACTATTGACTTAAGCGGTTTTCAAAATTATTACATTCCCAGACTAGAGTGGACGCCAGACGCTAACGTTTTGGCAGTGCAAACTACAAGTCGTAAGCAAAACGATATAAATTTAATTTTTGTAGATGGTGCGTCAGGGAAAGCAAAACTGATACTTTCAGATAAAGATGACGCTTATGTTGATGTAACAGATAATCTTACTTTTTTAGATGATAATGATTTTTTATGGACGAGTGAAAAAGATGGCTGGAACCACATTTATCACTATGACAAAAACGGAAAATTAAAGAGTCAGGTTACAAAAGGAAATTGGGAAGTAACCAGTTATTATGGTTACGATGCAAAAAGTAAACGTGTTTTTTACCAAAGTTCAGAAAACGGTTCTATAAATCGTGGTGTATATTCTGTAAAAATAAATGGAAAGGATAAAAAATCACTTTCAACTAAAGCAGGTACTAATTCTGCAGATTTTAGTACAAATTTTACGTACTATATAAATAGTTTTTCAGATGCTTCAACTCCGTACGTTTTTACATTACACGATGCAAAAGACGGAAAGCTAATACGTAAGATAAAAGACAATCAAGAGCTTAAAGATCAATTTTCTGACTATGTGATTTCTGAAAAAGAATTCTTCACATTAGCTATAAATGGTGAAGAGCTTAATGCATACATGATTAAACCGAAAGATTTTGATGCATCTAAAAAATATCCTGTTTTTATGACACAATACTCTGGGCCTGGTTCTCAAAGTGTGGCTAATAGTTGGGATGGTGGTAATGGCTACTGGTTTCAAATGCTGGCTCAGGAAGGTTATATTGTGGTGTGTGTTGACCCTCGCGGTACCGGTCTTAAAGGGAGAGATTTTAAGAAAATGACTCAAAACGAATTGGGTAAATATGAGGTAGAAGATCAGATTGCTGCCGCAAAGGCATTAGGTAAGCGCGACTACGTTGATGCAAATCGCATAGGAATCTGGGGATGGAGTTATGGCGGCTTTATGGCTTCTAATTGTATTTTTCAGGGAGCCGATACGTTTAAAATGGCAATAGCCGTAGCACCGGTTACCAGCTGGAGATTTTACGATTCTATCTACACAGAACGTTACATGACAACGCCTCAGGACAACGCTAGTGGTTATGATATGAATTCACCATTATCTCACGTAGATAAGTTAAAAGGTAAATTTTTACTGGTACACGGTAGTGCAGATGATAATGTACATGTACAGAATACAATGCGCTTAATTGAAGCATTAGTTCAGGCAAATAAGCAATTTGATTGGGCTATTTATCCAGATAAAAATCACGGTATTTATGGTGGAAATACACGTTTACACCTGTATACAAAGATGACTAATTTTATTAAAGAAAATTTATAAAACAACCTAATGGCACAATCAGCACAGTTTACCAAGCAGAAAGAATTGTTTGGACATCCGGTAGGACTATACATTTTATTTTTCACAGAAATGTGGGAGCGTTTTTCCTATTACGGGATGCGTGCATTGTTGGTACTTTATATGACTGCTTCAACTATTCAGGGAACAGATGCTAGAGGAACAGGGTTAGGGTGGACAGATCAGGAAGCTTTAGCTTTATACGGCTGGTACACCATGCTAGTTTACGTAGCTTCAATACCGGGAGGTATGATTGCAGATAAATTAATAGGTCAGAAAAAGGCTGTTCTCTTAGGTGCTGTGATTTTATGTATAGGTCACGGCGTTCTGGTACTTACAGATGTCTGGGCTTTTTATACCGGTCTGGGTCTTGTAATTGCTGGAGTAGGTTTGTTAAAACCTAATATCTCTACAATGGTAGGTGGCCTATACAGAGAAGGAGATATTAGAAGAGATAAAGGATTTAGCATTTTTTATATAGGTATAAATACAGGTTCACTTATTGCAACTTTAGTCATTGGCTTTGTAGTAGCGGAATATGGATGGCACGCAGGGTTTGGTCTTGCGGGTATTGCTATGGTACTAGGGTTAATTGTGTATTTGTATGGTCAAAAGTATTTAAAAAATGTAGGTAGCTTATTAAAAGCTGAAAGTAAAGAGGACGAGATTTCCTACGGAAAACTTTATGGAGAACTATTTAGATCTCCAATGCAACTTGCAGTTACAGGTATTTTAATAATTCTTTCAATTGTAGGCTGGTATTTTATGGACTGGGGATTTGGTCTTTTATTTTTATTTATAACAGCAATAGCCGCTTTGATGATGATGATTTATAAAGATCTTCCATCACGCATTTTCAAAGATCGTTTTATGGTCTTGTTGCTTTCTTTTATTATGACAATCATATTCTGGGGCGCATTTGAGCAAGCCGGTGGTTTGATGAATTTATACACAGACTCTAAAACAGACCGAATGTTATTTGGATGGGAAGTGCCTACCGTAATGTTTCAAAGTTTAAATGCCGGTTTCATCATCATTTTTGCTACGATAGTAGCTAACTATTGGGCTAAGCGAAAACTTAAAGGAAAAGAAGCTAGCTCAATTTTAAAAATGGCAATGGGTATTATTATAATGGGCTTTGGCTTCTTATTTATGGTTTTTGCTGTTATGGAATTTGAAAAGTCCGGTACGTCTAGTATGCTTTGGTTAGTGTTTGCATATCTGTTTCATACTATAGGAGAACTTTGTATCTCGCCGGTAACGCTTTCTTTTATTACAAAACTCGCACCGGTTAAATATGCTTCGCTACTTATGGGTGTATATTTTGCAGCCACAGGTCTTGGTAATAAAGTTGCAGGTCTTATTGGAGAATCAGCAAGTGAATTTGGTGAATACTCTGTATTCCTGGGTATTTTAATATTTACAAGCGCAATAGGGATTGTATTTATTTTGGCTTTAAAACCATTAAAGAGACTTACCCACGGCGCAGAAGATAATGAGCGAGAGATTTTAGAGCAAGAAGATTATGAACTTGCAAATCCTAAAATCAACAATTAATTAGATTTAGATTACGATGGCTACATCATCTACAGAACAATTTTTCAAAAATCCGGTGTTGGGTCATCCCGCCGGATTATTTGTTTTATTCTTTACTGAAATGTGGGAGCGTTTTTCCTATTACGGAATGCGTGCACTTCTAGTTTTATTTTTAACAGCTTCTCTTTTTGACGAGGGTTGGGCCTGGCCTCGAGAGCACGCACTGGCGTTGTATGGTACCTACACGTCATTAGTTTATCTAACTCCTATTTTAGGAGGTTATATAGCAGATAAAATAATTGGTTATAGGCGAGCGGTTGTAATAGGAGCTTTGTTGATGACCCTGGGTCACGCTGCAATGACGGTAGATACACATTTTGCATTATACCTGGGTTTATTTTTCTTAGTAGTGGGTAACGGCTTTTTTAAACCTACAATGACTTCTATCATTTCTCAGATGTATGAGAACCACGAGCACAAAAAAGATGGTGCTTATACCATTTATTATATGGGTGTAAATGCCGGAGCGTTTCTAGGTATTTTATTATGCGGTTATACCGGTGAACAATGGGGGTGGCATTGGGGCTTCGGTCTTGCTGGTGTTTTTATGTTTGCCGGTATGCTTCAATTTTATTTTGCACAAAACATTTTTGGTGAAGTAGGAAAGAAGCCTGTGAAAAACGATGAGGATGAGGTAAGTCTTGATGCTTCCATAAAATTAAATCCATTTTCGACTATTGATAAAGTATTTATTGCAATAAGCGCTATCATAGGTCTGGTTTGGATTATTAATGACCCAATGTCTAAAATAGGAGGGACTAATGTTTTTGATTTTGAAGTAGGGCCATTATCCGGAAGCAATTTTATGATCTTATTTGCTCTGGTCATATTTTTAATATTATTGGTTTCCAGAATCACTAGATATGCACCTGTAGTACGTGATCGTATGATTGCGGTTTCGATATTTGCCTTTTTCACCATATTTTTCTGGGCTGCTTTTGAGCAGGCTGGAGGATCGATGACCATTTTTGCTAATGATTATACAGATCGTGTTTTAGAAGGTAGTGCGGGTACTATATTCAGAATAGCAAATACGCTAATTACAATAGTTCCATTGTGTGTAATAACCTGGGTTTTATGGATGCTTTTTAAACAAACCTTCGGAAAATATAAACTTGCAAACCTTATACTTGGAGGAAGCTTTGTCATTATATGGGCGTTAGTAATTACAATGCTTTATGAGCAATATACTGCTGAAGCACCAGAAGTACCAGCTTCATGGTTTAGCGTTTTAAATTCACTTTTTATAATAATATTTGCACCATTATTTTCAAAATTATGGGAGAGCAAATACAACCCAAGTGTTGCGGTTAAATATGGCATAGGTCTTATCCTTTTAGGAGTAGGTTTTGCTGCTTTAGCTTATGGTGCAAGTGATATTCCACAAGGTGCAAAAGTTGCAGCAGTTAGCATTATATGGCTTGTACTGGCCTATTTTTTTCATACTATGGGAGAGCTTTGTCTATCGCCGGTAGGATTATCTTATGTGAGTAAGCTGGTTCCCGGAAGAATGATTGCGATGATGTATGGAGTGTGGTATCTTGCAATTGCGATAGGTAATAAACTTGCAGGAAGCAGTGGCGGGATGATAGATCAAATTACGGCAGAGTACTCGCTATCTACATTCTTCTTATTATTTTTCTTTATTCCGGGTGGGGCGGGTGTACTTATTATACTCTTACACCCTTTATTGAAAAAATTAATGCACGGAATTCACTAAAACGGTCTGCTTTTTGAAATTCTCTTTTAAAATGATATTATGCAAAAATTACTAATAGCTGCATTACTTATAGTTTTAGGTTCAACAGCTGTAACTGCTCAAAAAGCAATTAAATGGATGTCTTTCAACGAAGCACTCAAAGCTCAGAAAAATGAACCTCGTAAAATTTTCATGGATGTTTACACAGACTGGTGCGGACCGTGTAAATTATTAGATCAGAACACGTTCCAGAACAAAGATGTAGCAGCATATGTAAATGCAAATTATTATGCAGTAAAATTTAATGCTGAAGGAACAGAATCTATAAAATATCAGGATTTTACTTATACAAATCCTAATTATGATCCTAATAGAAAAGGGCGTAACAGTCAACATTTATTTGCTCATGCCTTAAAAATAAACGCTTATCCTAGTGTAGTCTTTTTTGATGAAAAAGGAAATTTAATTCAACCACTTCCTGGTTATAAAACACCGCAGCAATTAGAGATTTTTTTAAAAATGATTAAGACTGATGCTTATAAACGCATCACAACTGCTGAAGCATGGCAAGAATATCAATCTAAATTTGAAAGTAAATTTAAAGGCTAGTAATGCTATTAATTTATTTTATAAAATCCCATCTCATAGGTATTGTGAAATGGGATTTTCTTTTTTCTACACGTAGCTTCCCAGCGTTGCACATAACTTCTATAATTACTACCGTCAGAAATAATTTTAATTTTAGGAAACTGCTGTATCAATCGGTCAAGATTGATTTTGGGAGATTGGCTTAGGAGAATGTAATCTGGTTTTAAACCTTGAATATTATAAATGCCAAGACTATCAATGCGTAAAATTTTCTTGGAGTTTACCACGTAGAAATCTTTAATTTGTTCATTTTGAATGTTATTTACAAACTGATTTTCTTGAAAATTTTTAACAATATACTCTGATAAATTTTGGTCTTTAGGTAAATAAAACACAAGGTTTTTATTTAAATCTTGTATTGCTAAAAGACTCGAATTGTATTGATGTAATACATAGAAGGAGGTAGATTGTTGTTGCTTTAAAATTATAAGGCAAACAGGAAGTATTAGGAGTGTAACTAAAAATAAACAAATGCGTGAATAGTTGATATTATCTACAAGTCTTCCGAAGGAAAAAATAAGTGTATATCCTATAAATATAAGGAGTATTGAAAAATATATATTAGTAATTAGAAAGGAATCAAACTGAGCAAGGTAACGTATTACCGAATTCAATACGGTTAGCAAAAAATCATACGCTGAAGCTAAAGAGCCAGGGAGCATATTTAAACCAGCAAGAAGGAGTATTATAATACCAAAAATCAGCAGTACACCCAGAACAGGCAGTATTATCATATTTGCCACTAAAAACAGTCCCGGAAACTGATGAAAATAAAAGAGGCTAAGGGGTAAAACGCCTATTTGGGCAGTGATGCTTACTACAATAAGCTGCCAGTAGTATTTTAGAAATTTATTTTTAGGCTGCCACAGCTTTTCGAACTTGGGATACAACCAGATGATAAAAAATACCGCTGCATAACTCAGCTGAAATCCCACTTCATAAATTAAAACCGGGTTAATTAGAATTAATAGAAATGCGGAGATTATTAAAGCATTTAATGAAGCTTGTCGCTGGTTTAGTAATAGGCCTATTTGTATAAAGCTAAACATAGTTGCTGCGCGCAATACAGATGGAGATAGGCCGGTAAATAAAGCAAAAGCCCAGATGAGAGTGATAATTAATATACAGCGTAAAATTCGGCTTGATTTGTAATTGCCTAGTGGCTTCAGTAAGAATTGTATTATAAGCATAAGAATGCCTACGTGTAATCCCGAGACAGCGAGAATATGAATTACTCCAACATTGCTGTAACTTTCTTGCAAATCGCTTGAAAGCTCCTGACGCTGCCCCAGAAGAAGTGCATTAAGTACAGCTCTAGAATCTTTATGGAATTTATACTTAGCTAATTTTTGTTGCAGATAAGATCGGCTTTTAGCCGCATAACCCTTTAGTGTTATTTTCTGGTTTTTGAGACATACCACTTCTTTTGAAGAAGTGGTAATCTGTGCGTAAATATGTTTTCTATTAAGGTATGCTGAATAATCAAATTGATAGGGATTGCGCGCAGGAGTAAGTTTTTCTAGCTTTTGATTTATATAAATCCTATCATCTACCTGTAATTTTGAATGTTTTACTGTACTATCTTTTGTGACGTTTAAAAGTACCAGCCCTGAAGTATAAACAGAATCAGACTGATTTAGGCGTGCTACATATTTTCCGTCATAGAAGCCCGGGTTGAGTTCTTCGGTAATGGTAAGAATGAGATTGTTAGAGTTAGTTGCTGTAGATTCTTGAGTATAATGAGTGTTCTCTTTAAGTGGATCATTGAGCTGAGTGGTCAAAACCCCCAAACACATAAAAAGTACAAAAGCCAAAACACCTGATATAGTATGGCGTGCTTTTTTGAGTTTCAGAATAAAATGTACGGTTGTAAATAGAAGTGCTACTGCTGCAAAAAATAAAAAAAGCGTTTTAGCAGATAATGGGAAATAGGGCTCACACAAAATGCTGGCTAAAAGTCCGGCAAGAAGAATTAGGATGGTAGTATTTATTCCTTTCACAGATTAAATAATCCCAATTTTATAAGAGATTATTTGCAATACTACTCAAAAAATCAATTAGTTACATGTATTTTCGGGCTTCTTTAAAAGCATTGTTCCAATAACCTTCGTTAAGAGAAGATACAATTACGCCTTGCGAAGTAGAAGAGTGTATAAATAAAACTTGCCCGGGTAAAACATCAACAACAAGACCTACGTGGTTTATATGTTTGCTTTTACGACCTGTAACAAAAAAGAGTAAGTCACCGGGGGTTACATTATCTGCGGCAACACGTTCTCCTTCTTCAGCCATTGAACGGCTTACTCTTGGGATTGCTACAGATTCCTGTAAAAATGCAGTGTAAATTAAACCGCTACAGTCCATACCCTTTTCCGAAGTGCCTCCATATTTATAAGGAGTACCTTCAAATTGCCGTGCATTGTTTATGATGTTGTAGCGTAATCTGTTTTCGTCTGCTACTTCAATTTCAGAGAGGTAAATAAAGTCTCGTTTAGTTGCCGGTTTACTTATTATAGGTTTTGTATCCTGCTGAACGTACCGTGTTTTTTTAGTAGGTTTTGCAGTTGTAGTAATACTTTTGTGACTGCTTCCGCAGCTAATAAGTGCTAGACTTAACAATAGGGCAAAAAAGACTCTGATCATAAAGCTTAAGAAATACTGTTAAAAATTAATTTGGCTGTCTTGTCGCTGGCTCCTCTTCCGCCTAAATTCTTCTCTAATTCATAATAAGAATTGAAAAGAGTTTTGCGGTTTTCTTCCTGCAAGATAGAGGTCAACGCCGTTTTTAAAGTTTTAGTATTGAACTCAGATTGAATAAGCTCTTTTACTACCTCTTTATTCATAATTAAATTAACTAAAGATATGTAATTGAGTTTAATAACTCGCTTCGCAATTTCGTAAGAAATTTTACCTCCCTTATAACAAACCACTTCCGGAACTTTAAAAAGAGCAGTTTCTAAAGTTGCAGTTCCTGATGTTACCAGTGCTGCATAAGAAACATCAAGTAGATTATAGGTTTGATTCATTAATAGATGAACCCTATTTTTCTGTAAAAAAGGTTCGTAAAACTCTTGATCCTGACTTGGTGCACCGCCTATTACAAACTGATACTCTTTAAAATCTGGAGTTACACTAAGCATAATCTCGAGCATTTTTTGAATTTCCTGTTTTCGGCTGCCCGGTAAAAGGGCGATTATAGGTCTATCATCTAAATTATTTTGTGTTCTAAAGTCTTGTGGTGAAATAGGGTTTCTAGATATTATCTCATCTATTAAAGGATGTCCTACAAAATGAACTGGGAAATTATGTTTTTCCTCATAGAATTCTTTTTCAAAAGGAAGTATGACATACATCGCATCAACATCTCTTTTAATAGCTTTTATTCTGTTTTCCTTCCAGGCCCAGATTTGTGGCGAAATGTAATAATGATTTTTATAGCCTTTTACACGAGCCCATTGGGCAATGCGCAGATTAAAACCAGGATAATCAACATAGATAATAACGTCAGGATTATAGCTGGCGATATCTTTTTTACAAAATGCGAGGTTTTTAGTAATAGTGCGCAGGTTCATAATTACTTCCAGAAACCCCATAAAGGCTAAATCTCGGTAGTGCTTAACGAGTGTGCCACCTACTTTTTGCATAAGATCACCACCCCAAAATCTAAAATTAGCATTAGTGTCTTCAACTAAAAGTGATTTCATCAGGTTTGCAGCGTGCAAATCACCACTTGCTTCACCGGCTATAATATAATATTTCACGAGATTTTAGTTTAATTAGTTATGCCTATCGGAAACTTAAGAGTTAAAACTCCATTTTTTTAATGTTGCTACAAAATCGTGAGCTGTAAGGTCAAACTGTACTGGTACCACCGAAACATAACCATTAGCTAAAGCCCACTCATCTGTATCTTCTCCTTTATCTTCATTTACAAACTCGCCGCTAAGCCAGTAATAATCTCGGCCCATAGGATTTGTACGCTTGTCAAACTTCTCTTTCCACTGTGCTTTTGCTTGTCTTCCTACTTTAATTCCGCAAATTTCACTGGCTTTAAGTTTTGGAATATTTACATTGAGCACTACACCTTTAGGTAATCCGTTTTTAAGGACTTGTAAGGTTATGCTTTTTACAAAGGTATCGCAATGCGAAAAATCTGCATCTATAGAATAGTCGAGTAATGAAAAGCCAATCGCAGGAATGCCTTCTACGCCGGCTTCTACCGCGGCACTCATTGTACCAGAATAAATCACATTAATCGAGGAGTTTGAACCGTGATTAATACCGCTAACACAAATATCTGGTTTGCGGTGCATAATTTCCTGTACAGCGATCTTTACACAGTCTGCAGGAGTACCCGAGCAACTGTATTCTTTATGGTTTTCGTCTTGAAATTCCTTTACAGGATCACAATAAATAGTGTCATTTACTGTTATAGCGTGACCCATTCCGCTTTGCGGACTGTCAGGGGCTACTACAACGACATCGCCTATTTCTTGCATGATGTTAATAAGTTTGCGAATGCCAGGGGCGGTAATGCCATCGTCGTTGGTAATTAATATTAAGGGTTTTTGCTGAGCCATATAAGTTTTGCTTTCTAGCGCTAAAATACTAAATTACCAAGCCATTGCTAGGGCTAACGTTTAACAAATTATTAGCGTAAACTTAGGGTCGTGGCACGGTTTTTAATGTAGCTTGCTAGTAAAAAGAAGAAAATGCAACGAATTATGATAAAAAATGTGAAGGTTCTGGTTTTAGCATTATTGTTGGGAGCTGCGTCTTGCAGTTTTACAACAAATAATGAAGATCCGGGAAAAGATAAAGTTCTCATTAGCTTGATATCGTATGTTCTGGAAAAGGGCCATTATGATGCTAAAGAATTTAATGATGAGTTTTCTGAACAGGTTTTTAAAGATTTTGTGACAGCACTTGATCCTTTAAAACGCTACTTTCTACAAAGCGATATTAAAGAGTTTGAGGCTTATAAATTTCAGATAGATGATCAGATTCGAAAAGAAGATATTACTTTTTTTGATTTAGCTTACACGCGTTTAAGACAACGTATGGAAGAATCTAAAGAGATTTATGTAGATATTCTCGATAAGCCGTTTGACTACACAGATAACGAGACTATAGATACAGACTATGAAAATCTTGAGTATGCTAAAAATAGGAAAGAGCTTAAGGATCGTTGGAGAAGCCAGTTGAAATTTAGTACGATAGGTGTTTATTACGATCGTATTGAAGAAGAAACTAAAAAAGAAAAAGATTCAACAGGATATAAAGCACTTAGCAATACAGAACTTGAAAAAGAATCTCGCGAGAGTACAAAAAAATCATATATCGAATATTTTGAGTTTACAGATGATTTTGATCGTGAAGATTATTTTTCGGTTTATATAAATTCTATAGTTGAAGAATTTGATCCTCACACCGCTTATTTCGCACCTGTAGACAAAGATCGTTTTGACATGCAGATGAGTGGCCAGTTTCAAGGTATAGGTGCGCGTCTTCAGAAAAAAAGTAACGAAATAAGTATTACTGAAGTTATTTCGGGAGGTCCTGCCTGGAGAGCCGAAGAGCTTGAAGAAGGCGATATTATTCTAAAAGTAAAACAAGAGAAGGAAGAGGTTGCTACCAGCGTTGTGGGTATGAGACTTGATGATGCGGTAGAACTTATTAAAGGCCCTAAAGGTACTGTGGTTACTTTAAACGTAAAGAAAAAAGATGGTACGATAAAAAATATTGCGATTACTCGAGATGTTGTGGAGTTAGAAGAAACTTACGCAAAATCAACTACAGTTGAGAAAAATGATCGCACTTACGGGGTAATCAATTTGCCTAAGTTCTATTTTGATATGCAAAACGCCGAAGAGCGTAATGCAGCCACAGATGTGAAAAAAGAAATCATTAGACTTAATGAAGAAGGAGCAGATGGTCTTGTAATAGATTTGCGTAATAACGGTGGGGGTTCACTTTCTACAGTTGTTGATATCGCCGGTTTATTTATAAAAGAAGGACCTGTAGTACAGGTAAAATCTAATGGTGCTGAAAGTGAAATTTTACAAGATAAAGATCCAGAAATTATCTGGGATAAGCCTTTAGTAATTTTAGTAAATGAGATTTCTGCTTCGGCTAGTGAGATTCTTGCTGCAGCAATGCAAGATTATAAGAGAGCTGTTATTTTAGGTAGTAAGCAAACTTATGGTAAGGGAACCGTACAAAATGTATATGACCTTAATCGCTGGTTGCGCCAGAATGATTTAGGAGATATGGGTGCCTTAAAGATAACTACTCAGAAATTCTATCGTATTAATGGAGGTTCTACTCAACTTGAGGGAGTAAAGAGTGATGTAGTTGTGCCAGACAAGTATAGCTATATTGATATAGGGGAGAAAGATCTTGAGAATCCGTTACCGTGGGATAAAATTGCCGCGGCAGATTATAAAGTATGGGAGGGTTATATAGATTACGATCAAACTATAAACAGCAGTAAAAAGAGAATGGCTCAAAACGAGTACTTAAAACTTGTAGAAGAGAACGCTAAATGGATTAAAAGCAAGCAAGATGATTCAGTATGGCCACTTAATTTTGAAGCTTATAAATCTAAGATGGAAATTAACGTAGCTGAAGCAAAACGTTTTGATGGTTTAAGAGAGTATAACTCTAATCTTACTTTTAAATCACTGCCTTACGAGACTCAATTATTTAAATCAGATTCAACCCTTGCTCAGAAGAGAGAGCGCTGGCATACAGAATTAGCTAAGGACGTTTATATGGAAGAAGCTATTAACGTGTTAGAAGACTTAAAAGTAAATAATATTAGAAGAAGCAAACTGGCTGACGTTAGGGATTAACCTATGGCAGATCATTCAAGTTCTTTATCTCAATTAGCGCTCCAGAAATTTTTAAAAAATTTCTGGGGCGTTTTGAGTTTAATATATATTACGCTTTGTGGTTTAGTGGCTGTTTTTGCCTACTTATTAGCTCCAGATGATACTCAGAATGCAAATCAAATGCATCTTTCAATTCATTCTAAAAAGCCCGGCTTTACAGTTACTATATTAACTATACCCGGACCTAAAAGTGTTGAGGAGAGTTTTGTGAAAACAGGTTTAAATGGTAAGTCAAATACAGATACAGAAATACCTATTTTTAGTTATAAAATTTTAGATAAAGAAGTCGAATATATACCTTATACAGAAGATGGTGTTACCGAGTTGACTAAAGCCATTCCCTTATCAGATTTTAATTTACAGTCTATTAGTAAGTTTGATTTTGAAGATCAGTTTATCAAAAAAAAGACGTATTTATTAGGTACAGATAAATATGGGAGAGATCTTTTGAGTAGAATGCTTATAGGTACGCGTATCTCTTTTAGTATAGGTTTTGTTGCTGTTTTAATTTCCTTAATAATTGGTATTTTCTTAGGAGCAATTGGTGGATACTATGGTGGTAAACTAGATGCATTTATAATGTGGATTATTAATGTAACCTGGTCAATACCAACATTGCTTCTAGTTATTGCAATAACATTAGCCCTTGGAAAAGGTTTTTGGCAGGTTTTTATTGCTGTAGGACTCACAATGTGGGTCGAGGTAGCTCGTGTGGTGAGAGGGCAGGTTTTGAGTGTTAAAGAAGCACAATATGTCACCGCAGCAAGAGCTTTGGGATATAAAAATATGCGTATTCTTTTTAAACATATACTACCGAATATTCTTGCTCCAGTAATTGTTATAAGTGCTGCAAATTTTGCAGGAGCTATTTTGATTGAAAGCGGTTTAAGTTTTCTGGGTATAGGAGCACAGCCACCTATCCCAAGTTGGGGTGCAATGATAAAAGATCACTATAGCTACATCATTTTAGGTAAAGCTTATCTTGCTATAATTCCTGGTCTTGCTATTATGAGTTTAGTAATGGCATTTATGTTAATGGGTAATGCTCTGCGTGATGCACTTGATGTAAAAGGCGTTAATTAAAAAATTATGAATAGAAAGTACACCTATCCCCTTGTCATGATGCTCGCTATTGCTGCGATTTATATAGGTGAAAAATACTTAGAGAAACAAGAGAATACAGAGTTTGTAGCTACTGGCAGAGTTATTAAGGCGGCAGAATTATCTTATTTTTTACCACAATCTGAAGCAAACACTATAGTTCATCACAACTATTACAGTTTAAGCTATAATGAAGAAGCTGAACAGGCAGCCTGGGTTGCTTATACACTTACTAAAGATCAGCTTCGTGGAGAAGACCAGTCAAGACCTTATTTTGATATAGATCCTGCTGTGAGCACAGGAGCTGCAAACTGGCGAAACTATAAGAACAGTGGTTACGATAGGGGGCATTTGTGTCCTGCAGGTGATCGTAAATTCAGTACGCAGGCGTATAATGAAACGTTTTTAACGAGTAATATTAGTCCGCAATTGCACGAGTTTAATAGCGGCATCTGGAATCGTTTAGAGAATCAAGTACGTGATTGGGCTAGGGAATATGATACAATTACTGTGGTTACCGCAGGAGTTTTAAATAATCCGCTAAAAACAATAGGCAGTGAAAGTGTTTTCGTCCCCAGAGCGTTTTATAAAGTGGTTTTGCGCAAAACGAATTCTGGGTATACGTGTGTAGCTTTTTTAATTCCGCATAGCGAAAGCACAAAAAACTTAAACGAATTTGTAATTACACTTGATGCTTTAGAAGCTAGTACAGGAATTGATTTCTTTCCGAAGTTAGACGACTCAATCGAAAAAGCGATGGAACAAAAAACTAATCTCAGTGACTGGCAATTTTAAACGCTTAAACTACCACTGATTGATTCTATCTGAATCGAGTTTCACGAAAATAAATAGCAAAATGGTGAATCCCCAAAGCCCCGAACCTCCATAACTAAAGAATGGTAATGGGATTCCTACGGTAGGGAAAACCCCGGTAACCATACCTATATTAATAATAAAGTGAATAAATAATATACCGGCAATACTGTAACCATAAATACGACTAAACTGACTCTTTTGCCGTTCTGCTAAAATGATTACGCGTAGCATTAAGCTTACAAATAATGCAATTACTAATGTACTTCCTAAAAACCCCCATTCTTCACCTACAGTGCTAAAAATGTAGTCTGTGTGTTGTTCTGGTACAAAATCACCTTTTGTTTGAGTTCCTTTTAAAAAGCCTTTTCCGGTTAGACCACCATTACCAATTGCAATTTCAGATTGATAGGTGTTGTAACCTATGCTTTTCATATCAACATCTTTACCAAGAACCACATTGAAACGATCTCGGTGACGCTGCTCAAAAACATTTTCAAATATATAGTTTACTGAAAAAACAAAGAGAATTGATACAATGGGAAGTATATAAAAAAGACGTTTGCCAAAGCGTTTTTTGCGATTCTTAAATAGTAAGGCAAGGGCTATTAAAACGATACCTAAAATTACCCATAAGGGACCAAATGCCAGCGTAAGTACAAATAAAGCTATAGTAACTGAACCAATAATTAGATAAACCCCAGATAAACCTTCTCTGTAAAGTGGAAAGAAAAAGGCAGCATAAACCAATGCACTACCGGGATCTGGTTGAGGTATAATACAAATAGCAGGTAAAGCAATAATTACAAACGCGCGTAATTGATGCATAAATGACTTAACATCGGTTTGAATATCACTTAAATATTTTGCCAGAGCCAGAGCCGTAGCCGCTTTAGCAAATTCACTGGGTTGAATACCAAAACTTCCAAAAGAATACCAACTTGTAGCTCCTGAAATGTTTTTACCGAATACAAAAAGCCCCAGCAGGGAAACTATGGATACTACGTAGATTATACTCGCAAATCGCTCAAAGAATTTAGCATCGAGCGAAAGAATAAATACAATTATTAGAAGGCTTAAACCTATAAACAGAAGTTGTCTTGTAAATAAATTGTCAAAGCTAAAAAACTCTTTGACACCTGTAGAATCTACAGATGCAGAGTATATATTGAACCAACCTATAGTGACAAGAGCTAGAAATAATGCGATGATTACCCAATCAAAATTGCCATAGGCTTTAGAAAAACTATTCATTAAAGCTCTACTTTTTTGGGTACGCCACTTATTTTCTTACCATCATTAATTGGGAATGGTTTACCACTCAATGGTTTTGCGTATTCATCTTCAAGGCTGTTAGATAGCACATAATCCTCAATATCTTTACGTGTTACCTCACCTTTGATATATTTTTCGATCATTAAACTGGCAATTTTACCGGCGTATCGAGAACCCCAGTATCCATTTTCTACAAAAACAGCAATTGCAATTTTAGGATTATCTTTTGGTGCAAATGCTACAAATATGGAGTGGTCTGTTAATTGAGCTCTGTGCCCGTCTATACGTGTATAATTTTCAGCTGTACCTGTTTTACCGCAAATGTCTATTCCCGGTATTTTAATACCTGCAGCTGTACCGTAATTATAAGCACCAAACATACCTTCAACTACCGGTTCAAAATTAGATGCGTCAATAGTAGTTACATTTTTTGTACGATATTCCTCAGGTATTAGCTCGGTTTGATGTTCTATACTTTTTAAAATATGTGGAGTGTAAAACCAACCTCTATTCGCTATCGCCGCAGTTACATTTGCTAATTGTATAGGAGTTAGACTCACCTCACCCTGACCTATTGAGTTAGAAATCGTTGCTGTGCTAAACCATTTATATTTCGGGAAATCGTATGCTTTATTATAATACTTACTATCAGGTATAAAGCCGGGCTGCCCCGTAGGTAAATCTGTTCCCATATAACCACCAAGGCCAAAACTCTCTAAGTGATTTTTCCATACATCCATACCCTCCTGAGGTGTGTTGTACTTTTCAATAGTTCTGCGATACACATTTGCAAAATACGCATTACACGAATTTGCAATACCAGGTATCATGCTCAACGGACTAGGGTGGTGGTGGCATCCTAATTTTCTACCGTGGGAACCATAATAATAACCTCCGTGACAAGAGAATGCTTCTTCAGAATTTACGACATTTTCCTGAAGAGCTATTAATGCGTTTAGTGTCTTAAAGGGTGATCCCGGGGGATATTGTGCTTGCAAGCCTCTGTCAAAAAGAGGTTTTGCTATAGAGTCGTAGTATAATTTTGTAAAATTTCTTGATCGCTCTCGACCTACAAGTAAAGCTGGATCGAAGTTAGGAGCAGAAATAAGTGCTAGTATTTCGCCAGAAGAAGGCTCGATAGCTACGATTCCACCGCGTTTATTTATCATTAATTCTTCGCCATACCTCTGTAGCTCTGAATCTATAGTAAGCGTTAAATCTTTACCCGGTGAAGGTAGGGTGTCTAGACTTCCATTTTTATAAGGGCCAATGTCTCTGTTAAAACGATCTTTCTGTATATATTTAACTCCTTTTACACCACGTAGTACCTCTTCATATTGTTTTTCAACTCCAGTTCTTCCTTTTAAATCTCCAGATTGATAGTAGGGGTTGTCTTCTATATCTTTATAATTAACCTCAGCGATATAACCTAAAAAATTAGCTCCGTAATCTATTTGATAATCTCTTAGTGATCTTTTTTGAATAAAAAAGCCTTCATACTTACGCATTTTTTCTTGCAGATATGCGTATTCAGATTTAGTAAGTTGAGGGATTACAATAGATGGTAAGCGTGGAGAATAAACGCGGGCTTTTTTAAGCCGGTTTATAAGCATCTCTTTATCCATTTTTAAAAGTCCGCAAAACTCTAAGGTGTCAAAAGGTTTAACCTCACGAGGAATCACCATCACATCATAAGACGGTTGATTACTTACTAAAAGGTTACCACTACGATCATAAATATGGCCACGCTGTGGGTAATCAAAAAATCGTTTAATGGCATTGTTCTCTGAAAGACTAGCGTATGATGTGTCTAAAATTTGTAAATAAAATAGCCTTCCGGTGAGTAAAAAACCAGATATAAGTACAATTGAAAAAAGTAAAATCTTTCTCATTTTCGCTTAAAGCTAAAGAGGGATATAAATATCATACAAAGTAATACACTAAATACACCACTGAACAACGTCTTCTTAAGTATATAGATTATGTCTGAGAAGTTAAAACTTTCGACAAAAAATAATATTAAGTGATGTGTAAATACCAAAATACTTACATAAAGTAATCGTTCTCCAAAATCTGCTTTAGTTACTTTTATAGCATTATACTCATAAGCTATTCCAAAAATAGATTGTAAAATCCACGGTCTCAAATAGGCAATTGTAACACAGGATGCCGCGTGCATACCGCCGCTATTGCTAAACATGTCTAGCGTGAGTCCTAGTATAAAACTTAGAAAAATAAGTAGCGCTCTATTATCACCTATAGGAAACAATAAAATGAATAACACATATGGATAGGGATTTATATATCCTAAAAAATTTATGTTATTAAAAATGGCAACCTGTAGAAGAATTAGTAATACAAATCGCAGAATATTTGTGAATATGCTACTGCTCATCTACGGTCTGTTGTTCTAAGGTTTTTATTTCTTCACCATCTAGGTTCTCAATAACATACACATAACCCACATTTGTCATGTCGTTAAAGAGTTTGATTTTTATCGTATAAAAATTCTCGCTGGGATCAAGTTCAAAGTTATCTATTGTGCCTATACCTATTCCTTCAGGAAAAATTGTTGATTTACCTCCTGTAACAATGGTATCCCCAAGAGCGACCGGGGCTTTAGATTGTACATCTACAAGGTCAACAATATTAGGATTTCCACCTTTCCATACTAAAATGCCAAAATGGTTGCTCTTTTTTAGTTTAGCGTTTATTTGAGAATTACTATTTAAGATGCTTAAGACAGTTGCATATTTATTTGAAACACGGTCAACAATACCTACCAGTCCTTTACTCGTAATAACGCCAAGATCCTGTTTAATTCCTTTTTTTGAACCCCCGCGTAGCGTAAGAAAGTTGTCTTTTAAATTGTAATTGTTATTAATTACCTTGGCTGTAGTGAATCGGTATAAAGAATTAAACGCTAAGGTATCTAGATTTTGTACATTCTTATCTGTAAGATTATAAAGCCTTGAGCGCAGCCTGTTATTTTCTTCTACAAGTTGTGTATTATGAATCTTTAAATCAAAATATTCATAAATATCATCAAGGCCACCATAAATACCACCACTTAAAAAATTTGCCGAATTCACAAATTTACTGCGGTGATATGAGTGTGACTGTATGGTAAAAACGAGAGATAAGAACAGCAAAAAAGCAAATAATAGAAAGTTTCTATGCTTTATTAGAAAATTTACAATTTGCTGCATGAATCAATACCCTAATTATTTTACAAAAATACTCTTGAACTTAGCCAGGTTTTTTAGCGTAATACCTGTACCGCGCACAACAGCACGTAAAGGATCTTCAGCGATATAGACCGGTAAGTCTGTTTTTTGAGATAAACGTTTGTCTAACCCGCGCAACATACTACCACCACCTGCTAAATAGATACCGGTATTGTAAATATCTGCAGCAAGCTCTGGAGGCGTTTGCGATAGCGTTTCCATAACGGCGTCTTCGATACGTAAAATAGATTTATCTAAAGCTTTAGCAATCTCTCTGTAGGATATAGAAACCTGTTTAGGTTTACCTGTAAGAAGGTCACGACCCTGTACACTCATATCTTCTGGTGGAACTTCCAAATCTTCGGTCGCTGCACCTATTTGAATCTTAATTTTTTCTGCACTACGTTCTCCTACATATAGGTTATGTTGCGTACGCATATAATAAATGATATCATTTGTAAACACATCACCTGCAATTTTTACAGATTTATCACAAACAATACCTCCTAAAGCAATAACTGCAATTTCTGTAGTACCGCCACCTATATCAACAATCATGTTTCCTTTAGGTTGCATAATATCTACACCAATACCTATAGCAGCTGCCATAGGCTCGTGTATAAGAAATACTTCTTTACCGTTTACACGCTCACAACTCTCTTTTACCGCGCGCATTTCAACTTCTGTGATTCCTGAAGGTATACAAACTACCATACGTAGAGCAGGAGCAAAAAGCCTTTTCTTTAGCGCGGGTATTTCTTTAATAAACATGCTTATCATTTGCTCACTAGCATCAAAATCTGCAATTACACCGTCTTTAAGAGGGCGTATTGTTTTAATATTTTCATGCGTTTTACCCTGCATCATTGCAGCTTCTTTTCCGGCAGCGATAATTTTATTAGTAACGCGATCTCTGGCAACAATAGAGGGGCTGTCTACAACAACCTTGTCATTATGTATTATAAGAGTGTTTGCGGTACCGAGGTCAATCGCTATCTCTTCAGTTAGAAAATCAAAAAAGCCCATAGGATGTAAAGTGAGAGTGAAATATGATAATCAGGTTAATCTTAAATGTACTGAAAAATTTCGTCTTAATTAGTGTTTAAAGTGTCTTGTTCCGGTCATTACCATTGCAATATTATTAGCATTGCAATAATCTATGCTCAACTGATCTTTTATAGATCCGCCGGGTTGAATAACCGCTGTGATACCTGCTTTATCTGCTATTTCAACACAATCAGGAAATGGGAAAAAAGCATCACTTGCCATAACCGCTCCGTTTAGATCAAAACCAAATGCAACCGCCTTGTCTATTGCCTGGCGTAATGCATCTACACGAGAAGTTTGACCAGTACCGCTTGCGTAAAGCTGGTTTCCTTTTGCAAATACAATGGTATTTGATTTTGTGTGCTTACAGATTTTTGAAGCAAATATTAGATCACTTAACTCTTGATCTGTAGGTTTATTGTCTGTTGCTGTAGAAAGATCTGAGAGACTATCTGTAATAGCATCTTTATCTTGAACTAAAATACCATTTAAACAACTTCTTACCTGATCGTTAGGTAGCGCTACAGGTTTCTGAACTAAAAGGACTCTATTTTTCTTTCCTTTTAAAATTTGAAAAGCTTCTTCAGAAAAACCGGGAGCGATTACAACCTCACAAAATAAAGAATGAATTTCTTCTGCTGTTGCTTTGTCGATTTCGGTATTTGATATTAAAATTCCGCCAAAGGCTGAAACAGGATCTCCCGCTAAAGCATCAACATATGCCTGGTGAATAGTTTCTCGTTGAGCTAAACCACACGCGTTATTGTGTTTTAAAATTGCAAACGTAGGATTCTCACCTTTAAATTCTGCCATAAGATTTACAGCGGCGTCAACATCTAACAGGTTGTTATAAGAAAGCTCTTTCCCGTGAAGTTGATCAAACATTGCATTAAAATCTCCAAAGAATGTTCCTTTTTGATGTGGGTTTTCACCATATCGTAATGTTTTTCCTTCGGTATAACTTGCTTTGTAAACTACTTCTTCTTCATTAAAGTAATTAAATATTGCAGTGTCATAGTGTGAGGAAACATTAAAGGCTTTAGCAGCAAAACGCTTACGGTCTGAAAGTGTAGTAGTGCCTTCATTTGCACTTACAAGTTCAAGAACTTCCTGATAGTCGTCTACAGAAGAAACACACAACGTGTCTTTAAAGTTTTTAGCAGCGGCACGTATTAATGAAATACCACCTATGTCAATCTTTTCAACAATGTCCTGTTCTGAAGCTCCTGAAGCTACTGTTTTTTCAAATGGGTATAAGTCAACAATAACAATATCTAATTGCGGAATACTGTATTCTGCCATTTCTGAAATATCACCTTCGTGATCCTGGCGATTAAGAATACCGCCAAATATTTTAGGGTGTAAAGTTTTAACTCTCCCACCTAGAATTGAAGGATATGAAGTAACCTCTTCTACAGGTACTACCGGAACACCTAGATCCTGAATAAATTTTTCGGTACCTCCCGTAGAATAAAGGGTGATACCTAATTCATTAAACTTTTTTATAAGTGGTTCTAGACCTTCTTTACTAAAAACTGAAATTAACGCAGCTTTAGCTTTTATAGCAGTACTCATGAAGAAATTTTTTATTTGGCTGCAAAAGTATGAATTAAACCCTTAAGAGGAGTTGATAATTGTTGTATTTTCTTAGCATAAATTTGTAACGTTCAAGACACTTTTACGTCCTATGGTCGTTCATGTTAACACACATCTATGCTCATTTATCTTAGGGTATTAAAAGAAAGTCTCGCATTTGCGATTAATGCACTGCGCAATAACAAGTTGCGTACGTTGCTATCACTATTAGGAGTGACGATAGGTATCTTTTCAATTATTGGCGTTTTAGCTGCGGTAGATTCGTTAAAACAGGAGATTAAAGGCAGTTTGTCTTCACTAGATAATAGTACTATTATCTTAATGCGCTTTTCTTTTGGTCCTTCGGAAATTCCCCAGTGGAAACGGGAGCAATTTCCTGATGTAAGTTATGAGGAATATCAATATATTAAACGAAATGTGCCTGATGTAGAGGCTGTTTCGTACAGTTTAAATGTACGGGCAGAATCTATTAAATATGGTGATAAATTAGTGACAGGTGTTGGTATCGCTCCTGTTACCGAGGGTTATTATAATATTGAATCTCTTAAGCTGAAAGAGGGTCGGTTTTTTAATGAATCTGAGTCTAATAGCGGTTCTCCGGTAATTGTTTTAGGAGATGAAATCGCTGATGGATTATTTGGTAATCTAAACCCTATAGGAAAAGAAGTGCGTCTTTATGGTCAACGCTTTACAGTAATTGGCGTTCTTGAGAAAGAAGGGACGAGTCTTTTTGGTCCGTCAAAAGATGGTTCTGCAATCTTACCGGTAAACGTAGTGCGTCGTATTTATGGTAGTAATAATAAATCTGCTTTTCCTTCTATAGTTATTAAGCCGGCTTCTGGTGTAGATATACCTGAGTTTAATGCAGTACTTGCACAACGGCTCAGACAGCTGCGTGGTTTGAAACCAGATGATGTAAATAATTTTTTCATCAATCAATTGTCTGGGTTCACAGATCTTATAGATAATATAACCGGCACTATGTCGACTATAGGTGGTTTTATAGGTTTGTTCTCTCTGCTTGTAGGCGGTTTTGGGATCGCTAATATTATGTTTGTGAGTGTAAAAGAGCGCACAAATCTCATAGGTATTCAAAAAGCATTGGGAGCAAAGAATAGGTTTATACTGCTTCAGTTTTTATTTGAGTCTATAATTTTAGCAACTATAGGTGGTCTTATAGGTCTTGGCTTAGTTTGGATTATTACAGTTATAGCATCACAGTTTACCGGGGACTTCGAGTTTATCCTTTCTGCCGGAAATATCTTTGCGGGTTTGTTTAGTTCTGTCATAATTGGTCTTATTGCCGGTATTGTTCCTGCATTAATGGCTTCACGATTAGATCCTGTAGAAGCAATACGTACCGGTATGTAAATAGGAGTACTAACACAAAAAAAAGCCTGCTTTATCAACTGATAAAGCAGGCTTTTTTTTATAAATTCTTTTAGTCTTAAACTTCTAATATATTAGCAACCTGCACATTTACCCATTCTAAAAAGCGCTCGTCTGCTTCAGTAAAAGGATCTGGAGTGTTGGAGTCAATATCAATCTGACCTATATTTTTTCCGTTTACAAATAACGGAACAACAATTTCTGCTTTTACCGTGATACTACACGCAATATAATTGTCCTGAGCGCTAACATCGGGCACCACAAAATTTTGGTTAGAAACGGCTACCTGCCCGCAAATTCCTTTCCCAAAAGGTATAATCGTGTGATCAGTTTCAGCTCCAGCATACGAGCTTAATTTGAGTTCATCTTTATCACCATTCTTAAAGTAGAAGCCCACCCAGTCATAATGAGCTATGGTTTCTTTAAGAAGGTCGCATACTTCTTGCAGTCGTTGTTCAACAGATAAGCTTGAGCTATCTAATATTTGCGATACTTGAGGTTTTAGAGTTTCAAAAGTCATTTTTCTTGTATTTTAGACCGGTCAATAACCGTTATCAGATTGTTAGATTTAATTCGCAAATATAAGTCGGTACTTCTATTTATCCTTACATTTTTAGGAGTGTATGTGGTGCTTAGTGTTGGCTACGCAATTTACTTAAAACAAGAGTTTTCTGCAGCGTATTATCCTGATTATGTCACCCATCAGGTAGCTGTACAGAGTAACTGGCTTATTAATAAAACTGACTACTCAAGTTTTATAGAGCCGCATTCTGAGGAAGCATCTATGAAGCTTTTTGTAGAAGATTATTTTGTAGTACGTGTGGTAGAGGGGTGTAATGGGGTGAGCGTAATAATTCTGTTTACCGCTTTTGTGTTTTCTTTTTATCAGGGATCTAGAAAAACATTAGTGTTTTTAATTTTTGGTAGTCTGCTTATTTACGGGATTAATGTGCTGCGTATTGTTATTATAAGTATAGGCTTATACAAAATTCCTGAATACAGTAAAGTACTTCACGATGTGGTATTTCCGGCAATTATTTATGGAGCTGTAGTGTTACTCTGGCTGGTATGGATTAAGCGATTTAAAAAATTACCATCTTGAAAAAAGTAGTCTTTATACTGGTGGTAGCTCTTCTGTTTTTAGCACTTGCCGCTATACGGTATTTTCAAGAACACCTATTTTATGATCCTTTATTGTTTTTTTTTAAAGGTGATTATTTAAATTCTAAATCATTACCACTACTAGATATATTTAAGTTGGTTGTTTCTATTAGTATTCGTTTTTGGTGTAATGCCATAATTTCAATCTGGATATTAAAGTTGCTTTTCAGCGAACGCCAACTACTCAAAATCTTAATTCTTATCTACGGTACTTTATTTGGGTTACTAATTATAGTTTTCTATTTTATAATCGCTCAATATCGAGAATCGTTTGAATTACCCTTATTTTATGTGAGAAGATTTTTAATGCAGCCTATGTTACTTTTGCTTTTATTGCCTGCTTTTTATTATCAAAAGCTCCGCAGCAATTAGTCTATTTGTATATTTGATTGAAACTTAAGATTAACGTATGAGAAATATTACTATAATTTTTATTTCGGCACTTTTATTAGCCTGTGGCGAAAATAAATCTGGAGAGAAAACTGTAACTGTTTCAGAAGGTGATTCAGGTAAACACGAACTGGTTTATAACGGAGCAAAACGAGATGCTAAATTTAAAAATGAGGAGGTAACCAGTGTTTATGATGCTTATAACAAACTTAAAATTGCTCTTGTGAATACCGATGCTGAAGCTGCTCAAGATGTCGCTGAAGATATGATCTCAAAAATGGAAGCAGTGGAAGTGGAGGCAGATTTAAAACAGGTGGCTCAGTCAATTGCGAGTACTAAAGATATTAACAAGCAACGAGCAAACTTTGAAAAATTAACTGCAGGAATAAAAACTTTTGTAGAAGAGAATATTTCTGGCGGAACGCTTTATTATCAATACTGCCCAATGGCATTTGACGGTAAAGGTGCATACTGGATTTCTAATGAGAAGAAAATATTTAATCCTTATTTTGGAGATGTAATGTTGAATTGCGGGACAGTGAGTGAAGAAATAAATTAATTTTTTTGATTCATTTATATAAAGAAAAAGCCCTTCAGAATTAACTGAAGGGCTTTTTTAGTATTTAAAGAAATTGATGCTTACATCATTCCCGGCATACCGCCACCCATACCACCTGGCATTCCGCCTCCGGCATTTTCTTCAGGGATGTCAGTTAATGCGCATTCAGTAGTTAAGATCATTCCAGAAACAGAAGCCGCGTTTTCAAGAGCTACACGTGTTACTTTCTTAGGATCTATAATACCAGCAGAAAGCATATTTACGTAAGTATCTGTTTTAGCATCATAACCAAAATCTTCATCACCTTCGATTACTTTAGCGATAACGACAGAGCCTTCACCACCTGCATTGGCAACAATAGTACGTAAAGGTGCCTCAATAGCCTTAGCTACAATTTTGATACCTGTAGCCTCATCAGCATTAATAGCTTCAAGGTTGTCTAAAGCGCGTTTTGCGCGTACAAGAGCAACACCACCACCGGCTACGATACCTTCTTCTACAGCGGCACGAGTTGCGTGAAGTGCATCATCTACACGGTCTTTTTTCTCTTTCATTTCTACTTCAGAAGCGGCACCCACGTAAAGTACAGCAACACCACCAGCTAATTTAGCCAGACGTTCCTGTAGTTTTTCTTTATCATAGTCGCTAGTCGTAGACTCAATTTGAGCTTTAATTTGGTTGATACGACCTTTAATGCCGTCTTTATCACCAGAACCGTTAACTATTGTCGTATTGTCTTTATCTATAGTTACGTTTTCAGCAGTACCAAGCATATCTATAGTAGCATTCTCTAAAGTAAACCCACGCTCTTCGCTTATAACTGTACCTCCAGTTAAAATTGCAATATCTTCTAGCATAGCTTTACGACGATCACCAAAACCAGGAGCTTTAACAGCTGCTATTTTAAGTGCTCCTCTTAATTTATTTACAACTAAAGTAGCAAGTGCCTCACCGTCTACATCTTCTGCAATAATTAATAAAGGCTTACCTGACTGAGCTACCGGCTCAAGCACTGGTAATAAATCTTTCATTGAAGAGATCTTTTTATCAAATAATAAGATATAAGGATTCTCTAATTCAGTTTGCATTTTTTCGCTATCTGTAACAAAATATGGTGATAAATAACCACGGTCAAACTGCATACCTTCAACTACATCAACATAAGTCTCTGTACCTTTAGCCTCTTCAACGGTAATTACACCTTCTTTACCTACTTTGCCAAAAGCCTCAGCAATAAGTTCACCTATAACATCATCGTTATTTGCAGATATAGCCGCGATTTGCTTTATTTTTTCTGAAGAGTTACCTACTTCTTTAGTTTGAGAAGCAAGATCTTTTGTAATTGCCTCAACAGCTTTGTCAATCCCACGTTTTAAATCCATTGGGTTTGCACCTGCAGCTACGTTCTTAAGGCCTTCCTGTACGATTGCTTGAGCTAATACGGTTGCAGTTGTAGTACCGTCACCAGCTAGATCGTTAGTTTTAGAAGCAACTTCTTTAACCATCTGAGCTCCCATATTTTCTAAAGGATCTTTAAGCTCAATTTCTTTTGCTACCGTAACACCATCTTTAGTCACTTGAGGAGCGCCAAAAGATTTACTTATAATTACGTTACGACCTTTAGGTCCTAAAGTTACTTTTACTGCGTTTGCTAATGCGTCAACACCGCGCTTAATACCATCTCTTGCTGAGATGTCAAATGTTATCTCTTTTGCCATTGTAAATTTTATTTAAAGTTTTCGCAATTGCGAAAAAATATAAGTTTGTTATTTATTTAATAGAAGAAATGCAGATTATTAAATAACCGCAAGAATATCATCTTCACGCATAATTAAATAATCTGTACCGTCTAATTTTAATTCGGTACCAGAATATTTACCATAAAGAACAGTGTCACCTACCTTAACGGTCATATCGTGATCTTTTTTTCCATTCCCTACCGCTATAACTTTACCTTGTTGTGGTTTTTCTTTAGCTGTATCCGGAATATAAAGTCCAGATGCTGTTTTTGTTTCAGCGGCTGTAGGCTCTACTAAAACACGGTCTGAAAGTGGTTTAATGTTTACTCCCATTTTAATATAATTTTTTAGTTAATAAAGTTCGTAATGATGTTGCCTGTAAGGCAGAAATTATGCCACCAGACTATGGCTGACAAAAAGGCAAAAAAAAGACCGCATAATTGCGGTCTTTATATTTACTGTATGACTAAAATGTCATTTAATTAGATTCTGTATTTTCTGAAGGAGCTGTAGCTGCAGGAGCCGTAGCATCTGGTACAGGCATTATATTCTCAACATCTTCTCCCTGTATTACTTTAGACTCAGAAGAATTACCTCCGCCAAAAATAGTAACATTGGAAATTAAAATAAGAACAAGTAAAATAGTTGCAAGTCCCCAGGTACTTTTATCTAAAAAGTCACCTGTTTTCTTAACACCACCTATTTGTTGTGTTCCGCCACCTCCAAACGAAGAAGATAAACCACCACCTTTAGGGTTTTGCACCATTATAACTACAATAAGTAGGAATGCTACAATTACAATTAAAACTAAAAATATTAAAAACATAGTTTAAGGCTTTACAAAGGCGGATTTCAAAATTTAAAAGTGCCGCAGTTTATTATTTATTTTCTTGCAATTTAACTATTGCCCGAATTTGGTCTGCAAAGAAACCACTTTTTTCCGGATATTTCAAACATAAAATTTTATATGCTTGCTTTGCTTTTTGATAATTCTTTTGTTCAACATAAACCCGCGCCAAAGTCTCTGTCATTAAGCTTTCATTAGGCTGAAAATCGCTTTGCAGATCTTGCTTTTTGAAGCCTTCCTCGGGAGTTCTTACCTTTATCTTAGGGTTTGACTCAATAAATTTGTCTATTAATTCTAATCTTCGAGTACGATCAGGGTCTTCATTATCTTCATCAGATTCTGTAAAAGAAACTAATGTTGATGGCTTTGTTTCTGATATTAATTCTTCCGGAAGGTTTGATTCTTCAACAGGATCACTAGAGCTTTCAGTTCTATCAATTTTATCAAAAGAAGTTATTTTTAGCCATTGCGTAAAAGAGTGCGTTTCGCTCTTCGTAAATTCTAACGGTTTTCCAACTTGTAATTTTTCTTCCGCAGTTTGAACTGCATCTATATCTTCGGTTTCTTGAGGTTGATCCTTCCGAATAAAAAAATCACTTGATAATACTTGGTTAGCTTTCTCTAGTTCTTCTGCATCTAAATCTGCTGAAACATCGATAATATCGTGAACTTGCATATCGCGCAGCTGCTGTTCCTGAGCTTTTATTTGCTCACTTATCGCTGTTTGATTAAAATTTTCTGACGTGATGTAATCAAATAATACAGTGCGATCCTGAGTATAAGCAGCTGTTTTTTTTAGTTGATTGTTGTATAAAAAACTATCCTGATTTTTTAAGCCTTTTAAGTAAAGAGCCCGTGCTGCCTGAAAATAAGGGTATTCTTTTACAACTTCATTTAATGCTGAGGTTTGCTCCGGTGTAATTGCATCCGGGTTTTCTAAAAGATATGTAAAATCTAAGGTATTCATTTACCAGTTTGCAAGCGATTCATTAAAAATGTCCTGAGTAATACGTTCAAAAATTTCTGCGATTGCGCTATCTAAAGCACTGCCTACTAGTTGTGAATTACCGGGTGTATCTACGAAAAATGAGAATCGCTTTTCAAAATCATCACTGCCATCTTCTTTTTTGGTATTTGTAAATCTACACAATACAACTATAGTCAATCTGTTTTGAGCGGCAAGGTTGTCTGATGTAGCTGTTTGAGGAGCTATATAATAATCTACAATCTCACCTTCATATATTAAGTCTGCATTTGCAGCATTTGTAGCCAGGTTTAGACTGGTTTGGTTTTGAATCAAATCAGAAAGTGCAAAGGTGAAATCTCGATCTATTCCCGGCTCTATGATAGGGGCATTATTTTGAAAGAAGCTCACGTAAAAACTCTCGGTACCCGGTTGAATAGAAATGCCGGTAAAAGAATAAAACCCACAACTGTTAAAACAGAGGCAGCTTAATAAAAGAAGTGTTATTTGAAGTTTTCTCATAAGTTGTTTTAATAACCTCTTTTAAAGATCGTATTGTTTGATTTTTCTATATAGAGTACGCTCGCTTATTCCTAATTCTTTTGCGGCTGCTTTGCGTTTGCCGCTATGGCGTTCTAGCGATTTTTCTATGAGCTCTAATTCTTTTTCCTGTAACGATAGCGTTTCTTCTTCTTCTACATCTTCTGCAAAATGATACTTATCTGCAAGCGATGGTTTGGCAACAGACTCTTGCGGAAGTTGTAGCACTTCGGTGATATCTTCTGCGCTCTCGTAGGCATCTGTCTCGTCCTCGCTGTAAATCTTTTTAATAAGGGATTTATTTTCTTCCTGAACGCTCGCATTGTTTCCCTTTTCCATTAACTCAAGGGTTAATTTTTTAAGGTCATTTAAGTCGCTTTTCATATCAAAAAGAACTTTGTATAAAATCTCACGCTCACTGCTAAAATCACTCTCACTCTTTTTAGCACCTACTACAGCAGGTAAATTTGAGCCGGTATCTGGTAAGTAATGACGTAATTTTTCTAAAGTTATACTTCGGTTTTGTTCTAATACCGAAATTTGCTCGGCAACATTGCGAAGTTGTCTTATGTTACCACTCCATCTATATTTTAAAAGTGCATTTACCGCATCGTCTTCTAGACGAATAGTCGGCATTTTATATTTATTAGCGAAATCTGAAGCGAATTTTCTAAATAGTAAATGAATGTCTTCCTTGCGATCTCGTAATGGAGGAAGATTAATGTCTACTGTGCTTAATCTGTAATAGAGATCTTCCCTAAATCTTTCTTGTTTAATCGCGTCAAACATTTTTACATTTGTAGCCGCTACTATACGTACATCGGTTTTTTGCGTTTTAGAAGAACCTACTTTTAAAAATTCGCCATTTTCTAAAACCCTAAGAAGGCGTACCTGCGTAGGTAGTGGTAGTTCACCTACTTCATCAAGAAAAATGGTACCGCCGTCAGCTTCTTCAAAATAACCACTACGTGTAGATGTAGCCCCTGTAAATGCCCCTTTCTCGTGACCAAAAAGCTCGCTGTCTATGGTTCCTTCAGGAATAGCACCACAGTTTACAGCGATATATTTATTATGCTTGCGGTGAGATAGCGAGTGTATTATACGCGGAATACTTTCTTTACCTACACCACTTTCACCGGTAACTAAAACCGAAATATCTGTAGGTGCTACTTGTATCGCTTTTTCAATTGCGCGATTGAGTTTTGGGTCGTCTCCAATAATCCCAAAGCGTTGTTTTATAGCGTGAACTGATTCCATTAACTGCTAATTAATTGTTTGAAGAATAATCTACTGCTTTACCTAAAAGTGTAGAAGTTGTGCACGAAAGAATTTCTACGTTTACAAAGTCTCCTATTTTATAATGTTCTTTAGGAAACACAACTACTGTATTTTGAGAATTGCGACCAGACCATTCTGCGTCACTTTTCTTAGACTCTTTTTCTATAAGAACTTCAACAACTCGGCCTACCTGTTTTTTAGTATTGTGATGTGAGTGTTCTAATTGCAATGCGATAACTTCAGCAAGGCGTCGTTTTTTTACCTCCAGTGGGATATCGTCTTCAAGTTTACGAGCAGCCATTGTTCCCGGGCGTTCACTATATGCAAACATAAAACCAAAGTCATATTTCACATAGCGCATTAAGCTCAATGTGTCTTGGTGATCTTCTTCAGTTTCCGTAGGAAAGCCGGTTATCATATCTTGTGATATACCACAATCTGGCATGATCTCACGAACATTATCTATAAGGTCAAAATATTCCTGTCTTGTGTGCAAGCGGTTCATTTCTTTTAAAATACGATCACTACCGCTTTGTACTGGCAGGTGTATATAGTTGCAAATGTTGTCATACTTTGCCATTGTACGTATAACGTCTAACGTCATATCCTGTGGATTTGAAGTTGAGAACCTTATACGCATTTTAGGTTGAGCTTCTGCAACAAGAGCTAATAAGCCAGAAAAATCAACTGCAGTTGCCTGCGCCATCTCGCTCGCTTTGTCAAAATCTTTTTTGAGACCGCCACCATACCATAAGAAGCTGTCAACGTTTTGTCCTAACAAAGTAACCTCCTTAAAACCTCTAGAGGCAAGATCATTTACTTCTTCAATAATACTTTGAGGATCACGGCTGCGTTCACGACCTCGTGTAAAAGGTACTACGCAAAAGGTACACATATTATCACAACCTCTGGTAATACTTACAAAGGCCGTTACCCCGTTACTTTGCAATCTCACGGGAGCTATGTCTCCATATGTTTCTTCTTTAGAAAGAATAACATTTATTGCATCACGACCTTCTTCAACTTCGCTTAGAAGGTTAGGTAAGTCTTTGTAGGCATCAGGGCCTACAACAAGATCAACAATTTTTTCTTCTTCTAAGAATTTGCTCTTTAAACGTTCTGCCATACAGCCTAACACGCCTACTTTCATAGCCGGGTTTATCTTTTTTACGGCATTGTATTTTTCAAGACGTTTGCGTACGGTCTGCTCTGCTTTATCACGTATTGAGCAGGTATTTACTAACACGAGATCTGCATCTTCAAGATTTGAAGTGGTATTGTAGCCCTGATCTGCAAGTATAGAAGCAACAATCTCACTGTCGCTAAAATTCATTTGGCAACCGTAGCTTTCTATAAAAAGCTTTTTAGTGTTTGTTATTTGTGGTTCTAAAACCAGTGTTTCTCCTTGTTTATTTTCGTCTATAACTTTCTCCATATTGCGGTCTGCTTCCTAAAAATAGTGGGCAAAGATACGATTAACTCAACTTGTGACAAAGTGTCATTAGTGTGAAATTTAAAATCATTACCAAAGTGATTTAGTTTGTGGGCTGAAGTAGATAAAATACTTCAAGTTTAAAGGTATTTAGTGTCTAATTGAGGTTTGTGGCTTCAATAATAAATTTTCTACTACTTTTGCGATTCTAAAATCAAAATTAAATTGAGCTCCTTTTAGTTTTTAATTTTGATTGACAAATTTTGAAAAAAGCGTTATGGCAAAAAATCTTGTAATTGTTGAGTCACCTGCAAAGGCTAAAACTATTGAAAAATTTCTGGGTTCAGATTATAAAGTAGAAAGTAGTTTTGGTCATATCGCAGATCTGCCAACAAAGGAACTAGGAGTAGATGTAGAGGGTGATTTTACGCCAAAATATACTGTAAATAAAGACAAGAAAGCGGTAGTTAAGAAACTGAGGGACTTAGCAGATAAATCAGAAATGGTTTGGCTAGCGAGTGATGAGGATCGCGAGGGAGAAGCTATAGCGTGGCATCTTGCAGAAGAACTAAAGCTTGATAAGGCAAAGACAAAACGAATTGTTTTTTCTGAAATCACTAAAAAAGCAATTCTAAAAGCAATTGATAATCCAAGAGATATTGATTATAATCTAGTAAACGCACAGCAAGCGAGACGTGTACTTGATCGTTTAGTAGGGTATGAGATCTCGCCGGTATTATGGCGAAAAGTTAAAGGTGGTTTGTCTGCAGGGCGTGTGCAATCTGTGTCAGTACGACTAATTGTTGAGCGCGAAAGAGAAATACAAGCCTTTAATACTGAGGATTATTTTAGAGTTGATGCAGAGTTTGCAAATGCAGACGGGCGCACTTTAAAAGCAAAACTGCCTAAGAATTTAGATACAAAAAAAGAAGCTGAAGAGTTTTTAGCAGCAAATGCAGATGCCACCTTTAAAGTAGATGCTTTAACTACTAAACCTGCCAGTAAATCTCCGGCGCCACCATTTACGACTTCCACTTTACAACAGGAAGCAGCGCGTAAGTTATATTTTTCGGTTAGTAAAACGATGAATATGGCGCAACGTTTATATGAAGCCGGTCTTATTACCTATATGAGGACAGATAGTGTGAATCTATCTCAAGATGCTAAGGAGGCTGCAGGTAACGAGATTAACTCAGCTTATGGTACTAAATATCATAAAGAACGCAATTATAAAGGTAAAAGCAAAGGAGCTCAGGAAGCTCACGAAGCGATTAGACCTACAGATTTTAGTAAGCATTCTGTAAACATAGAAAGAGATCAGGCGCGTTTATATGAGCTTATATGGAAACGAGCAATCGCCTCACAAATGAGTGAAGCCAAGCTTGAACGTACAAATGTGCAAATCGCATCTTCAAATCATCCTTCAAATTTCACAGCAAACGGTGAGGTTATAAAGTTTGACGGATTCTTAAAAGTTTACCTGGAAGGCACAGATGATGAAGACCAGGAAGAAAGTGGAATTCTGCCTCCATTAAAAGAGGGTGAGGTTCTTGATAATAAATGGATTACTGCTACAGAGCGTTTTACCAGAGCTCCCTACCGTTATACTGAAGCTTCGTTGGTAAAAAAGCTAGAAGAATTAGGTATAGGTAGACCATCTACATATGCGCCAACAATTACAACAATTCAAAATAGAAAATATATTGAGAAAGGTAATGTTGATGGTGTAGAGCGTGAGTACGATTTAATCACGCTTAAGAAAGGGATCGTTAAAGCCACTAAGCTTTCTGAAAAAGTAGGCTCAGATAAAGGAAAATTAGTTCCTACAGATGTGGGAATGGTTGTAAATGATTTCCTTGTGATGCATTTTGAAAATATTCTGGATTACAATTTTACAGCAAAAGTAGAACAGGATTTTGATGAGATTGCTGAAGGTAATGAGGAGTGGACAAAAATGATGAGAGATTTTTATAAAGACTTTCATCCTCAGGTTAAACACGTTGCCGAAAATGCAGAACGTGAGGTAGGTGAGCGCGTTTTAGGTAAAGATCCAAAGTCTGGTAAGCCGGTAAGTGTACGTCTTGGTAAATACGGAGCGATGGTACAAATAGGTTCTGTCGAAGATGAAGAAAAGCCACTTTTTGCAGGTCTTTTACCAGATCAGCAGCTAGAGAGTATAACTTTTGAAGAAGCGATGGATCTTTTTAAACTTCCTCGTGAGTTAGGAGAGTTTGAAGGAGAACCGGTAGAAGTTAATAACGGTCGTTTTGGTCCCTATGTTAAATTTGGTAAAGCTTTTGTATCACTCCCTAAAGGGATAGATCCTTTAGAAGTTGAGTATGATGAGGCAGTCGAGTATATTAAAGAAAAACAAAAAGCAGATGCGCCTATTTATACGTATGAAGATAAGCCTGTTCAAAAAGGCGTTGGCCGTTTTGGACCCTACTTAAAGTGGAATAGCATCTTTATAAATGTAAATAAGAAGTATGATTTTGATAATCTAACAGATAAAGATATTGTAGAGTTAATTGAGGATAAAAAACAAAAAGAGAAAGATAAAGTTCTACATGATTTTAAAGATGAAGGGATTCGTGTTGAAAAGGCAAGATGGGGAAGGTCTAATATAATTAAGGGTAAGGTAAAAATAGAATTGCCTAAAACGGTCGACGCCGCAGCATTAACTCTTGAAGAAGTTAAAGCAATTTTAGAGAAACAGGGGCCTAAGAAAAAAGCTGCTAAAAAACCTGCTGCCAAAAAAACAGCAGCTAAGAAAACAGTAGCAAAGAAAAGTACAGCAAAAAAAGCACCTGCAAAAAAGAAGAAATAAATGGCTTTTGAAAATTTGTCTCCCGTTTCAGACTCGGTTATTGCACACGCAGCTTTACTTAATGAGCAGAGTTTAGCCTCAGTGATTAAAGTGCATTCACGGCAGGGTGGTTTACCCGAAATGGAAAATTTAAATATTACGATAATAGGTGTTCGTGAAAGTAGGGGAGCTGTAGATTCTATAGAGTCAACATTAGATTTTACGGCTATTCGCAAAGCCTTATACGCACTTTTTCCGGGAAACTGGCATACTAAAATAGGAGATCTTGGGGATTTAGAACCGGGGGAAAGTTCATTAGATACGTTTTACGCATTAAAGGAAATTATAACTCAACTCGTAAAAAATAACATAATACCTTTAATTCTTGGGGGTAGTCAGGATCTTACTTATGCATTGTATAGAGCATTTGACGGTCTTGATCAAATGGTTAATCTGGTAAATGTAGATGGTCATTTTGATTTAGGTAATAGTAGTTTGCCCATTACAAACAAATCTTATGTAGGTAGAATTATTGTAGATCAACCTTATAATTTATTTAATTATTCAAACATAGGCTATCAGACTTATTACAATTCTCAAGAGGAAATTGATCTGATGGAGAAGTTATACTTCGATTCTTTTAGATTAGGAAGTTTAACTTCAGAATTAAGTGCTGTAGAGCCAGTTATGCGCGATGCAGATATCGTAAGTTTAGATTTATCTTCAATACAATCTGAGGTTTTGGGCTATATGCACCCTCATAATGTCAATGGTTTTAATGGTAGAGAGATTTGTGCAATAGCAAGGTATGCGGGACTTAGTGATCGTGTGAGTGTTTTTGGAATTTTTGAGTATAACTTGCAGAAATACAATGATACAGGTGCCTCACTTATTGCGCAACTACTATGGTATTTCATAGAAGGAGTCAATTTTAGAATAAATGAACGTTTGCAAGATAGGGATGTTAATTTCTTACATTATAGTGTTCCTGTTGATGATGAGTTACTTAGCTTTTACAAGAGTACTGTTTCAGAACGCTGGTGGATAGAAATTCCATTTATGAAAGGTGTTAATAATAAATTAAAAAGGAACACGTTATTACCTTGCACTGAAGACGATTATATCAATGCCTGCAATCAGGAAATACCGGAACGCTGGTATAAAGCAAAGCGTAAGAATGAAGTTTAATTAACAAAACTTTTAGTTTTGAATGTAATTTTTATCAAAAAATTGTTTTTTAGCAATTTTATAGATAGGTTTACCGTCTCAAATCTAGATTTAACCTAATTTACCTATGAAGAAGTTTATTGCATTTATTGCGATTGTAAGCTTATTAGTTAGTTGTGGTCGTAATGATCGTGGTGAACTTGTGGGAGTCAAAGGGAAAAAGTGGAATCCCGAAAAACCATATGGGATGACACTAGTCTCTGGTGGTGCTTTTATAATGGGTAAAAGTGATGATGATATCGCTGCCATTAAGAATGCTCCTACTAAAACAGTTACAGTTCGTTCATTCTACATGGATGAAACTGAAATCACTAACACAGAGTATCGCCAATTTGTAAAATGGGTACGTGACTCAGTTACAAGGGCGCGTCTTGCTATTTTAGCAGATGAGCTTGGGGAAACTCCCGGAAACGATGGTATAGGTGAGTATGCATTTGTTGATTACGATCCAGATGATATGACACCATACGAGCAGTATATGTATGATAATTATTACAGTTTAAGTGATGATTATAGTGATCGTAAACTTAACTGGGACATAGATTTGATTACAGATCCTATGGACTATCCTGATGAGTATTATGTTGAGGTGATGGATACAATGTATATTCCATTAGAAGAATCATATAATGGTCAGCGTACAATAGACGTAAATAAACTAGTTTATAAATACAGGTATCTTGATATGGAAGCTGCCGCCCGTCAAAAAGGCGGAAAGCGTAAAGATTTCATTAGAACTGAAGAAACTAAAATTTATCCAGATACTACAGTTTGGATTAAAGATTTCGCATATTCTTATAATGAGCCTATGCACAATGATTACTTCTGGCACAGCGCTTATGACGATTATCCTGTTGTAGGAGTTACTTGGCAACAAGCTAAAGCTTTTTGTCAATGGCGTACAGATAATAAAAACTCATATAAGAAACAGAGAGGTCAGGAGTTGGTTAATAGATTTCGTTTGCCAAGTGAGGCAGAATGGGAATATGCTGCTCGTGGAGGTTTAGAAAGTGCTACATACCCGTGGGGTGGTCCTTATACAAAAAATGACAGAGGTTGTTTTATGGCTAACTTTAAGCCATTAAGAGGGGACTACGCTGCAGATCAGGCATTGTATACTGTTGAGGCAGACTCCTATGAGCCTAATGATTATGATCTTTATAATATGGCAGGTAATGTTTCTGAATGGGTAGGGTCTTCTTACGATCCTAACGCATATGAATATATTTCTACAATGAACCCTAACGTTAGTGACTCAAAAAACCAACGTAAAGTGGTTAGAGGAGGATCTTGGAAAGATGTTGCTTACATCATTCAAGTGAGTACTCGTGATTATGAGTATGCAGATTCTGCGCGCAGCTACATAGGTTTTAGAACTGTTCAAGATTACTTGGGTGTTGATCAGGATGTAAATACCAGAAAAGGACCTTCAAGTCGCTAAATCATTAAGATTAATTTTTCCCCGAATACACTTTAACCTAATTTAAAATTTAAAATCTCAGAAAAAGATGGCAAAAAAAGGAAGTCTTTCCGTTACAAACATGATATATGGTTTGGGAGCTGCTATAGTTATTGTAGGAGCATTATTTAAAATTCAGCACTGGCCTTATGGTTCAGAAATTCTGACACTTGGGATGGTGGTAGAAGCTTTAGTATTTGCATATTCAGCATTTGAGAGACCTAATCAAGATTTAGATTGGTCATTAGTTTACCCAGAATTATCTGGAGATGCACCCGCAGTACGCCCAAAGAAAACAGTAGAAGTTGTTGAAGAGAAAGGTTTATTGTCTCAAAAACTTGATGCGATGCTTAAAGATGCTCGTATAGATTCTGAACTAATGAATAGTCTAAGTACAAGCATACGTAGTTTTGAAGGTGCAGCTAAAGGTATGGCTCCTACCGCTGAAGCAATGAATTCGACTAAAAAATATAGTCAAGAAATGGCTCTTGCTGCAGCGCAAATGGAATCTTTAAATAGCTTATATAAAGTTCAGGTTGAGACAGCAGGCCGTCAGGCAGAGATTAACAATGAGGTTGCAAATAACGCAGGAAAATTAAAGGAGCAGATGGAAAGTCTAGCGACTAACCTTTCTTCGCTTAATGGTGTTTACGGTGGAATGCTTTCTGCTATGAATAAAAGATAACTGAATTACTAATATAAACTATTAATTCAGTAGAAAATATACCATTATGGCAGGAGGAACACAGTCCCCAAGACAAAAAATGATAAATCTTATGTATCTGGTGTTTATTGCAATGATTGCAATGAATGTAGATAAAGAGATTTTAAATGCGTTCAAAATATTTGACGTAAAATTTACGAGTTCAAATTCTAGATTAGCTGAAGATAATCAATTAGCTATGGCGGGTCTTGAAGCGAAGGCAGTAGAACAGCCCGCTAAATATCAACCATTATTAGGTAAGGCTCGTGATATTAAGAAAATATCAGATGATTTCTATGCTTATCTAGCGAATATAAAAGATACGCTTACAGATGGAATAGATACCAGTAGTTATGCAAATCTTGATAAAACAGCTGTTCTAGATGAGCGTTGGTTTACGGGTGATAGATATACAAAAGAAGGTGATGCTTTTTTGGCTAAAATTGAAAGCTATAAAAGCCAAATGGCAACTGTACTCGGAGAGGAGTTTTCAGATGTAAATAAAATCGTGCAAAATACATTTGCTGTTGAACCACAGACTAACAAAGATGGTAAAGAGATTGCCTGGTTAAAGTATAATTTTGAAGGCTATCCCCTAGCTGCGTCAATTACGCGTTTTACACAAATGCAAAATGATATCCGTGCCGCTGAGTCTGAAGTATACTCTTCTTTATTACAAGGGCAGTTAAGTAAAGATGTTTCATTAAGCAACTATGAAGCAATTGTAATTGCTGAAAAAACAGCATTCTTTTCTGGTGAAAGTTTTAAAGGTAAAGTTGTTTTAGGTCGTTTTGATAATTCATTAAATTTTGACAAGGTTATCATTAATGGTAGTGAAGTTAAAAATTTACAGTCAGGACAAGTGGTTTTAGACTTTCCTGCAGGTAGTGTAGGAACCCGAAAAATTACAGGTGAGTTAGTTTACACTGAAGATGGTGAACCTAAATCAATACCTATTAATAGTGAGTATGCTGTAATTAACAGGCCTAACTCTGCAACAATCTCTGCAGATAAGATGAATGTTGTCTACCGTGGTGTAGCAAACCCAATGACAATAAGTTTTGCTGGTGTGCCTGATAATAGTGTTAACGCCAGTGCAGCCGGTTTGTCAAAACAATCTGGAAGTAATTATATTATGAATCCAGGTGGTGGAAACGAAGTGACAATAAACGTTTCTGGAACTATGGCAGACGGTACCAAAGTAAGTGACTCTAAAAAATTTCGTATTAAAGACATTCCAAGTCCTACAGGTACTTTGCGTGGTGAAGATGGTATACTAAAAATGCAGCGTAATGCGTTAGAGATATCAACAGTAGGAGCTAAGCTTATGGATTTTGACTTTGATCTTAATCTAAGTGTAACCGGCTTTAAATTTAATGTACCCGGTCAACCTACAGTTCAGGTAAATGGCAGTAGATTAGATTCTAGAGCAATTGACGTTTTGAGAAGAGCTCAACGAGGATCTACAGTTCAGATATTTGATATCACAGCTCAGATTTCTGGTAATAGTAGCTACAGACTTAAAAAAGTTGCTCCGGTTCTAATTGAACTTACAAATTAAAAATTAAAAATTATGATCACCCAAAAGCAAGCTTTTAGTGTTTTTTGTTTGATGATTGGTTTTGCTTCTCTTGCGCAGACTAATATTTTGAACGCAAAAATGCCTGCTCAGATGTTTGAAAAGACTGAAGGGCAGATTCAGTTAGATAACGATAAGCCTTTGCCATACGGTTATGTAGATAGCAGAGATGTGCTTTGGGGTAAAAATACCTGGGAGATTGTAGATCTTGATGAGCGTATAAACTTCCCGTTATACTATCCTGTTGATACTAATAATATAGGTTCAGACAGAAGGTCTCTTTATGATGTTTTAGTTAAAAATATTAAAGCAGGTAATCTAGATATTTATGCAGATTCTTACTTTAATCAAAAAATAGAATTAAATGATATTGCAGCTGCAATGTCTCGGGTAGATACTACAGATTTAGGTATTGAGCAGATTAATGCCGGTTATGAAGTAGATGCCCAATATATAGATAGACGTGATATTAGTTCTGCAGATATTGAGCAATATTGGATACGTGGATACTGGTATTTTGACAAGCGTCAGGGAGAATTAAAATACCGTTTAATAGGTATTGCTCCAGTAGCTCCAGACGTTAACTTTATTGATGATGAAGATCCTATTATGGTTCCTTTATTTTGGGTGTGGTATCCTACAGCTCGTGAGATATTACACGAGGCAAAAGTTTTTAATCCTCAAAACTCTGCGCAACCATTATCATTTGATCACTTACTAAATTCTAGAAGATTTAATGGAGTTATTTATCAAGTAGATAACATACAAGGTGATCGAGAAGTTAAAGAGTATATAGCAGACAATGCAATGATGCAGCTCTTAGAATCTCAACGTATTAAAGAACAGATACGTAATTTTGAGAGTGATATGTGGAATTACTAATAACGTCTCTCAATTAAAAATTATAAAACGCCTTTTTCAAAGGCGTTTTTTTATGATCTATTTTTACATTATGAAGCACGTAGATTATCTCATAGTTGGTTTTGGTCTTGCCGGTATGGCATTTTGTGATCAGTTAGAGCAACACAATAAATCATTTTTTGTTTTTGACACTAAAAATGACGCAGCTAGTAGAGTAGCGGCCGGACTTATTAACCCGGTGACGCTAAAGCGCTATACGATGCCTTATAGAGGGGAAGAGCAATTTGACCTAGCGAAAGTCTATTTTACGCGTTTGAATGAAAAATTTGGCTTTCCGTTTATGAAGGAATTGCCGGTTTTAAAAATCTTATCCTCAATTGAAGATCAAAATAATTGGTTTGAAGCTACAGATAAGCCTGTATTAAATCGGTTTTTAAATGCATCATTAGTTAAAAATAGCTCTCTTTTTGTTGAAGCTCCTTTACAACTCGGGGAAGTAAAAGAAACCCTGCGTATAGATATTCCTGCTTTATTAGATGCATATGCTCAATCGTTAATAGGTAGTGAGTGCTTAAATTTTGATCAGTTTAATTATGACGAACTTATTCTAGAAAATGATAATTCAATTAGTTATAGAGATATAAGAGCAAAGCGTGTAGTTTTCGCTGAAGGCTATGGTATTAAGCAAAACCCGTTTTTCAATAGGCTTCCTTTAATGGGTAATAAGGGGGAATATATAACCATAAAAGCTCCTAATTTACGACTTTCTAAAGCCCTTAAATCATCATTCTTTATTATTCCGTTAGGAGATGATTAGTATAAAATAGGAGCCACATTTAATTGGAAAGAAAAAGATACACTTCCTACTACTGAAGCTCTAGAAGAACTACTGCAGAAATTAAATAAAGTGATTGCCTGTGAATATACGCTTGAAGCGCAACAAGCAGGAATACGACCCACAACCGGAGATAGAAGACCATTAGTGGGTGCTCATCCTAATCACAATCAATTGGTTCTGTTAAATGGTTTAGGAACACGTGGGACAATGATGTCACCTTACCTCGCTAAAGTATTGTTTGAGCACCTTGAACTAGGTAATCCTCTTGATGAGGAGATCTCAATATCTAGGTTTCCTAAGAAGTTTTAGTGGTTCCTTTGGCTTTTTCTTCATCATAATTAAAGAAAAAATTAATCCAGATGTTACGACTTAAGCGCATGATTAAAGGAGCAAACACGAGTAATGTTATAATTATTGAAATAAAACCTGCTACCAGACCCGCGCCAATAAAAAAGTGAGTAATCACAAATGCAGCTACAGCAAATGCTATACCTACACCATAACTTACGTACATAGCACCATAGAAAAAAGAAGGTTCTATCTTAAATTTTGTATTACAGTGCAAACAGCGTTCGTGCATTTTGAGCGTGTCTGTAAGTATATATGGGTTAGGATTCTCATACATATTTTTTTGTTGACAAACCGGGCAAGTGCCAGTAAATATGCTATATAACGGGTTTCCTTGGAGAAGTTTTTTCATAGTGTAATTTTACTGGTTTCCTAGATAATTTAAGGTATCTAAAGTTACAAAAATCGATAATCTTTAAATGCCGAAAATCCGGCATTTAATAATAACTTTGCGCCTTAAAATTTAGAGCATGTTAAATATTCACAACCTCTCTGTTTCCTTTCAGGGAGAATATCTATTTGAGGAAGTTACGTTTAGACTGGGTGAAGGAGATCGGGTAGGATTAGTGGGTAAAAATGGAGCCGGTAAATCTACAATGCTGCGTATAATTTCACGAGAGCAAGAATACGACACTGGCCAGATTGCTACAGATAAAGATATTCAGATAGGTTTCTTAAAGCAGGATATAGATTTTGTTGAAGGACGTACCGTTCTTGAAGAATCTTACGAGGCATTTGAGCTCATTAAAAAGCTTGAGGCGCGCCTGGAAGAAATTAATATTGAATTAGCAGAGCGTACAGATTACGAGAGTAATTATTACCACGATTTAATGGTTGAACTTAATGAAGTTCAGCATCAATATGAAATTCACGGCGGTTATAGCTATCAGGGAGAGACAGAGCGTATCTTAATGGGGCTTGGTTTTAGTAGAGAAGATTTTAATAAAATCACAGATACGTTTTCTGGAGGATGGCGTATGCGAATTGAGCTAGCCAAATTATTACTTCAAAATAATGATGTCTTATTACTTGATGAGCCTACAAACCACTTAGATATTGAATCTATTATTTGGCTTGAAAGTTTTCTACGTAACTATCAGGGGGCTGTTGTAATCGTATCTCACGATAAAATGTTTCTAGATAATGTGACAAATCGTACGATTGAAATTTCGTTAGGTAAAATCTACGATTACCCTAAACCGTATTCGCAGTATTTAGTTTTACGTCAGGAGATGCGTGAACAGCAAATGGCTGCTCAGAAAAATCAACAAAAGGAAATAGAACATACAGAGAAACTAATATCTAAATTCAAGGCAAAAGCTTCTAAAGCAACGATGGCGCAGTCATTAGTTAAGAAGCTTAACCGTATGGATGTTATTGAAGTAGATGAGGATGATAATAGTGTGATGACACTAAATTTCCCGGTATCTGTAGTTCCTGGTAAAGTGGTTGTTGAAGCAGAGGGTATAAAGAAAAGTTACGGAGATAAACATGTTTTACAGGGAATAGATCTTTTAATAGAACGCGACAGTAAAACGGCATTTGTAGGTCAAAACGGTCAGGGAAAATCAACTCTTGCAAAGATTATTGTTGATGAGATCAAATATGAAGGAAGATTAAAACTGGGGCATAATGTACAAATAGGATATTTTGCACAAAACCAAGCAGATCATCTTGACGGAAGCAAAACTGTACTCGACACGATGATTGATGCCGCAAATGAAAAAAACAGAAGCAAAGTACGTGATATTCTGGGTTCATTTCTTTTTAGGGGTGAGGAGGCAGAAAAATATGTGCGTGTACTTTCTGGAGGAGAGCGTAACCGTTTAGCACTGGCTAAATTAATGTTACAGCCCTTTAATGTCTTAGTGATGGATGAGCCTACAAACCACCTTGATATAAAATCTAAAAACGTTTTAAAAGAAGCGCTCAAAAGTTTTCAAGGAACATTATTATTGGTTTCTCACGATAGAGATTTTTTACAAGGTCTAACATCTACAGTGTATGAATTTAAAGACCATAAGATAAAAGAATATTTAGGAGATATTGATTATTACTTAGAGAAACGTGCTGTAGAAAACTTAAGAGATTTAGAGAAAAAAGATCCTAAGGTCAAAGTAAAAGAAGTAGCTCCTAAAGTAGAATATAAAGATCAAAAAAAATTAAAGTCACTCAACAACCAGCTTAGCAATATTGAGTCTGAAGTGAATAAGTTGGAGCGCGAGGTTAAAAAGATGGATCAAGAGCTTGCTGCAGATTATGCAAAAACCAGCTCTAAGCCAGACTTTTTTGATAAATACGAAGCTAAGAAGAAAAAGATTGAAGAGCTTACTTCAAAATGGGGTGAAGTGACCGAAGAATTAGAGCTTTATAATTAGCACTTTATTTATATTAAATTTAACAAACTAGAAGAGTAAGTACAGGTATTTTTGCAGCTTATGGTTGTTTCTTAAAAAATACTTAATGCTTAAAGCTGTACGTCTGATTATAGGTTTAGTAATACTTGGTATCGCAATTGCGATTGGGTATTCAATTGCTAACAGGGATAAAGACATTCCTGTTAAAGTTGACAAAGTTGTTAAAACGGTTTTTGTTGAAGAAGTTAAAAATGATACCGTTCCTATAGTTATACCGGCTAACGGAAATTTAGTTGCAAAAAATCGACTTGAGCTTTATGCTGAAGTTCAGGGGATTTTTAGATCAAGTGCTCACGATTTTAAGGTGGGCCAGTCGTATACTAGAGGTGAGACCCTTTTAAATCTTGATTCCTCAGAATACTATGCTTCGGTACAAGCTGCTAAAAGCGAATTGTACAATTTGGTAACTTCAATAATGCCAGATTTACGATTAGATTATCCAGAGATCTTTCAGAAATGGCAAACTTATCTTAATGGTTTTGATATTAATAAGTCAACACCCCAGTTACCCGAGACAGATTCACAAAAAGAGCGCTATTTTATTACAGGTAGAGGTCTTTACTCTTCATACTATAATGTAAAGAATCTTGAGCAGCGTTTAGGTAAATATCGTATAACAGCGCCGTTTTCAGGGATTTTGACAGAAGCACCAGTAAATAAAGGTACACTGGTACGTTCTGGTCAAAAACTGGGTGAATTTATAGATACTTCAGTTTATGAACTTGAAGTTTCAATAGGTAAAAAGTTTAGTGATCTCTTGAGTATAGGAGAGAATGTGAGCCTAACTACGGTTGATGGTACTAAAGAATACACCGGTAACGTAGTACGTGTAAATGGTAGAGTAGATCAAACGACGCAAACGATAAAGGTTTTTATAGAGATTGCAGGTGCAGATTCTCTTAAAGAGGGTATGTTTCTTCAGGCAAATTTAGAAGCCAGAGACGAACCTAATGCAATAAGTATTCCGCGTCAACTCTTAGTAGATAACTCACAGATTTATATAATACGCGACGGTCTGCTAGATTTAATTGATGTAAATCCTGTATATTTTTCAGATAAAGAAGTTATTATTAAAGGAGTTCCAGATGGGACTCAATATCTGTCTAAGAGCGTGCCCGGTGCATATGCCGGTATGCGCGTGAAAATTTACGAGGATAATCAAACTACTGGAAACACGGAATAATTTTCATGAAAAAATTAATTAGTTATTTCATAAAATACAGTGTAGCCGTCAATGTGGTTATCATGGCTTTTGTGATTTTCGGAATTATAGGTGTTTTGAGGATGAAATCTTCATTTTTCCCTTTAATAGACTCTCAAATAATTACCATAAGTGTTACCTATCCTGGAGCATCTCCGCAGGAAATTGAAGAAGGAATTATTCTTAAAATAGAAGATAATTTAAAAGGCCTCGTGGGTATAGACAGGGTTACGTCTACATCTAGAGAAAATGGAGGTAATGTGACCATAGAAATTGAACAGGATGAAGATATAAATGTCATTCTTGCTGAAGTAAAAAATGCTGTAGATCGTGTGCCCAGTTTTCCTACCGGGATGGAACCACTGGTTGTTGCTAAGCAAGAAGCTATACGACAAACTATAGGTTTTGCGGTGAGTGGTGAAACTATAGATCTGGCTACTTTAAAGCAAATTGCCAGAACTATTGAATATGATTTACGGGCTATGGATGGTATTTCACAAATTGAAATAACCGGCTATCCTGAAGAAGAGATTGAAATCGCTGTGCGCGAAAATGACTTGCTAGCTTATGGTCTTACGTTTACTGAAGTTGCACAAGCGGTATCCAGAGCAAATATTCTTACCACTGGCGGAAATATTAAAACTGAAAAGGAAGACTATCTTATACGCGCAAATAACAGATCGTACTATGGTGATGATCTTAGTAACCTTATTGTACGCGCAAATACTGATGGTTCAGTAGTAAGACTAAGTGATGTTGCTGTAATAAGAGATCGTTTCTCAGAGACGCCCAATGCTTCTTATTTTAATGGAAATCTTGCAGTTAATATTGAGATAAGTAATACTAATAATGAAGATTTGCTTACTACTGCAGAACAGGTAAAAGTTTATATTGAAGATTTTAATGCAAAATACGATGCAGTACATATAGATATTACGTCAGACTCTTCAATACGGCTAAAACAGCGTACAGATTTACTTGTGGTCAATGGTGCTGAAGGTATTTTACTAGTAATGCTTTTTCTATCTTTCTTTCTCAATACACGCTTGGCATTTTGGGTAGCAGCTGGTATTCCGGTTGCATTCTTAGGGATGTTTATTTTTGCAGCTGGTTTTGGGGTAACTATTAATGTATTGTCTCTATTTGGGATGATTATCGTGATAGGTATTCTGGTTGATGATGGTATTGTTATTTCAGAAAATATCTATCAACATTATGAGATGGGTAAAACACCTATACGAGCTGCAATTGATGGTACAGTAGAGGTTATTCCACCTATTATTTCAGCAATCATTACTACAGTTTTAGCATTTTCTACGTTTTTATTCTTAGACAGTAGAATAGGGGAGTTCTTTGGGGAGGTGTCTACAGTTGTGATTCTTACGCTCGTAGTATCTTTAGTAGAAGCATTAATTATTTTACCGGCACATATCGCGCACAGTAAAGCCTTAGTGCGAGAGTCAGAATTAGATATTGCCAAAAAAACCGGCGTTCAGAAGTTTATGTATAAACTGCGTTATTTCAATAGAAAAGGCGATCAGTTTATGACTTATATGCGTGATAAAATTTACACGCCCGCTCTTCGATTTACACTTACAAACCAGCTTATTTCATTTTGTATAATTGCCGCATTACTTATTGTGACTGTGGGGTCAATAATGGGAAGCGTAATAGGAGTTACAATTTTTCCAAGTATTGCGAGTGATACGGTTTCTATAGAGTTGTTAATGCCTGAAGGTACAAACCCACAGCGTACAGATAGTATTATCACAATGGTAGAGAAAGCTGCCTGGCGTGTTAATGAGGATTATACAAATAAGCAAACTGATAATTTACAGGTTGTTGAGAATATTATTAAAAGGGTAGGTCCCGGAAACAATAAGGCTTCTCTACGTATAAACTTATTACCCGGGGAGTTTAGAGACTTTTCTTCTCCAGATATTACAAACTCCATTCGAGATGAAGTAGGAGAGGTATTTGGCGTAGAGCGTTTAACTTTTGGTTCTGGTGGTAATTTTGGCGGAAGCCCTATTTCTATTTCTCTTTTAGGTAATAATACAGAGGAACTAGAAGCAGCTAAAGACGAATTACGAGCTAATTTAGAGAATAATGCATTACTGCGTGACGTAGTTGATACAGACCCTGAAGGGATTAAAGAAATACAAATAGTTTTAAAAGAAACAGCTTATACATTAGGACTTAATTTAAGCAGTGTAATGACGCAGGTACGTAGTGGTTTCTTTGGTACACAAGCGCAACGTTTTCAGCGCGGGCAAGATGAGATACGTGTTTGGGTGCGATATGATCGTAGTGATCGTAGCAGTTTAAATGATCTTGACGATATGCGTATTGTCACGCCTACTGGAGAGCGTATCCCGTTGAGCGAGATTGCGACATATACCATTTCTAGAGGTGATGAATCTATTAGCCATTTAGAAGGACAACGCGAAATACAGGTCAATGCAGATATGGCAGATCCTAATGGAAGTACAACAGATATACTTGCAGAAATTAAAGCCACTGTGATTCCTGATATTTTATCAAAATATCCAACCTTATCAGTTTCTTACGAGGGTCAAAACAGAGAGGCAGAAAAACTGAGCAATTCTGCAAATGAGGTTATTTGGATAATTTTATTTCTTATTTATGCGACCATCGCATTCACCTTCCGTAGCTATAGTCAGCCATTTTTACTGTTATTCATGATTCCTTTTAGCATTATTGGAGTCGCCTGGGGGCATTATATTCATGGTTTCCCAATAAATGTACTTTCGGCGTTAGGTATTATTGCTTTAATAGGTATTATGGTAAACGATGGTCTGGTGCTTATAGGCAAACTCAACGGATTTCTAAAAGAAGGGATGAAATTTGAAGATGCTATTTTTGAAGCTGGTCGTTCACGTTTTAGAGCGATCTTCTTAACCAGTATAACTACTATTGCAGGTCTTGCTCCATTACTTCTTGAGAAGAGCCGCCAGGCACAATTTTTAAAGCCTATGGCGATCTCTATATCTTATGGTATCGCAATAGCAACATTACTTACGTTATTAATGCTTCCGTTATTATTGTCTATTTCTAACTGGATCAAAACGAAATCAGTTTGGGTAAAAACGGGTGAGGAGCCTAGTAGAGAAGATGTTGAGCGTGCAATTAAAGAATTAAAAGAGGAAGATGAAGAGCATTAATTTAAAAGTAGTTATCCTAAGTTGCTTAATTTTTGCTTCTAGCTTTATGAGTTATGGGCAGGAGTCTTTTCTTTCCAGAGCTGAAGCAATCGCATTGACTCTAGAAAATAACTATGGTATTGCAGTTGCAGATAACAACATTCTTATTTCTGAAAATAACGCAGATATTCTCAATTCAGGCTATTTACCCACTGTCTTTGGAAATGCAGGTTTAAATTACACGCTTGAAGATCAACGTACAGATAGAGATGATGGTCAGTCTTTTGTTTTAGAAGGTGCAAAATCAGAAAGCTATAATGCATCAATAAATCTTGAATATACATTATTTGATGGTTTAGGGAGGCTGTATAATTTTAAGCGGTTAAAAGAAAGCTATAATCTTTCTAAACTTGAAGCGCGGGAAACTATTGAGAATACGATGCTTCAGTTGTTTTCTGTATATTTTGAAGTAGCTAGACTTACTGAGAATGTTGAGATTTTAGAACAAACGTTAGCGATTTCTAGAAATCGGGTTAAACGTGCGGATTATCAATTTGATTACGGACAAAATACAAAGCTTGAAGTTTTAAATGCTGAAGTTGATGTCACTAATGACAGCATTAATTTAATGAATACAAGGCAGCAGTTATTAAATACAAAACGTGATCTTAATGTAGTTTTAGCCCGTGATTTAAAAGTTAGTTTTAATGTAGATACTTTAGTCACTTTTATACCTAAAATGGAACTTGATCCATTTTTAGAAATGGCTAAGCAAAATAACGTGCGCATATTGCAGAGCGAATCTAATATAGCCATTAGCCAATACGATATTAGTGTTTCTAAGGCCCAATTTTTACCTACGGTAGGTCTTACAGGCTCTTATGGGTGGAATGAGTCTATAAGTCCTGCATCTGCTTTTTTTACAGGTAGCACGCGCCAGAATACAGGTTTTCAAGGTGGTCTTAATTTAAGATGGAATCTTTTTGACGGTGGTTCTACCTTAACACAAGTTCGTAACGCTAAGATTGTTAAGGATAACCAACTACTTTTAAAAGAACAAATAGAATTAGAAGTTCAGCGAGATGTAGCTAATGCACTGGGTAATTATGAAAATCTAATCGCAATTTACGAGATTCAAGAGCAGAACGTGATAACCAACAAAAATAATTTTGAACGTTCTCGAGAACGTTTTAATTTAGGACAAATCACTTCAATAGAATTTAGACAGGCACAAATAAATCTTATAAATGCTGAAACTAATAAAAACCTCGCAAAGTATGAAGCCAAGCTTGCTGAGCTTCAGTTGTTGCAACAAGTAGGTCAGCTTTTAAATATTGAATTTTAATGGAAGAGCATTTTTTTCAATGTCCCTATTGTTGGGAAGAAATTTCTATGTTATTAGACGTTTCAGTGAGACATCAGGTTTATGTTGAAGACTGTGAAGTATGCTGCAACCCTATAGAGCTAACGGTTGGTTATGAAGATGGTGAGCTTGTGACATTTTCTGCGCAGAGTATTGAGCAGTAGTTGTGATTGCGTAGGTTAATAGTGGATATGATTTTGTATTTTTAATACAATTCAATCCCAAAATTTAAGAATAGTGCCTTTATTCGGAGGAAAGCTAAGCTTATTGTTCTAAAATGAGCTATTCTCTAAGTTCTTTCTAACCTGAAAATTAGGTAGATATTACTATCTCTTTATTATTATATTTGCATAAAATTTCCCCTCAGTGCTTTTAAATTTTAGTTTTTCTGATAATGCAATTGGTTACATTGTAGAAGGTACCATGAATTACGATGCGATTCGTGAATTGAAGCAAGCGATTCTAAAAATGTTTGAAGAGCACGAAACTATTAATCTCTACTTAGAAGACAATAATATTAATCGTTTTACACTTGATGCGGTTTTTATTGCAAGTATATTTCCAATGCAGCATAGCCACAGGTTAAACAAAGTTGCGATGGTAACAAACCGTAAATGGATACACGCAATAACTAATGTTAATAAGTCTATACTAGGTAAAGATTTTAAAAATTTTACTATAGATCGTCGATTAGAAGCAATAGAATGGATTGCTTCAAACTAATCTAATGCAGTAACTGTTTTTAGCATTCCATCTTTTAAATTAATCCAGAGGTAATTAAAAAAAGATTTATTTTGATTTCGGGTAACATCACCTGAGCCTTCCTTAAATCCTTTATCTTCCCGCTTACTTGTGTTAGAAATAAAAATATTAGCGATGGTTGATGCTAACCATTTTTTCTTTTTCTTTTCTTGGTTTAGGATATTTACTTTGAAATCGTCGTAAGTCATTTGCATGTCTATATGAGAATTGTAGTCATTACCAGTAATTGTAAAATAAGTATGCGCAATATTTCCCTGCATCTCAACGCCAAGGTTAGGTGAGGTAAAGCCATCTAGATTTGTTACAGGAAGCTTACTCAAACTACCCACCAGATAAAATTTATCCTGCTTGTTTTGTACATCAAATTCCCAGTCAATAGTCATAGGACTTTGTTTCATAAAAATAGCTTTTATAGCTATTTTAGTTTTTTTCTCATTCTCTTTATAGGTATTACCAACGTTTGTAAGATTAGCTTGCAGATTTTTAAAGTTTATAGATCCTGATTCTGAACCTTGATTCACTTTTTCAGTATAAATTATAGATCCGTTTTTAATTTTTAAAGAATTAACCATCAGATCAAACTTAAGATCACGTAGCATTTTTGAGTACAAGGGTTTTGTACTTAAATCATCTGCAATAAGTTTATCTCTATATAGATTTAGGGAGGGCTCTTCTAGCTGAATTAATGGCGTATTTATATAGAACTTGCCAGAGCGTTCTCCATATCTTAGAGAATCTATAGTAATTTTTTTAATTAATAGATTTACGTGATCTCGTTCTATAGAAATACTATTACTTAATTGCGTGCGTGAAACCGCTGTTTTTAGTAGTGTATTGGTCATTTGTAATGAGGAGCCATCCCAGTGCACATTTTGTACAGTAAGCTCATCAAAATCATTTATTTGATAATATAGCGAGTCGTAACTAAGGCTAATGCGCTCGTAGTTAAAAGGCCTTGTGATGGTTTCTGTTATAGTAGGGGTAATATTTTGTAGATTTAAATTAAAGTGGGCCGTTTTAAGAAGTATCTCTTTTGTTTTTGGTTTGAAAATCTGGATGTAATTAGTCACCAGCTCAAACTCCTCAATATTAAAGGAGCCATTTATATTCTCAGCCTTAATTGGGTTTTTGTTTGTACTGTCTTTAGATGGCTTTTTTGTTTCTTTCTTTACTTGCTGATAATGAGAAAGGCTATCTGCGTGAATCGTAATTTTTTTAAAATGAATATTCTTGTTTCTAAAATAATCCCAGTGATCTAATCCTTTTAATGTTACCGTTGCGTTATTAACTTCACTACGCGGCATAGAATCATTAGCTTTTATACTTACTGTAGCGTTTTTCATACTAGCATTGCCGCCCCAACTATCTATATTTAAATCTTCATAGGTGAGATTTATTGAAGAGGGCAAATCTTTTTTAATAATCTGCTGAAGCTGATTCTTTAAATAGCTATTTAGAAAAATTGCGGCCACGCCTAAAAGGCTAAAAAAGACAAAAAGAGAAATTAGTAGTTTTTTCATGAAGATTAAAGGTATCTATATTTCAGGCTATTAATGTTAGTGAAATTATAATTTTAATACAGAATGAAAATAATTTCAAAAACCCCTTGTGAGAACCAAAGAAGTGTTCTATATTTGCCGTCCAATATCGCGGGATAGAGCAGTAGGTAGCTCGTCGGGCTCATAACCCGAAGGTCACTGGTTCGAGTCCAGTTCCCGCTACTAGTAAAGACAAGGCTTCACAGAAATGTGAAGCCTTTTTTTATTTCTCATATCTTCAACATACTTAATTTATTTTAAATGGTCATTTTAGATAAATTAATTGTAAATCAATCTGTTAGTTGAGGTTTAGTGAGATTAAATGACTTAATTTATCTTTTAAGCTTTTAAAATTGAGCTGTTTCTGTTCTTCAAACTGCAGGTTTGCAAAATCTGTGAAATACTTATGTGTTTGTAGAAAAGCGATATTAGCTTCTAACCACTCTTTTTCAGAATAGTTAATGCGCTCATTTACGACCCATTTTTTTCTTAAATTTCTGTTTTTCTTATCAGAGGATTTCTTACCTAGATGCGCGAGATCGGCATCGCGTATTACCATTTGAAGTTTGTTAAGCGGTATTGTATTTAAGGTTGTGGCGTGTATAGTTTCAGTAACCTCATCAATAAATTTTTCTTTAACGGTTTGCTGTTTAAGAAATTCTTCGGCTAAAGTAGCGCTCTTTTTTTCGTGATCGCAAGTTCCAAAAATATGACCTGTATCTTGAAAGTAAGATGCAATTATTAGGATAGTTTTTTCTTCATTACTCAAGTTTTCACCCTCGGCTATACATTTTGAGTTTATGACAACTTCTTTAGTATGTTTCCAGTTGTGAAAGGGGTAGGAGCTGCAAATACTGTTTTTTATGAGCGATTTGCAGTAGCTAAGTTTTTTCAATCAAATTTTTAGAAATCATCAAGCTAAAATTTATAAGTGAATCCTTCCTGGTGATTTCCTTCAAAATTAGAATAGGAGAGTTTCATATGTTGTTGTTGATATTCTGTAGTGAATAATAAATTAATTCCTAAACCAATTGCTGCACCAGCAACAACATCAAGTATATCGTGTTTTTTTGAATCTATTCTGCTGGCTGCTGTAAATCCTGCCAAGAGCATATGCGGGGATACTGTATTTAAAACCGTAGCGCATATGTATAAAACCTGCGCTATGAAAGGCTGTTGAGGTATGACCTGACCCATATGCTGTTTGTATATATTTCGCAGTTTCTGAAGTTAGTTTTTTTCTAAGGTTGTTAATATGCACGTAGATAAAATCAAAATTATCTAGCATATCGCTATCATCTCCCCATAAGTGTTCTGCAATAATTGCTTTAGATAAAACCCGGTCTTGATTGGTTATAAAAAAGAGTAAGAGGTCATATTCTTTACGGGTAAGTGAGATGGGGCTAATATTTACGTAAGCGGTTCTAGCTTGTGTGTCTAAGCGTATTTCTTCAAATAGTATAAAGTCGTCGCCTCCAAACTTTCCGCGTCTTAAAACTGCTTTAATGCGTGAATTAAGTTCAGCTAGGTGAAAGGGTTTTGTAATGTAATCATCTGCTCCCAGATCTAAACCTTCCAGCTTATTTTCTAAAGATTATTTGCCGAAATTATAATAACACCTGATTTTTTGTTGTGCGCTTTCAGTGTTTTAAGCAGCTCAAGCCCGTTTCCTGAAATTAAATTTATGTCAAGTATAATTATATCATACTCATAAAGATTTAATTTTTCTGAAGCTTCAATAAAATCTGATGCCGTTTCGCAGATATTTGCTTCCCAGCTTAAATAGTTTGCAATAGCTTGTTGCAAATCAAATTCGTCTTCAGCGGTTAGATATTTCATACTTTAAAAATAACAGAATAAATATACTCTGTAATTCTAAAGAGAAACTAAAGATTGGTAGAAGCTTCTTTTGATTAACTAATTCTCAATTTTTTAGATAAAACAAAAAAGCCGGCTGCCTCTTGAAGGCAGCCGGCTTATAAAATAGACAGTATTATTTTAGTATTATTGAAATCCTATAGTTTCTAAGCCTTGATGGCTAATTTTGATAGCCTCTAGAGGAGTGTGGTTAAAAGTTTGATCTTGTTCCACAAAGTAATACTGCATTCCAGATTTTTCTTTTTCAGCAAGAATACGTTTAAAGTCAATTTTACCTTCACCTACAGGAGCAAATTTTCCTTCGTCATCCATATCCTTAACGTGCCATAGTTTAAATCTTCCCGGATACTTTTCAAAATAAGCAATAGGATCTGCTCCTGCTTTAGTTACCCAATACAGATCCATCTGAAAGTTTACCGTATTTGCATCTGTGTTCTCCAATAAGTACTCAATAGGAACAACTCCATTTGCATTTTTCTTAAATTCAAAATCATGATTGTGATATAACAATTTTAAACCGGCAGCATTACATTGCTCCCCGAGCGTATTTAGAATATTAGCCAGTTCTTCTACAGTTCCTTCCATTCCCATGGTCATTGTTTCCTGATCAAAAGTAAACATGCCCATAGGTGGTACAGGAATAACAAAATATTGAAAACCTGCTGCTTTTACATCTGCAATCATCTGTTCTGCATTTTCTAAAGTTACAGAACCTTGGTGTGTACTTACCGGCTTTAAATTAATACTCTCACAAAATGATTTAAAATCTTGTGGAGTCATATTGTAAAATTTTCCTTCTTCATATCCTGCTGCTTCAATATAAGCATAACCGTCACCTGAGACTGTTTGCAAGGTGGTTTCTGCATTCTCGGCCATAGCATCACGCAGAGTATAAAGTGCAAGACCGCCAAATTGTGCTGTCTCGGTTGAATCTTGCATTACTACATCTGCTTCGTTGCTGCTGTCTTTTTTCTTTTGATCACCACAAGAAAATAACAAAAGCGAAGCCAGAGCGAGTCCCGCGAGTTTTACATTTTTAAATTGAAAAGGTTGTATTTTCATAAATATCTATTTTGTTTACATTTTAAAATTAAGTTTTTCTAATTACTATAGATGATAAATCACCTACTTTAATACGTATTGACTTTTTTATTATACAAACGAGTATCCTGAAATTGTGATTCAATTTAAAGCTGCAAATACATTGTATGATTTGAAATACTTAATTAGATTTACTTTTTATAGGGATATTAACTCAGTTGGTTCAGAGTGTCACGTCGACAACGTGGAAGTCATTGGTTCGAATCCAATATATCCCACAAGAAAAAGAGGGTTTTATCTTTAGATAAAACCCTCTTTTAATTTTTAATATGTGGCTCATCAGCTATTTAAAAGATCTAAAATTCCTTCTAGCTTCATCCCTCTAGAGCCTTTAATTAATATAGTTGCCTGCGGAAGCAAATAGGTAATTTCAGCAGGAAGTCCTTTTTCTTCAAGATCTTGTATATTTTTGTATTGGTGATTTTTAGTGCTGGTCTTTTTAAAATTTTCACCAAGAAAAATAAGATTTTCTAACCCCAAATTATGTGCTAAATCAGCAATATATTGGTGTTCGGCAACTGCACTTTCTCCAAGTTCAAACATGTCTCCTAAGAACGCAATTTTAGATTTTGCTTCTAAGCCGGCAAAATTGTTTAATGCGGCTTCCATACTTGAAGGATTTGCATTGTAGGCATCAAGAATGATAGTTTGCTCTTCGCTTTCAATTATTTGAGATCTGTTATTAGACGGTATATACGATTCGAGAGCACTTATAATATCTTCGGTATCTATTTTAAAGTAGCAGCCTATTGCAGCAGCAGCAGCAATATTTATCGTGTTATACTGGCCTATTAAATTACTTTTGAGATTTTGATCGTGTATAATTAAGGAAGCAAATGGGTTTGCAGCCTCATAGGTAAAATGAACGTCAGAATCTTTAGAATGACTAAATGTATAGTTATGTGTTTGACCTGCTTTACTCTTTTGTATCGGGTCATCAAGATTTAAAAATAAGGTTCCTTTATGTCCTATAAGATAGGTGTAAAGTTCGCTTTTACCTTTGACAACGCCAGCAACGCTTCCGAAGCCTTCTAAGTGGGCTTTGCCAAAATTTGTTATATATCCAAAATCTGGAGCTGCAATTTCTGTTAGTTGTTCAATCTCGCCAATGTGATTAGCTCCCATTTCTATAATCCCCAATTCTGTTCCTGAAGTCATAGATAGCAGCGTTAGTGGCACGCCTATGTGATTGTTTAAATTGCCTCGGGTAGCAACTGTTTTAAATTTTTTAGAAAGAACAGTATTAATAAGTTCTTTGGTTGTGGTTTTACCATTACTTCCTGTTAAGGCTAATATAGGAATGTCTAAAAACTTTCTATGTGTGTGTGCAAGATCTTGAAGTGTCTTAAGTGCATCTTTAACTAAAATTATGCGGCTATCGTCTGATGCATAATCTTTATCGTCGATAATTGCATAGGATGCTCCGTGCTCTAGAGCTTCTACTGCGTATGAGTTTCCATTAAAATTGTCACCTTTCAGTGCAAAGAATATAGTGTCTTTCTCTATTTTACGAGTGTCTGTGGTAACTCCTTTACTTTCTAAGAAAAGTGAGTGAATATCATTTATTTCCATATTAATCAGTTAAAAAAAATGCCCAAAGCAAGAAGCTGAGGGCATTTTATTGAAAATTTATGTTTGTTACCGTAGATCTAAATTAGTTTCTAGGTGTTTTATTTTTAGTAGCTTTTGATCCTACTCTTGACATAGCATTTCTAAATCCTATATCATCTGTAGCCATAGATTGTGGTAAGTATCTGCGTTGAGCGGGATCTAACCAGTATTCTCTGTCTCTCCAAGAGCCTCCTTTATAAACACGAACCTCATCATCTATTAAAGTAGTACGGTCATTTGCTTTGTCGTATTCTTTATTTAAACCATCCTCACCTCTAGATATTTTATTTATAGGAGAGTCATACATTCTATCGTTTGTAGATTCCGTATCTGAGAAGCTTTGGTAATATCTTGATGATTGCTTGTCACCATCTCTAAAATTACGGTTATCACTTTCAGAAAACTGAGTTCTTAAATACGTCTCATCATCATCTACAGGAACCTGTAAAATTTCTCCAGGTAAATTACGCGCAATTATTTTACCGTTATCAAGAGTGTCAAAAACGATATCTGCGGTAGTAAGAACTTTAACGGTACCATCTTCGTTTATAGCATTTTTAGTGTAAACGTTACCACGGTAGTAGTTAAAATCATTGTACTCATCGTCAACAATAGGTCTGTATACATCAGCTACCCATTCTGATACATTACCTGCCATATCATACAAGCCATAATCGTTAGGAGCATACGATTTAATCTCTGCAGTAATATCTGCATTATCATCTGACCAGCCCGCAATACCGCCATAATCACCATCTCCTTGTTTGAAGTTTGCTAATTGATCACCACGTGTTTTACGATTGCCAGATCGTGTATAAGCACCATCCCAAGGGTATTTTTTTCTACCACGGTAGACGTTATATTCTCTAATTCCTACAAGTCCTAAAGCAGCATATTCCCATTCTGCTTCGGTAGGGAGACGGTATTTTGTTGTAGAGATAATACCATCTTTCATTTGCACGTAAATATCTTTTGCCTCAGGGCTTCCTCCGGGATTATTTGGGTTTGCTTTTGGGGTATTTGCTTTTTCACGTTGAGCAGAAGCTCTTCCTCCTCTAATTACATCATCCTGCCCACCATAAGTCAAGCTAGGTGATTGTAAGTAGGTATATGTATCAAATGTAGACTCTGCATCTACATTATATTTTGCTCCTTTTTGAGTATAGCCTTCCTGTTCTAAAACAAATTCATTGTAACGGTTTGTTCTCCAGTTTCCAAACTCTACGGCTTGTATCCAGCTAACGCCTACTACAGGATATCTTGCATAAGCAGGGTGACGCAGGTAATTCTCGGTCATAGTCTCATTAAAGCCAAGACGGTTACGCCATACTAGCGTATCTGGCAAAGCACCGTAATAGATATTGCGATAGTTTGCTTCCTCTGGGGGAAAAACCTTTTTTAAGTAGTCTAAATATTCAAGATACATAAGATTAGTCACCTCGGTCTCATCCATATAGAACGATTGTACGTGCTGTTGGTTTGGAGTATTATTCCAGTCGTGCATAACGTCGTCCTGAACCTGTCCCATTGTAAAGGTACCACCCTCAATGAAGACTAAACCGGGAGCGGCTTCCTGCTCCTTATAATCTGTATTGGCTTGAAAACCGCCATCTCTGTCATTAATACTCCAGCCTGTAGCTCTAGAGCTGTTTTTGTAGTCTTTGCCTTTGCCTCCGCAGCTTGTTAGAAGTACTGCAACAAGGCTGAAGCTAAGCGATTTAAGCACAAGATTCCTATTCATAGGTGTAAATTCTTTAAGCAAAATTTGGGACTGCAATATACTATAAAGCAGTCAAATTGCAATAAAATTATAAGTTATGCAAATTACTAAGTCAATTAATACAGAGAGTTAGCTTCTACTTAACGAAAAAGGACACTCTTTAGTATAACTTATACCGTATGGGTAATTATATTAGATTTCTTACTTATTTTGCAAAGCATTCTTAAATACATAATGAGAACATTTATACGTCTTTTTATTGGCCTTATTACCTTTTGCACGATGTCTGCGCAGAATAAAGAGTTTGTTATAAATTGGAGTGAGCCTGCAAATATTTCTACTAATTCAACACCGAGGTTTGTGCCTGGTTTTGAATCTGAATTTTTTAGCTATTCTGCAGTTACAGGAATCAAATACCACAATAGGTGGAAGGTAAGCGCTAGTATGGCTATATCTTCTGTTAAGTTCATACCGCTCTCCATTAAGGCTATAAACGTGCAAGATTTAAAGGATTTAGATATAAATACGATCACTGAAGATTTTCAGTTTAAGTCAGGCATCTCTGCTGCTCGGGGAGAAACATATTTTGAGTTTGATTTTTCACCTTTATTTTACGAGAATAAGATTTTAAAACGTGTGGAGTCTTTTAGAATAGAATATATAGAGCAGCGTTCTAAATCAAATCGTTCTGCAGTTCTACAAGAAACTAAAAATTCTGTGCTTGCTTCTGGAGCTATTTATAAATTCTATGTAGAGAAAACCGGAATTTATAAACTCGATAAAAGTTTTCTGGAGTCATTGGGAATGAATGTTAATGCAATCAATCCGCAGAATTTAAAAATATATGGAAACGGTGGTGCTATGCTACCCTTGCGAAATGCAGATAATTCGTTATTTGACCCGCAGGAAAATACAATTAAAGTCGTGGGAGAAGCAGATTCCCGTTTTGACGACACAGATTACATCTTATTTTATGCCGAAGGTTCACAGGGATTCAATGCTGAAAGTTTGACGCATATTAATGCCTATACAGATAGGACTTCTTATCTTATTACCGCTTCTGGAGGGCCTGGCTTACGCGTTAGAGAGTTACAACAACCTACTGCGAGCGCAGATATGGTGATTAATACATTTGATGATTATCAATATCACGAGTTAGACGATCAAAACTTACTTAATCTTGGTAGACGCTGGTTTGGAGAGCGTTTTGATATTGAAAATGAACAAACTTTTGAGTTTAGCTTTCCAAATAGAGTTGCATCAACTCCTGTGAGTCTTCGGGTTTATACGGCAGCAATTTCAGAATCGCCTACGTCTTTTACGGTTAACTTAAACGGAAATTTAGTTTCTACATTAAATATTTTACCTATAAATGAATCTATTTTAGCGCGTGATGCCGCCTATGATAGTTTTTTTACTCCTATATCAAATCCTCCTATAACTATAAGTGGCGATCAATTAAATCTAACGCTTAGTTATAATAACAACGGAAATCCTTCGGGAGCGGGATTTTTAGATTTTATAGCGATAGGAGCAGAGCGAAGATTAGTTGGAACAGGAGTTCAACTGGCTTTTTCAAAGAATAGTACGGCAAATACTTTAGGAGTAGTTCGTTATGATTTGAGTAATGCTTCTGAATTTTCTGAAGTTTGGGATGTAACTAATAAAACAGCCATAACTTCAGTAGTAAATGCTGAGAGTGCTTCAGATTTTAGTTTTAAGGCGCAGTTAGGTTTACAGCGTAATTATATAGCACTTAATCCTCAGGATTTTTATCTTCCGCAACGCGAAAACGGAAATTCTTTAGTGCAAAATCAAAATATTAAAGGAAGTATTTTTCAGAGTGCTGCTGGTTTTCAAAACGTAGATTATTTAATAGTAACATCAGAACTCTTAAGGTCGCAGGCAGAGCGTTTAGCAAATCACAACAGAAACTATCGAAATTTAAATGTAAAAGTGGTTACGCTTAATGCTATTTATAATGAATTTAATTCTGGAAATGCAGATATAGGAGCGATACGTAATCTGGTGCGCTATGTTTATGATAATGCTTCATCACCAGATGCCCGGCTTAAATATTTATGTCTTTTTGGGGATACTTCTTTTGATTACAAAGATCGTATCGCAAATAATAACAACATCGTACCCACATTTAATACATATTACAGCTTCTCACAGTCTCAGTCGTATATGAGCGATGATTATTTTGGCTCTCTAGATCTTAATGAGGGAGTTATTGAGAATGGAAGTCCTTCTGGTAATGGTGGGGCAGACCGTCTTGATGTGGCTGTAGGTAGAATTTTAGCAGATACGCCTCAACTCGCAAATGCTGTTGTAGATAAAATAATCCGATACGATTCACAGGCTGCTTTAGGGAGGTGGCGCAATAATTTTGTGTTAGTAAGTGATGATGTTGATTTACCCTGGGAGTTTGCAGAATTAGAATCTACAATTGATGCTCTTGGAGATCAGATTCAGATTGAGAAACCATTTATAAACGTAAAGAAAATACATAGTGATAGTTATCAGCAGCAATCTTCTGCTGGTGGTAATAGGTATCCCGAGGTAAATGAGGCGATCTCAAACGAACTAGAGGTAGGTGCATTGGTTATGGCGTATTTGGGGCATGGTGGCGAAAATACGCTGGCTTCAGAATTTATTTTTACACGTGACAATGCTAAGAATTTAAATAATACAGATAAGCTTCCGGTGATTGTCACGGTAACTTGTGAGTTTACTCGCTTTGATAATCCCAATCGTACGGCGGCCGGAGAAGAATTATTTTGGAACTCTGGTGGTGGTGCAGTGGGTCTTGTTGCTACTACCCGAGAAATTTCGGTGAGGCTGGGCGTTGCATTCAACAGGCAACTTACTTCAGACCTATTTTCCTTTGGTACCAATGAAATAAAAAGTGTTGCTGAAAACCTGCGGGAGACTAAAAACCAAATAAATGATGATAACCGCCGGGTAATTTTTTATATAGGTGATCCTGCAATGAAATTAGCTTTTGCTAAACCAAATATTAGACTTACGACTATAAATGATATTCCGGTATCGCAACAAACAGATACGTTGAAAGCCTTGAGTTGTATAAGAATGAGTGGGGAAGTGGTTGACGTTTCGGGTAATCGTATAGAAGATTACACGGGTGATCTTGCAACTACCATATATGATAAGTATATAAACAGACAAACACTGGGGAATGACGGCACTACAGATGCAGCCGGAAACTTATTAATTCTAGATTTTAAATCACTAGGGGCTATTTTGTACAGGGGCCAGGCGAGTGTAGAGAACGGAGCGTTTACTTTTAATTTTGTAGTTCCAAAAGACGCTGCAATACCATTAGGAAATGGAAGGGTTAATTTTTACAGCAAACGAGATGGAGTTCTAGAAGATCAAGCGGGAGTAGATCAAGGAATACTTGTAGGGGGCTTAAATGAGAATGCACCCGAAGATAATGAGGGGCCTTTGATTAACCTATATATGAATGATGAGGGTTTTGTAAATGGCGGAATTACAAATACCTCACCCACACTTCTGGTTAAATTAGAAGATGTAAATGGTATAAATACGGCAAGCGGAATAGGTCACGATTTAATAGCAATTTTAGATGGGGATGAAGAGAACCCTATTATTCTTAATGATTTTTACGAGAGTGATACAGATAACTTTAATTTAGGCAGAGCGTTGCGTAAACTTAGGGATTTAGAACCGGGGTTGCATACAGTAACTGTTGTCGCCTGGGATACTTATAATAATTCGTCAACTGCAGATTTACAATTTATCGTAGCGGGAGATGATGAACTAAAATTAGAAAACGTACTCAACTATCCCAATCCCTTTGTAAATTATACAGAGTTCTGGTTTAATCATAACAGACCTTATGAACCATTAGAAGTACAGGTTCAGATTTTTACAATTTCGGGCAAGGTTGTTAAGACAATAAATCAAATGGTGAGCACTTCGGGATTTTTATCTAGAGAGATTACTTGGGATGGTCTTGATGATTTTGGACAAAAAATCGGAAAAGGCGTTTATGTGTATAAGATTACCGTTAAATCTACGTTAACGAATAAGAAGGTTGAAAAATTTGAGAAATTAGTCATCCTATAAGCATTTAATATATATTTGTCAAAAAGCGCTACTTTAATGAATAAACTTCTACCTTTCTTTCTTGTTCTAGTAAGTGTATTGCCTGCAGCAGCTCAAGATGTTGAAGGTCGCCCTATTACCACAGGAGTTCCTTTTCTAGCTATTGCAGCAGATGCGCGATCTGCTGGTATGGGAGATCAGGGCGTGGCTTCTAGTCCTGATGCCTACTCACAACAATGGAATCCTGCTAAATATGCCTTTATTGAATCGCAACAGGGTGTTGGGTTTAATTATACACCTTACTTGAGTCAGTTAGTAAATGATATATTTTTAGGGCAAATTACCTATTATAACAGGTTTAGCGATCGTAGCGCGTTTGCAGGTAGTTTACGTTATTTTAGTCTTGGAGAAATAGAGGCTGTAGATAACGAGGCGCAAATAGACAATCCCTTAATATTAAGTCCTAACGAATTTACACTTGACGTTTCTTATGCGCTACGTTTAGGTGATCGTTTTTCGATGGCAGTTGCAGGCCGCTACTTACGAAGTAATTTAAAACTGCAGGTACAGGATGAAGATGCAAGTGCAGCAGGGTCTATAGGTGTTGATATCGCAGGATATTATCAATCTGAACAAATATCCTACAACGATTTTGATGGGAGATGGCGAGGTGGATTTAATATCTCTAACATAGGTCCTAAAATTAAATATGATGATGCAGGGCAAGAAAATTTTATACCTACAAATCTAAGATTAGGAGGTGGTTTTGATTTTATATTAGACCCCTATAATACTGTAGCAATAGGTTTAGAATTTAATAAATTACTCGTTCCTTCTCCTCAGGATTTTAATGGTGACGGCGTTATAGATGGTACAGATAATTCAGATTATCAATCTATAGGCTTTTTTGAAGGTGTTTTTCAATCTTTTGGAGATGCTCCTAACGGAATAAGCGAAGAGATTAAAGAGGTAACTTGGTCACTTGGGGCAGAATACAATTATGATAATGTATTTGCTTTTAGGGCAGGTTATTTTAACGAAAGCGATTTAAAAGGAGCACGTAAATTTGCGACCTTAGGTTTAGGTTTTAGATATACAGCAGTTGATATTGATGTTTCCTATCTCTTTTCTACAACTCAGGTGCGCAATCCTTTAGAAAATACATTACGTTTTGGTATTACCTTCAGCTTTGGGGATGAATATCCGGAGTATTAATTTGTATTCTCTAATAAGCTTTCTCTAATTAGTATTTGAGATCAGTAATAGTATAGCCTATTTTAAATTTATAGATGAAAAAAATACAGATTCAATCTGAACTTGATGTATATGATGATCTTTCAGAATTACCGGAAGATGTACACAACCTAATGCTGGCGGCCTTTGAAGCCCGGGAAGCGGCATACGCACCTTATTCTCAATTTCACGTAGGTGCAGCAATTTTATTAGACAATGGTGAGATTATAAAAGGGAATAATCAAGAAAATGCAGCCTATCCTTCGGGTCTTTGTGCAGAACGTACGGCGATTTACTACGCAGGAGCTAATTTCCCAAATGCTGTAATTAAAATGATGGCAATCTCAGCAAAGGCGAAAAATAAAGAAACATTAACGCCTATTCCTCCCTGTGGTTCTTGCAGACAGGCGATGGCTGAATATGAAGTTAAGCAAAAACAGCCTATTAATATATATTTTATGGGAGAACGCGGAACTGTTTTTAAAAGTGAATCGCTACAAAATCTTCTGCCATTATTATTTACACAAGAATACCTGTAATACATTATTAAATAGTACTTAAGTAGTCATAATCTGGTCTATTTTTCAATCTTTAAAGAGTATTGTTTTTTTTAAGGAAAGACTTTCTCTCTTCCTTATGAATATACTATTTTTGTTATTCGTCAAATTAAGACGAGCTGGTGTATAGATAAACCCATATTTAATGAAAGAAATCACAAAAGAAGTATACCTAAATTGGTATGAAGAGATGTCCTTCTGGCGCAAGTTTGAAGATAAATTAGCTCAAGTCTATATTCAACAAAAGGTTAGAGGGTTCTTGCACTTATATAATGGTCAGGAAGCTATTCTTGCAGGTGCATTGCATGCTATGGATCTTACAAAAGATAAAATGATTACTGCATATCGTAATCACGTGCAGCCTATAGGTATGGGAGAAGATCCTAAACGTGTAATGGCAGAGCTTTACGGTAAAAAAACCGGTACCTCTATGGGGCTAGGTGGTTCTATGCATATATTTTCTAAAGAGTTTCGTTTTTACGGAGGTCACGGTATCGTAGGTGGTCAAATTCCATTAGGAGCTGGTCTTGCTTTTGGAGATAAATACTTTAAGCGCGAAGCGGTAACATTAACTTTTTTTGGTGATGGTGCTGCGCGACAAGGTTCTTTACATGAGACGTTTAATATGGCGATGAACTGGAAACTTCCAGTTGTATTCTGTGTTGAAAATAACGGATACGCAATGGGAACTTCAGTAAAGCGTACTGCGAATCACGAAGATATCTGGAAGTTGGGATTGGGTTATGAGATGCCTTGTGGTCCTGTTGACGCGATGAACCCTGTTGCTGTTGCAGAAGCTTTTGACGAGGCGATAGCACGAGCACGTCGTGGTGATGGTCCTACATTTTTAGAGCTGAAGACCTATCGTTACAGAGGTCACTCTATGAGTGATGCTCAGAAATATAGAACTAAAGATGAGGTAGCAGAATATCAAAAAATTGACCCGATTACTCAGGTTAAAGATATTTTGTTAGAGAAGAAATATTCAACTGAAGAAGAATTAAAAGAAATAGATAAGCGCGTAAAGAAACGAGTTGCTGAGTGTGAGAAATTTGCTGAAGAAAGTGAATTCCCAGACAAATCAATTATGTATGATGTTGTTTACGAGCAGGAAGATTATCCATTTTTAGCACATAAACCAGTATAATAATATGGCAGAAGTAATAAAAATGCCTCGCCTTAGTGATACAATGGAAGAAGGAACCGTTGCATCTTGGCTTAAGAAAGTAGGTGATAAAGTAGAAGAAGGCGATATACTTGCAGAAATTGAGACCGATAAGGCTACTATGGAGTTCGAGTCTTTTTACGATGGCACACTACTTCATATAGGTATTCAAGAAGGAGAGACTGCTAATGTAGATGCTCTTTTAGCGATTTTAGGAGAAGAAGGAGAAGATATTTCAGGTTTAATTGACGGAAGCTCTGAATCTGATTCAGCATCAAAATCTGATATAAAAGAAGAAAAAGCCGACGACTCTAAAAAGGAGGAAGCAGAAAATGAGGGAGATTCAGAAAAAGATTCTTCTGAAGAAGAATCATCTGATAATGCTGAAAGTTCTGATATTCCAGAAGGCGTTGAGGTAATTTCTATGCCTCGATTGAGTGATACAATGGAGGAAGGTACTGTTGCCTCGTGGTTGAAAAAAGTAGGAGATAAGGTAGAAGAAGGCGATATACTTGCAGAAATTGAAACTGATAAAGCAACTATGGAGTTTGAGTCTTTTTATAATGGCACATTACTGCATATAGGTATTCAAGAAGGAGAAACAGCAAAAGTTGATGCCTTACTTGCTATAATAGGTGAAGAGGGTACAGATGTTTCCGGTATTATAAGCGGAAATAAAAGCGGATCAGCTAAAAAAGAAAATTCTAAAAAAGAGGCGCCTAAGAAGGAAGAATCTAAGAAAGAAGCACCTAAACAAGAAGAATCTAAAAAAGAAACTCCTAAGAAAGAGGAATCTAAAAAAGAAGCTTCAAAACCTCAAAATTCATCATCTGCAGATGGTCGTGTTTTTGCATCTCCTTTAGCTAAAAAATTAGCAGAGGAAAAAGGTGTAGATATTTCTAAAGTATCAGGGAGTGGTGAAAACGGAAGAATCGTACGTAAGGATATAGAAAATTATTCTCCGGCAGCTTCAGGAGGTAACATTCAACAATTTGTTGCGACTGGAGAAGAAAGTTATGAGGATGTAAGTAATTCTCAAATGCGTAAAGCGATTGCAAAATCTCTTGGTAAATCTAAATTTACGGCACCGCATTACTATTTAAACGTAGAGTTTAATATGGAGAATATGATTGCTTTTCGCGGTCAGTTCAATCAATTGCCAGACACAAAAGTTTCTTATAACGATATGATCATTAAAGCGGTTTCTATCGCTTTAAAGCAGCATCCTCAAGTAAACTCGCAGTGGTTTGACGATAAGATGCGTTTAAATAAACACGTACATATAGGTGTTGCAGTTGCAGTACCAGACGGTCTCGTAGTTCCTGTAGTAGAATTTGCTAATGAAAAATCATTACAGCAAATAAATGCAGAAGTTAAAGAACTTGCCGGCAAAGCACGCAATAAAAAATTGAAGCCTGAAGAAATGCAGGGTAGTACGTTTACGATTTCTAACTTAGGAATGTTTGGTATTACAAACTTTACTTCGATTATAAATCAGCCTAATTCAGCAATACTTTCTGTAGGTGCAATTATTGAAAAGCCAGTAGTTAAGGATGGTAAAATTGTAGTGGGTAACACGATGACATTATCTATGGCTTGCGATCACCGTACTGTAGATGGTGCTACAGGAGCACAGTTTTTACAGACTTTAAAAATGTATATAGAAAATCCTATTTTAATGTTGACCTAATATGTTGACAGTTTACAAATAGATTATAATTTAAAATCCCGTCAAAACCTGATGGGATTTTTTTATCTTGAACCTATGAGAAAAATTTTAGTTACACTAAGTGCATTTACTTTTATGGCATGTGGAAGCCATTCTGATGTACGCGAAGTTGACGCAACGGCAGCCGCTGATGCATCTAAGGGGTATTCCTCTCAAACAGATACTAAGACAGCAATTGTTGAAGCGAAAGAATCTGCAAATGCCAATGCTAATGTAAGTGCTGACGCGATTAAAAAACATATAGAATTTTTAGCATCAGATGATTTGCAGGGTAGAAAAACCGGTAGTGAAGGTATAGACGAGGCAGCGACCTATATCATCAAACAATTTCAAGATGCAGGTGTAAAATCATATTTCAGCTCATATAGAGATAAATTTGATGCTAAAGGAGTTTCTGGGTACAATATTGTAGGTATGCTAGAAGGTACAGATCCTAAATTGAAAAATGAATATGTAGTAATAGGAGCGCATTATGATCATATAGGAACTGCAAAAGCTGTTAATGGAGATGTACTTGCAAATGGGGCAAATGATAATGCTTCCGGAACTTCTGCAGTTATTGAATTAGCTAAATATTTTGCAAAATCAAAGTCAAATAAGCGCAGTATTATCTTTGCTCTTTTTTCTGCTGAAGAATTAGGTCTTTTGGGCTCTGCACATTTAGCAGCTCGTTTAAAAACTACAGAGATTAAGCCGTATGTAATGTTTAATATTGAGATGATAGGCGTACCAATGATTGGTAAGGATTATAGCGTATATCTTACAGGATTTGAAAATAGCAATATGGCTGAAAAGTTTAATAGTTATTCAGGAGCAAAAGTAATGGGATTCTTGCCTCAGGCGAAAGAATATAATTTGTTTAAACGTAGTGATAACTATGCGTTTTATGAAGTTTTTAAAATACCGGCGCAAACTGTGTCAACATTTGATTTTACAAATTTTGATTATTACCATCACGTAGATGATGAGGCTGCAGTTATGAATTTTGATCATATAGCATCTGTTGTTAATCAATTAATTCCGGGAGTTGAGGGGATGACTAATAGTTTGAATCACGAAATTATCTGGAATGAGTAATATGAAAAACATAATTCTTACAGGTACGAGTAGAGGGATAGGCTTTGAAATGGCACAACTTTTAGCTGCTCAAGGTCACAACGTATTAGCTTTATCACGTAATGAGAAGCCTTTAAAGGAGTTAAATTTAGAAAGAATACATACTTTCTCTTTTGATATTACAAACGCATCAGACTTGAAGAAAGTTTCAGATTTTGTGAGTAACCACTGGAATTCCGTTGATGTCTTAATTCACAACGCAGGAGCTTTAGTGAATAAGCCTTTTGAAGAAATTTCTGCAGCATCATTCCGCAGCGTTTACGAGGTTAATGTGTTCGGAGTTGCTGCTTTAACTCAGACAATTCTTCCATTTATGGTTAAAGGAGCACATGTGGTTACCGTAAGCAGTATGGGTGGTATTCAGGGGAGTTCAAAATTTCCGGGTCTTGCAGCATACAGTTCTAGTAAAGGAGCGGTAATTACCTTAAGTGAATTGCTAGCGGAGGAATATAAAGAGCAAGGTATTGCTTTTAATGTGTTAGCCTTAGGAGCCGTGCAGACCGAAATGCTTGAAGAAGCGTTTCCGGGTTATATAGCGCCACTTTCCGCTCAGGAAATGGCTTCTTATATCGCTAATTTTGCTCTTACTGCTCAAAAATTTTATAACGGTAAAGTATTACAGGTATCGGCAACTACGCCTTAATTTATGAAAGAGATTTTAGGTAAATATATACCTGAGCAGGCTGTAATGCCCGTTTTTGAATTAATCAAAAACTTTGGTGTACATCTTAAAATCGTAGATGAGCGTGTTACAAGACACGGGGATTATAGAAGATTGTCAGATGGTGGACATCAAATTACTGTAAATACAAATCTGAATACCTATCGTTTTTTAATAACCTTGATTCACGAAATTGCACATTTAGTTGCTTTTCAGAAATATGGAGCGCGTATAAAACCTCACGGTAGGGAATGGAAATATACCTTTCAAAACCTTATGCTTCCCTTTATACGTCCCGAAATTTTTCCAAAACAAATTTTACCGGTTCTAGCACATCATTTTAAAAATCCTAAGGCCAGTAGTGATACTGATGCTAAGTTGTCGCTTGCTCTTAAGGAATTTGACCCTCCCAATGATAAAAACTATATATTTGAAATTCCGGAGGGCAGTCTTTTTAGAATTTACAACGGTAAAATTTTTAAGAAAGGTGTAAGGCGTATTAAGCGCTATGAATGCTTAGAGACCGCAACTGGACGAATTTATTTATTTCAGCCTAACGCAGAAATAGAGCTGTTAAAATAATCACTTATGAATAAAAATTATTACGCAATTATAATGGCTGGTGGAGTAGGATCTCGTTTTTGGCCACTTAGTAAGGCAAGTTATCCTAAGCAATTTCATGACATTCTTGGTGCGGGAGAAACCTTGATAGAACGCACCTTTGGTCGTTTGTCTCAGACCGTACCCGCAGATAATGTGCTGGTTTTAACAAATGAACGGTATAAAGCACTTGTAAATGAGCAATTGCCTAAAGTTAAGGATGAGAATATAGTGCTTGAGCCTGCAATGCGTAATACGGCACCGTGTATTTTATTAGCTGCTTTAAAAATCTACAAGTCAAATCCTGATGCAGTTATGATCGTTGCACCTAGTGATCACTGGATAGAGGATGAAGCTTCATTTCTACGAGATTTAGAGACCGCGTTTCAGGCTTGCGCAACAGATAGTTCTGAAGAAAAACTATTAGTAACACTGGGGATTGAACCTACTTTCCCACATACAGGTTATGGCTATATTCAATATGCCGCAGCAGATTCTGATGTTAAAACCGTAAAAGCATTTAAGGAAAAACCTGATTATAATACAGCTAAATCATTCCTGGCTGAAGGTAATTACTCTTGGAATGCAGGGATTTTTATATGGAGTGCCAAAGGAATTATAGAAGCATTTGAGAAATATTTACCTGAAATGTTTTCCCTATTTAATAGCGGATATGACGCTTTAAATACTCAAAGCGAAGCTCAGTTTATATTAGAGAATTATGCTAAAGCAGAAGATATAAGTATTGATTACGGAATACTTGAAAAAAGTAAACACGTAGGGGTTATTCCGGCAACATTTGACTGGAGTGATTTAGGTGCCTGGGGATCTCTATACGATAAGCTTGATAAGGATAAAGATGACAATGTAATTGTAAACGCTAAAGTAGTTTCTAAGGAGTCTACAGGTAATTTAATACGTACACAGCCAGGTAAAGTAATTGTAGTAGATGGTTTGAAAGATTTTATTGTTGTTGATAGTCAGGATGTGCTTGTAATTATGCCAAAGGCAAAAGAACAGGATGTCAAGATTATGAGAAATGAAGTTAAAGAAAAGTTTGGGAGTGATCTCGTGTAACAATTTATGGTAGAAGAAAGTAAACAAGCAGGAGAAGAGAAAATTGTTTCCAACGAGGCAGTAAAAAAAGATGCTAAAAGCCTTTTAAGAAATATCCGTCAATTTATGTCTGAATTATTAGATATACGTGACGATACAGATAGAGATTCAACTATTGAAGCTGTAAAGAAAGATATTTCCTTTAAAGGGCATAACGCGTGGATTCTTATATTTTCAATATTTGTTGCCTCTATAGGTTTAAATGTTAGTAGTACTGCTGTAGTAATAGGAGCGATGTTAATATCTCCTTTAATGGGACCTATCGTAGGTATAGGTCTTTCATTAGCAATTAATGATATTGAGACACTACGAAGATCATTGATCAACTTAGCGGTTATGATAGTTCTTAGTGTACTTACCGCAACTATTTACTTTTTGATTTCTCCTATTACTGAATTAACTCCAGAACTTGAAGCACGTACCTATCCTACCATATTAGATGTTCTGGTAGCTATATTTGGTGGGCTTGCTCTTATTGTAGGTAAAACTAAAAAGGGCACAATGGCAAGCGTAATCTTTGGTGTTGCAATTGCTACTGCATTAATGCCTCCATTGTGTACTGTGGGTTATGGTATTGCAATGGGTGAACCCTCCTACTATACAGGAGCCTTTTACTTATTTTCTATCAATGCCGTGTTTATTGCTCTTTCTACCTTTTTAGTATCTAAGCTATTAGGATTTCCTATGGTTAAATATGCAAATAGCAAGCGTCGTAGATTTGTTGCTCAAATGGCGTCGTTAGTGGCTTTAATTGTGATGATTCCTAGTATGTTCTTGTTTTATAATCTGTATAAAACACAGGTTTTTAATAGTGCTACAGATGAGTATGTAAAAACAGTAATTAAATATGAAGGGGCAGAAGTTGTAAAATTATCTCAGGATTATAAAAGTAAGCGTATAGATGTTTATTTAATAGGTGCTCTAGTTCCTAAGCAGAAAATTGCAGAATGGTATGACGGCCTTCGTGAAAATGAAAATTTGAAAGAGGTAGATTTAAAAATTCACCAGGGCTCAGATCAATCATCAGAAATGGCAGAACAACTTTCTAGTGCTGTAAGGTCTGGAATTCTTGAAGATCTTTATGTGAATAATCAGCAAGCATTGACCGATAAAAATAGTCAGATAGAATTACTTGAGAACGAAGTAGCACGATTACGATCTTCAGGTATTCCTTTTCAGGGATTAAGTGAAGAAGTTCACGTAAACTATGAAAGTATTGAGCGTTTTGGGTTCTCGAATACAATTAATACCGATTTTAAAAAGGCAGATACAATCCCTGTATTTTTTGTAAAATGGAATTCTAATTTGAATGAAGTAACTAAGAAAAAAGAAGAAATAAAATTAAGAAACTGGATTAAGATTAAGTATAATCTAGATACTTTAGATATTGCTCGCTATTAATTGATTTTTGCTAAGATAAAGAGAGTAAATGGGAAATATGCGTATTATTCTCCCGCTTGATCCTTTAATACAGCCTCACGTACCTTTTTAAATAGATCTGAAGAGTAAACAAAGTCAGTTACATCTTTGTTGTCTGTTTTAAAAATAGTGTCTTTAGAACCTTCCCAGGCTAGATGCCCCTTTTGTAGAAATACGATCTTTTCGCCTATTTCCATCACAGAGTTCATATCGTGCGTATTTATGATCGTAGTAATGCCATATTCGTGAGTTATTTCTTGTATAAGATTATCAATAAGTGTAGCCGTACGAGGATCTAAACCTGAGTTAGGCTCATCGCAGAATAAATATTTAGGATTATTAACTATCGCTCGAGCGATAGCCACCCTTTTTTGCATACCTCCTGAGATTTCTGAAGGTAATTTTTTATTTGCATCAATAAGATTTACACGTTTTATAACTTCATTAGCGCGTTCTAATCGTTCTGCTTTACGCTGCTTAGTAAACATTCTCAACGGAAACATTATATTTTCTTCTACCGTCATAGAATCAAACAACGCACTACCTTGAAATACCATTCCCATTTGCTCACGCAACGTGCGTTGATTTTCTGAAGAAAGTTCTGAGTAGGCTTCACCATCATAAAGTATACGACCTTCCGTAGGTCTAAAAAGACCTAACAAACATTTCAAAAAAACAGTTTTACCAGACCCACTTTGACCTATAATCAGGTTAGTCTTTCCTTTTTCAAAAGTTGTGGAAATTCCTTTTAAGACTAATTCATCTCCACCAAATCCTTTCTTTAAATCTTTAACTTCGATCATTAGCTTAAAAGTAATTGAGTGATAACGTAATTAGATAAAATGATAAATACACTGGTCCAAACAAATGAGGTTGTACTGGCTTTACCAACTTCAAGCGCACCACCTTTCATATAATATCCAAAAAATGATGGGATGGTGGCAAGTAACAATGCAAAGACAAAAGTTTTTAAGAAAGCATACACGAGTTGAAACGGTATAAAATCTTCTTGAAGCCCTTGTATAAATTGATCACCGGTAGAAAAACCACCTAATACTGCTGCAGAGTAGCCTCCTAAAATACCAAGAAACATTGCGATAGCAATTACGAAAGGATAAAATAACATTGCTATAATTTTAGGGAAAACTAAATAGTTTAAAGAATTTATCCCCATAACCTCCAGAGCATCTATTTGCTCTGTTACTCTCATAGTACCTATGCTCGATGTAATAAAAGAACCTACCTTACCAGCCATTATTATAGAAATAAAGGTTGGGGCAAATTCTAAAATAATAGATTGTCTTGATGCAAATCCTATTAATGACTTGGGTAGTATGGGGTTATCCATATTCAAAGCAGTCTGTATAGCAACTACACCACCCACAAAAAAGGAGATAAAACATACGATACCTAGTGATCCTATGATTAGATCATCTATTTCTTTCAAAACAAGATTGCGTAGTACAGAGGTCTTTGTGGGCTTTATAAATACGCCCTTAATCATCATAAAATAAAGACCAATCTCTTTTAGGTATCCCATATTCTTTTATTCAGGCTTAAAAATAGCAAAAATAGGTGTGACGCCTATTTAAGATTAACTTAATCTTATTAATAAAACAAAGCCTTAGCTTTGTGAAACAAATTAATTAATCGATGAATTTTACACTTTTTAAGTCATACTCATTAGGTATTTTTCTAATAATGAGTGTTTACAGTTTTGGTCAGGCAGAGTCTCAAAAACCTAAACTTGTTGTAGGTATCGTAGTAGATCAAATGCGCTATGATTATTTAACCCGGTTTGATAAGCATTATGGTAGTGAAGGTTTTAAACGTTTAGAAAATGAAGGTTTTGACTGCCAGAATAATCACTTTAATTATGTGCCTACCTATACAGGCCCAGGTCACGCTTCAGTTTATACAGGAACTACACCGCAAAACCACGGTATAATATCTAACAACTGGTATAATAAGTTTGAGAAGAAGGATGTCTATTGTGCAGAAGATACCACTGTAGCATCAGTAGGAACTGCAAATAATTCTGTAGGACAAATGTCTCCTAGACGTATGAAGACTACAACTGTAACAGATCAAAACAGAATGCATACGCAAATGCGCGGAAAAACAATAGGTGTTGCTATAAAAGATAGAGGGTCTATTCTACCGGCAGGGCATACAGCAAATGGAGCTTACTGGTTTTATGGTGCAAATGAAGGGCGTTTTGTTACGAGTACATACTATATGGAAAATCTTCCTAATTGGGTAAATGAATTCAATAATAAAAAGAAGCCAGAATCATACATGAAAGTTTGGGACACCTATAAGCCTATAAAAGAATATATCGAGAGTGGTAGTGATCTTAATGATTTTGAAGGTGGATTTAGAGGAAAAGAAACAGCAACTTTTCCTTATGATTTAAAAGAATTAGGAGCTACAAATGGCGGCTATGATATTTTAAAAACAACACCATACGGAAATTCACTTACTACAGATTTTGCAATTGCAGCAATTGATGGAGAGGATTTAGGTAAGGATGCAGATACAGATTTTCTTGCGGTAAGTTACAGTTGTACAGATTATGTAGGGCATAATTTTGGAGTAAATTCTAAAGAAATTCAAGACACTTATATACGATTAGATCTAGAATTGGCACGTCTCTTTAAAGCTTTAGATCAGAAAGTAGGGAAGGGTAATTATACTGTTTTCTTAACAGCAGATCACGCAGCAGTAAACGTACCTGCGTACTTAACAAGTTTAAAAATCCCATCAGGATACTTCAAAGGTTCAGAATTTAATAAAGAACTGAGCGCTTTTGTAGCTCAAAAATACGGGAGAGATGATTTGATTGAAAACATATCAAACTATCAGGTTTTCTTTAGTTATGAAGTGCTGGCAAATGAGAATATTAATGCAGAAAATTTACAAAAGGATATTAAGCATTTTGCATTGCAATATAATGCAGTAGATAAGGTTTATACACGTGCTCAAATGGAACAAGGGGCTTATGAAAGTGGTATAGCTTCTTTAGTTCAAAAAGGATTTAATCAAAAGCGTAGTGGTGACGTGTTTATAGTTTTAGATCCCGGTTATTTAAGTGGTGGAGGTACTGGCTCATCTCACGGCTCTGCGTTTAGTTACGATACACACGTACCTTTGCTTTTCTACGGAAATGGTATTAATAAGGGTAAGACCACACAAAAAACGGTGATACCAGATATTGCAGCTACTATTTCTGCTTTGTTAGGTATAGAATTTCCTAATGCGGTAACTGGTGATGTGATTTCAGAAGTTTTAAAATAACTTTTGTTTAATCTTCTTCCACCGAAGATTTCTTATAAAAGCACCTTCCTCTTGAGTAACTAAGTAGGGAAGGTGTTTTTTTTGTGCCTTATAAAAGCCTCTTATATAATCGTTGAATAGTTGAAAGTTCTTTTTTCGTAAAGCTAATTTAGCGGAAGCGACCAGAGTAAGTAAAAGGCCATAACGCATACCATAAAATGCTTCACCTTGTTTATATTTTGCTTTTGCCGAATAGGTATATCCGGTAGGTTTAAGGTGTTTAACTTGCAAATGCTCGTTAGTGTCAACCTCCCAGCCGTGGTACTGCGCAAGTAATTCATCAAGGGTGTCCCAACCCATCGCTGTTTTTAAACCATTTATAGCCTTAAAACATTCTTTACGGTAGCACTTTAAAGCGCCACGTATATGATCTTTATTAGTAAGATTTTCAAGCTCCCAAACCCCGTTTTTGTCTACGTAACAAAAGCCGCCGTACATACCAAGATTTGGCCTGCTTTTAAAATGTGTCACTAAAGTTTCTAAATAATCTTCAGGAAAAATTAAATCTGCATCAAACTTGCACAGCAAATCGTAGTTAGTTGTTAAGCGTTCTAAACCATAATTAAAGGCTTGAACAACCTTGCTCCCGGGCAAATGAGCGGCTTCAGATTTTTTTTGAATTAATTTAATAGTAGGATGCAAAGCAGCATATTTAGCAACGACAGCAGGTGTATGGTCTGTACTGCCATCATCAACCACAATTATCTTTTCGGCAGAAAAACGCTGCTTTAATAAAGAATCTAGGGTTAAGTTAATGAGATTTGCCTCGTTGTATGCAGGTATGATGATTACAATTTTCATTTTCGCTCTGCGTAAATCAAATAATATCTAGGTGTAAAAAGGCGTAATAAAGGTCTGAAACCTATTTTCTTGACGGGATGTGTAAATTTTTCACGTTTTTTGATGATCCACCCTGATTTTTCTAGAAGCCAGTCAAACTGCCAGTCTTCAAACTCGTGATAATGCCGGTCCCACTTGTCGGTTTTACTCTGGTAAGCAGGAGAAAACCATAGTTTTAAAGGTATACTGGCTACTAATTTAGTAGCATTTATGTCGCTTAAAACATTAAAAGGGGCTAGTAGATGTTCAAAAATTTCAAAAGCGGTAACCGCATCAACATCTGTATGTATTACTGCTTTTGTATTTGTATCAAGATCTTCTCCACTGGTGTTTTGAACATTAAAACCTTCAGTTTTCATAATTTCTGAAAACGGATTTTCTACTCCTAAGTCAAGTATAGAACTTCCTGCCGGAAGCACTTCATTCAAGAATTTTGAAGTTCTAGCAAACCGCTTATTCGGAAAAGTTTTTTCGTACACAGAATATAGTATTTTCCCACTGCTGTGGATTAAAATTTGATGTCTCTCAAAATTTTTAAACAAATACAAAAGTAGGTGTTTGCTGGCATTTAGATTAAAAGTTTTGTTCGCTTGTTAAAAAGCTACTAGGGAAACTTAAATTCGCAGAAGTTCAGAACCTATAATTGTGTAGATTTGCAAGGTGTTGATACGACAGATTTAACAATTATGGCAGACCACCAACTCAATCCCCATAAATGGGTTGATAAATATTCTGATTATCTCTACAATTATACAATTGTAAAGGTTAATGATAAAGAGATTGCTGAAGATATAATTTCAGAAACCTTTTTAGCCGGGTTAAAATCTATGAAAAATTTTAAAGGGGAAGCCAGCGAGCGCACTTGGCTTATCTCAATTCTTAAACGTAAAATTATAGACCATTATCGCAAAATAAACTCTAATAAGGGGAAGGCAGAGGTGCGTATGAATTATGCAAATGATGAAGATGCCGGTGATTGGTTAGAGGAACGCGTTGCAGACCCTTTTGATAAAACGGCAGAAGATGACTTAGAGAACACAGAATTAGGAGTTGCCATTTATGCATGTATTGATAAATTACCAGAGAAGCAAGCCACTATATTCAGAAAAAAAACAATTGAAGGACAGGATACAGAAACTATTTGTAAAGAATTTGATATTACACCGTCTAATTTATGGGTAATCATTCACAGGGCTCGTACAGCTCTAGCAAGTTGCTTACAAGAAAACTGGTTATAAGAGATGAAATTATTTGTAGATTGTAAAAAAGCAGGTCACATATGTGATAAAGGTCAATATAAGGATGCTTCCTTATTTGAAAAGATAAGTATGATTTTACATAACATGATCTGTAAACAATGTTCAGAATATTCTGAGCGTAATGTAAAACTTACAAAGCTTATTAATGATCCTAAATGCTTAAAGATGCCAGAAGAGTGTAAAGAGCGTATAAAGGAGCAGCTGGAGCTAGAATTAGCTAAAAAGCAACAGGAGTAAAAACCAAAGTATAGGAATACCTTCTACAAAAAATGAGGAGTAGTACTCATTTTGATTTTTTAAAGATCTTAAAATAGCAATTGCTGTTATTGCAATGATTAGATAGTGAATTATACTATTTGAAGTGTTTAGTGAATCTTTAAAGAATTCTAAAACCACAGCGATAATTATCATAACTAAACCAAAAAGTTTAGTTTTTTTTATGCCTACTAATTGAGGGAGTGTCCCTAGATTAGGTGAGTCGTATTTTGCATCGCGTATTTCAAAGGGTACAATTAGCGCTAAAACTAATAGAAAGCGTTGGGTTATAATAATACTCATATCCCAGGACCAGGGGGCATCAATATAGATAACCGGCAGATAAGCTGTAACACCAGCCCAAACAGCTGCAATTATAAAAATTTTGAGTGTGGGCACCATCCTTAGATTTTTTTTGTGAGGTAAAAAGGGTAATGCATATAGCACGGTTAAGACTGCCAGCGGGATACATGAAATCCAGAATCGAGGTTCAAAACCAGAAGCTATAACAAGCAGCGCTACGAAGCAAAAAAAAGAAAATAACTGAATGATTTTTAGCTTGTCTGTAAGGTTGCGGTGATGTAGTCCTGCGAGGGTTGCATATTTGACAAAATTATACCCGGTAATTGTACCAAAAAAAATAAAATAATTAAATGCTATTTCGTTTTCGAGATGCAATTCATGTTGTGTGATTAGGGCTATGCAAAGTACAGCTAAAGCCACGTGAATACTGCTATTAATGTAAAAATCAAAAATGCCTTTTAGCGACTTCATTTCGCAAATATAGCATAACTGTTAATAAGTGCTTGAGGTCGTTGAAAAAGTCACTGTTTGATAGACTTTTATTCATAACTGAAATCGTAATTTTGCGGAATTCTAAACACACATAAATTGCATATGAGAACAGATGTTTTTGCTTTAAGGCATATAGGATCAAGACCGGAAGAGAAGGAGGAGATGTTAAAGGCGATAGGGGTTGATTCTATAGATCAACTTATTTATGAGACTTTGCCTGATGGTATTAAATTAAAAAAGCCATTAGACTTAGAACCTGCTTTGAGCGAATATGAGTACGCAACTCATATAAATACGCTTGCAAGTAAAAATAAATTGTTTAAAACTTATATAGGCTTAGGGTATCACGAAGCGAAAATACCGGCGGTAATTCAGCGCAATATTTTAGAAAACCCGGGTTGGTACACTGCTTACACTCCCTATCAGGCAGAAATTGCTCAGGGACGTTTAGAAGCGTTGCTAAACTTTCAAACCATGATTGCAGATCTTACCGGTATGGAGCTGGCAAATGCATCCTTACTTGATGAGTCTACAGCAGCAGCAGAAGCAATGACCTTATTAGCCGCGGTGCGCACCCGTGACCAGAAGAAAAATAATGTAGTCAAGTTTTTTGTAGATAAAGAAGTTTTGCCACAAACGCTTTCTGTACTTCAAACACGAGCTATTCCTGTTGGAGTAGAATTAGTAGTTGGTAATCCTCAGGAATTTGAATTTGGGACAGACTTTTTCGGAGCTTTATTACAATATCCTTCTGCAAGTGGTGAGGTACACGATTATGCAGGATTTATAGCTAAAGCAAAAGATGCAGATATTAAGATTGCGGTAGCTGCAGACATCATGAGTCTGGTATTATTAGAATCACCTGGTCATTTAGGAGCAGATGTTGTGGTAGGTACCACGCAGCGTTTTGGTATTCCGTTGGGTTACGGAGGTCCACACGCAGCGTATTTTGCCACACGTGAAGAATATAAAAGAAATATTCCCGGGCGTATCATAGGGGTTACTAAAGATCGTAATGGCAACCGTGCATTACGTATGGCTTTACAAACTCGTGAACAACATATTAAACGAGATAAGGCAACTTCAAATATATGTACAGCTCAGGTTTTACTTGCTGTAATGGCGGGTATGTACACTGTATATCACGGTCCAAAAGGACTAAAATATATAGCAACAAAAATTCACCGTACCACAACAACCTTAGCTGATGCCCTAGAAAATTTAGGATTGTATCAATTAAATTCAGCTTACTTTGATACCATACGTGTGAAAACAGATGCAAATGCAGTTCGAAGTTTAGCAGAAGCAAATGAAATCAATTTTTACTACCCGGACGCTGACACGGTTTCAGTATCTATTAATGAAACAACAAGCCTTGCAGATTTAAATAAAATTATAGCTGTTTTTGCGGAAGCTTTAGGTAAAGAATTCACGCATTTAGAACAATTAATTGAGGCTGAAGAATTCCCTGAAACTTTACGTCGTAAAACAGAATTTATGACTAATCCTGTTTTTAATAGCTACCATTCAGAAACTGAATTGATGCGCTACATTAAAAAATTAGAGCGTAAAGATTTATCCTTAAATCACAGTATGATTTCTCTGGGATCGTGTACGATGAAGCTTAATGCAGCGTCAGAAATGTTACCCTTAAGCGACCCAAGATGGGGAGGGATTCACCCTTTTGTACCTGTAGAACAGGCACAGGGATATCAAGAAGTTCTTACTAAATTAGAAAGTCAATTAAATGAAATCACCGGTTTTGCAGGTACTTCATTACAGCCTAACTCTGGTGCACAGGGTGAGTATGCAGGTCTAATGGTTATTAGAGCGTATCATGAGAGCAGAGGAGATAGCCACCGTAATATTTGCTTAATACCATCATCTGCCCACGGTACAAATCCTGCGAGTGCTGTAATGGCAGGGATGCAGGTTGTAGTTACTAAAGCAAATGAATCTGGTAACATTGACGTAGATGATTTACGTGAAAAAGCAGAAAAATATAAAGATAATCTTGCTGCTATAATGGTTACCTACCCGTCTACCCACGGAGTGTATGAGAGCGCTATTCAAGAAATCACCGGTATTATTCATGAAAATGGAGGTCAGGTTTATATGGATGGTGCAAATATGAATGCACAAGTAGGTTTAACTAATCCTGGAGCTATTGGCGCAGATGTTTGTCACCTTAATTTACATAAGACATTTGCGATACCTCACGGTGGTGGTGGTCCTGGTGTAGGTCCTATTTGTGTTGCAAAACAGCTTGTTCCTTTTTTACCTACTAACCCTGTAATTAAAACTGGAGGTGAGCAGGCGATAACAGCTATTTCAGCAGCTCCCTGGGGTTCTTCTTTAGTATGTTTGATTAGCTATGCTTATATAAAAATGTTAGGTGCAGACGGTCTAAGAGAATCTACAGAAGCAGCTATTCTAAATGCTAACTATATTAAAGAACGTTTAAAAGGTTCTTTTGAAGTTTTGTATTCTGGAGAAATGGGTAGAGCAGCACACGAGATGATAATAGATTGTCGCCCATTTAAAGACAATGGTATAGAAGTAGTAGATATCGCAAAACGTCTTATTGATTATGGTTTTCACGCACCTACAGTATCGTTTCCGGTTGCAGGAACAATGATGATCGAGCCAACCGAAAGTGAAAGTAAATCTGAACTAGATCGTTTTTGCGATGCAATGAAGAGTATTAGAAAAGAGATTGACGCTGCAACTGCAGAAAACGAGAACAATGTGCTTAAAAACGCACCACACACGCTAATGATGCTTACAGCAGATTCCTGGGATTTACCGTACACAAGAGAGCAGGCAGCGTATCCGCTTGAATATGTGGCAGACAATAAATTCTGGCCTACTGTACGTCGTGTAGATGATGCTTATGGTGATCGTAACTTAATATGTACATGTGCTCCTATAGAAGAGTATATGGAAGAAGCGTAGGTGAATTGCATTTCTAAAAATTTAAACCCATCTGTATTCTACAGATGGGTTTTTTATTGAAAATAAATAAATAGAAATAATGTGCTGAGGTAGATCCACAGTAGTGTAAATACAATATGAACGCTTGTTTCAAATGTCTTGCCTTTCCAAAGTTTTGGAGAATAAACAAAAAATTGAAAAAGCAATCGTACAGACCAAAATATACCCAATCCTAAAGAAATTGTCTTGCCCAAAGATGTTGTAATTAATTGTTCTGCAGAAGTTATGCAGAGCAGTCCCATTAAAAAAACGGTAAATGCAATAAAGAATGTATGCACTTGAAAGATTTGCTTATTAATAAGCGAAAGTGATTTCAAACCATTTTGCCAGTCAAAATATTTTGGGAATGCAATATGTACTAATGCTAATACAATTAAAATAAAACCAATAATTTGTAGTTGAGTTTGCATATAAATTATCATATTTTGCTTACAAAAATTGACATAAATGGTGTGAATTTAGATTCTCTTGTTTCAACAAAACGAGCTTTTTTTAAAACATCTAGCCAGTTTTTTTTAGAAAAGAAATGTGTAAAACCGAATGAGAAGGCTAGCAAATTAGGTAAATCTCTTAAGTGTTCTACAATAATTAAATGTCCTTCTGGTTTAAGAATCCTTTTACACTCTTTTAAAAAATCTATTTTTTCTGAGTTTGATCTTATTTCATGCAAGGCAGAAAGTAAAAATATTATATCTGCAGATTTATTATTCATAGGGATTTGTCGTGAATTTATTTGTTGTGTATTAGGAAATACCGAGCTCACCTTACGAGCCCTCACGATTGCTGGCTCTGTATGTCTTCTACTATCATAAAAGTCAAAAACACGTATTTGAGCTGTCTCAAATTTTTTGTTCAGAATAAAGCTAGTTTCATCAAAGCCAGCATTAATATTTACGATCTGCGTAATTTTTGATGAGTTCAGTTTTAAGTTATTTAACCACGACATCTTGTAATATCCCGAGAAGTCATACACATAAGCTGAAACAATTAGTGGGGCTATTAAACCATATATAAATGCAATGATTACAATCCAAAATATCGTGATGTTCCAGTTAATTATATAAAGACTAAGGCCGAATACTAAGAGTATAGATATACCAATGATATAAAAATGCCTGTTGAAACTTAATATATTAAGTACTCCTTGAAATTTGCCGCGTTTTAATTCCATAATTCAATTTTTCCTTTTTTCCAGTAATAAGGAACATTAGTAATAGAAAAAGCATTTGCAAGATGTATTTCTTCAAACTTTAAAGAGTTTATAAACGAGAACCTATAATCTAAAACTTCAACAGCTTTGGGTTTCCAGTTCTGCCGTACCCCTTCGATTATTAAAACCTCTTTCGTTTCAGTATTGTAAGTAAAAGTATATGGCAAGGGACCTGCAAATCGTCGCGCTTCTTTCCAATTAGTGAAAGGAGAACTATCAGGAAGCGTAATTTCGGTATTCTTAGTTGTGACAATACGAAGGTTAAAATCAGATTTTATAGATTTTATCTCAATGCCTTTAGTAGTTGTTTGATGTTTGATATCTGTTGAGGAATAGTTGTAATGCGTGAATAAGTTGCCCATCAACTGCATCAGCTTTTTATTAGTTTCAGATTTTATAATATACAAACCGCGAAGCCTTTTACCTCTTTGATCTGTATAGCGCACAAATATGCGGTAGCCGATTAAAAAGAAATCATTTCCCATAAATTTGGGTAATCCTTTAGGACGTAAGTTTTTTGTATTGACCATTGCGACAGCTACAAAACCCCATTTGTCATCAAAAGTGTCTAACTCTAAACAAGGAGGTATTAGTGGTGCTAATTCTTCTTTAGCTACAGCAAATGTTAGTACAGTTGAATTTTGAAAGAATGCTTCAACTGCAAAAGGATGATTTTTTAAAGTGATAGCCATATCCCTATAATTGTTTTTTAAGGAAAAAGTTTGTGTAGTATATCAATCCACAGAATAGTAGAGCAAATACAATATTAAATCTACCCCACATTAATAAATTAGGAACACAGATAAACTCAATACAATTCATTAATAAAATTATTCCTATTTGTAACCATGCATTTAATTGCTGTTTATGACGAGATAAAATCCAAATAGACATTATAATTTCAGAAAAACCTATTAAAACAGTCAATTGGGGAGCATATTTATTTCCCAGAATTTCACCTACTATTTCTTGATGTCTAGGAACTAGGTTTAGGACTTTACAGACTAAACCATTTACAAACCAAACAACAACTATAAGATAATTTAAGACAAGATATTGTAATTTATTTTTTACCACGATCGAAATTAGGTTCTTAAACTTTCAGAAAATACTGAAACTACCATCTAAATAAAAAAGCTTAGGTCATAAGCTTCATTATTGTTTTGGTGATCCAATTTTCTTTTTGATTTATTATTTTTTCAAGCATTGTATCAGCCTTTTCAACAAAGTCGTGCAATTCTTGAGTCTTCATCTTAAACTTTTGTGCTTCTTTACTGTTATCGTCATCAAAGTTTTTAACTCCTGCAAGTACTCTTAGCGCTGGTTTCACTTCACGTTTGCTACGCTCAATAGCAATTTTTCGGGCTAATGAATCTACGTCCTGATCAGCAACAAAATATTCACGTCGCTCACCAGGCTTATATTCTTTATAAACAATTCCCCAATCTATAAGGCCACGTAAATTCATACTAGCATTTCCGCGGGAAATCTGTAATTCTTCCATAATATCCTCCATAGATAGCGAATCTGGCGATATCATTAAAAGGGCATGTATCTGCGCCATCGTTTTATTAATTCCCCATTGAGAACCCAGTGCTCCCCAGGTTTGTAAAAATTGATCTTTGGCTTCTTTAAATTCCATACTCAAATATAATTATATTTTTTAAAGTTTCAATAATAAATGAAACTTATTTATTGAATAGCTAAAAGTATATTTGCAGAATGAGAGCATTAATTATAGGCAATGTTTGGCCAGAACCGGTTTCTTCTGCTGCAGGAGCGCGCATTCTTCAGTTATTAACAGCATTGAAAACGCAGAATTATGAAATACATTTTGCCTGTGCAGCGGGTAAAACTGCTTTCGCCGAGAATCTTGAAGATCAGCAGGTAATTACTCAGGTGATACAGTTAAATGATACTTCTTTTGATGACTATATAAAAGACCTTGATCCCGCTCTGGTTCTTTTTGACAAATTTGTCATTGAGGAGCAATTTGGTTGGCGTGTAAAAGAACAGTGTCCCAATGCTGTTCGGGTTTTAGAGACCATAGACCTACACGGACTGCGAAAAGGTAGAGAAGCGGCTTTAAAGGCCGGTGAAGTATTCTCAGAGCAATTTTTGACTACTGATTTTGCTAAACGGGAAATAGCAAGTATATATCGTTGCGATTTGTCTTTAATAATCTCTGAAGTAGAAATGCAGCTTTTACAAAACTTTTTTAAAGTGCCTAAACAACAGTTGTTTTATCTGCCATTTATGGTAGATAAAATAAGTGAAGCTATTAGCAAGTCTTTGAAGAGTTATGAAGATCGTGCTCATTTTGTTACGATAGGTAATTTTAGACACGAACCTAATTGGCTTTCGGTGCGCCAATTAAAAACGGAAATCTGGCCTTTGATTTGTAAAGAGCTACCTGATGCTCAAATGCGTGTTTATGGTTCGTATCCTGCCGAAAAACATACGCAATTGCATAATCCTAAAGAGAATTTTTATGTTTTAGGTAGAGCCGAAAGTGCTTTTGAAGTTATTGAAAATGCGCGCGTATTACTGGCGCCGTTATTAACTGGAGCAGGGTTAAAAGGGAAATTATTAGAAGCTATGCAATGCGGAACTCCTGCTATAACTAGCACAGTGGGGGCTGAAGGGATGCACGGAGATTTGCCCTTTGCCGGAAGTATAACTAATGATCCTAAGATTTTTTCGAAAGCAGCAATTGAATTATATGTAAATAAAGATAAATGGCAACAAGCTCAATCTAATGGGATTGAAATTATAAATAAGCGTTTTCTAGCCAATCACTGGCAAGCACAATTTACAGACCGATTAAATGAATTAAAGCTGAATTTAGAACACCACCGTCTGGCAAATTTTACAGGAGCTATGCTTTGGCATCAATCGCTACAGGCTTCTAAGTTTATGAGTAAATGGATCGAGGAGAAGAATAGGTAGATAGGCCTAAACTAAAAAAAAAGCTTATTGATCTATTTTTTTAAACCAATAAGCTTTCTCATTTTAATCAGTATTTTTCAATTTTAAAGAACTGTACTGCTACAACAGATAGTAATAATGCTATACAAAGCATGAGTAGAATTGTAACCAATGTTTTATTAATAGCAAAATCACGATTACTTGTGTAATTCATTGAGACAAATATTGCAATCCCAACTACTAGACCTCCTAACATTCGGTTAGAAGTAGTGTGATTTAATTCAGTTTCGCAAATAGGGCAGCTAAATGGTGGATATCTTCTTAAACTCCAAAAGCTTTTTAAAACTTTTAGAGTTGATAATTTAGACTTGCAGTTAGGGCAATTTGCCATTTGTGATTTAGTTTATTAATCCCGCTCTTTTTAGTAAAGCTTCAGGATTCGGTTCTTTTCCGCGGAAACGTTTATATAAAACCATAGGATCTTCGGTACCACCTTGTGAGAGTACGTGATCTTTAAATTTTTGAGCTACTTCTTTATTAAATATACCATTTTCTTGAAAATAAGCAAATGCATCTGCGTCGAGAACTTCTGCCCATTTATAGGAATAATAACCACTGGAGTAACCGCCTTGAAAGATGTGAGAGAATGCGACACTCATACAATTTTCGGCAACATCTGGGTATAGCTTGGTGTTTTCGAAAGCAGCATCTTCGTGTGCTTTTACGCTGGTTATTCCGCTTGGGTCTGCGCCATGCCACGACATATCAAGAATACCAAAACTCAATTGACGTAAAGTTTGCATCCCTTCCTGAAAGTTTGCTGCATTCTTAATTTTATCAATTAAAACCATGGGTATGGTCTCGCCGGTTTCATAGTGTTTAGCAAAAAGCGCTAATGCTTCCGGTTCATAACACCAGTTTTCTAAAATCTGGCTGGGTAGTTCTACAAAATCCCAAAATACGGAAGGGCCAGACAAGCTAGGATAGGTTGTATTGGCTAGCATACCGTGAAGACCGTGACCAAACTCGTGGAATAACGTCGTTACCTCATTAAAAGTGAGTAAAGATGGTTTTGAAGCGGTAGGTTTTGTGAAGTTGCATACATTAGATACATGTGGGCGTTCATTAATACCGTCTTTTATAAACTGTCCTTTAAACTGAGTCATCCACGCGCCGCCACGTTTTCCTGCTCTAGGATGAAAATCTGAATAAAACAACGCAATAAAGTTATCTTTCTCGTCAAATACCTGATACGTTTTTACGTCTTTATGGTAGGTAGGAATGTCAAAAACTTCGACAAATCTTAAGTTGTATAATTTATTGGCTATAGTAAAGACACCTTCAATAACGTTCTCTAATTTGAAATAAGGTTTTAGAAGTTCGTCATCAAGCTCAAAAAGTTGTTGCTTTAATTTTTCAGAATAGAAAGCACTATCCCACTTTTGTAATTGGTCTATCCCATCACGTTCTTTAGCAAAATTCTCAAGTTGTTTAAACTCAAGATCTGCAGCCGGTTTTGCCTTTTCTAGCAAATCTTCAAGAAAACGTGTTACATTTTCTGGGCTTTTTGCCATACGTTCTTCAAGAACAAAATGGGCATGGGTTTTATAACCTAAAAGATTAGCGCGCTCGTGACGCAAGTTTACAATATCAAGTACGTTATCCTGATTGTCTAAATCATCATTATGAAAACCTTTTGCACCAAATGCGATTGCCATTTCTTTACGCAATTCTCTATTTTCGGCATACTTCATAAAAGGTATGTAACTGGGATATTCAAGTGTGAAAACCCATCCTTTTTTATCTTTTTCTTCAGCTGTTTGTGCAGCAGCTTCTTTTGTGCTTTCGGGTAATCCCGCAAGATCAGCTTCGTTGGTAATGTGAAGTTCGTGCTTGTTAGTCTCGGCAAGAATATTCTCTCCAAAGGTTAAAGCAAGTTTAGAAAGTTTAGTGTCAATTTCCCGAAGGCGCGCTTTTTTTTCTTCTGGTAAATTCGCTCCATTACGTGCAAAACCTTTGTATTTTTTTTCTAATAAAACCTGTTCTTCTCGTGTGAGCTCTAAAGTTTCACGTGTATCAAAAACTTGTTTTACACGTTTAAATAGTGTCTCGTTAAGTGTAATATCATTTGAGAATTCAGATAGTAGCGGGGAAACTTCCTGCGCTATTTTCTGAATTGTATCATTAGTTTCTGCACTATTGATATTAAAAAAAACACTGCTTACCCGGTCTAATTTATAACCCGCATAATCTAATGCAGCGATTGTGTTTGTAAATGTGGGTGGCTCCGTAGAATTAGTAATTTGATCAATCTCTAAACGTGCTTCTTCTATGGCGAACTCTATAGCTTTTTGATAATCAGAATCTTGAATACGATCAAAGGGAGTTATATCAAAAGTTTTATGTAGTATATTTTCTGAATTTTTCAATTTTCAATGATTTTTTTTAAGAAATAAGTATTTTGTCTAGTATTGTAATTATTTTAACGAATTTATAGTGTATTTTATTTAAATTTGTTAATTCAAAATGAAGACATTAACATAGATCTGTAGCTGGTTTTGATTAATAATATTTAGAATGGTTAATAAATAACTTTTAATTTACCGAAGCATTTCTATAGGAGCCGTTTTTTAACGGCTCTTTTTTATTTCTTAACTTCTGCAGCCCCATCTATAACCTTCTGCTTCAGCTCATCCTTATACTGAAGAATTTTATTACGTATTGATTCATTAGAAGCGCCTAAGATTTGAGCGGCTAAAATTCCTGCATTCTGTGCTCCGTCAAGAGCTACAGTAGCTACCGGTACGCCACCAGGCATTTGTAAAATGGAAAGAACAGAATCCCACCCATCTATAGAATTACGTGATTTTACGGGTACACCTATAACTGGCAGTGGTGATAGGGATGCAATCATACCCGGTAAATGAGCAGCGCCACCGGCTCCTGCAATGATTACTTGTATACCGCGCTCGTGAGCATTTTTACCATAATCAAATAACTTGTCTGGAGTACGATGAGCAGAAACAATGTCAACTTCTGTATCTATATTAAACTGTTTAAGTATATCTATAGCTGCTTGCATTACCGGCATATCGCTGGTACTTCCCATTATAATTCCTACCATAAGATGTGTTTTAGCTTATATTTTTGTGATGACTTTGATCGTTTTTTTAACTTCTTCAGCAATTTTACGGGCTTCACTTAGATCGCTATTTACGATAGTAACGTGCCCCATTTTTCTAAAAGGTCTGGTTTGCCGTTTTCCATAAATGTGTGGTGTTACACCTTTTAAAGTCAAAATGTTTTCCATCTTATCATAAAAAACATCACCGGTATAGCCTTCTTCTCCTACAAGGTTAACCATAACGGCGCCCGTTTTGCTTTCGGTCTCTCCTAATGGGAGATTTAAAATAGCACGCAGGTGTTGCTCAAATTGATTGGTATAGCTACCTTCTATACTGTAGTGACCACTGTTGTGGGGTCTGGGCGCTACTTCATTTACAATGATCTGGTCATCCTGAGTTTGAAATAATTCTACAGCAAGTAAACCTACGTGTTCAAATGCCTTGGAAACTTTAGTAGCAATATCTCGTGCTTTCTGAGCTACAGCTTCATCAATACGAGCAGGACAAATCACATATTCAACCTGATTAGCTTCTGGGTGAAACTCCATTTCTACAACAGGATAAGATCTTACTTCCCCATTAGGATTGCGCACTACAATTACCGCCAGCTCATTTTTGAAAGCAATCATTTCTTCAGCAATACAGGGCACATCAATAAGCTTAGTAAGATCATCAATAGACCGCACTACCTGTACACCTTTACCATCATAACCGCCTTGCGTACTTTTCCATACAAAAGGTAAACTGGTTTGACGCGCGGTAATGGCAAGTTTTAAAGCTTCTAAATTAGGATATCGTTTATAAGGTGCTGTAGGTATATTTTTTTCTGTATAAAAGTCTTTTTGAATCCCTTTATCCTGAATTTTTCGCAACGTCTGCGGGCTAGGGTAAACGGTGATTCCTTCAGATTGAAGTTTTTCTAGAGCTTCAATATTTACAGCTTCGATCTCAAAAGTTACCACATCGGCCTTTTTTCCGAAGTTATAAACCGTATCAAAATCCATAAGATTTCCCTGTTCAAAATAGTTTGCTGCGATACGGGAAGGAGCTTCATTGCTGGGGTCTAAAACGGCAGTCTGTATATCAAATTTACGCGTCTCATAGAGCAGCATTTTGCCTAATTGACCGCCACCTAAAATAGCAAGTTTAAAATCTGAAGAGAAATAAGAGTTCATTAAAAGGATGTCTTTTAGCGTCTAAAATTAGTGATTGTAAAAGTAAGTTTTTAGAGGAAGAATGCAGAAGTTAAGTTCTTAAAACCTTCAGTATGAAAACCGCTTATTCTTAATTTAAAGACCTCTTTTGTTAATGAGTTATCTACAGGTTTATATTAACTAACAATATGTATCTTTGCCGTTTAGTTTAAACCACTGCCAAACTAACCATGATCAAACTACGCGGTCTCCATTTTAACGAGTTTATTTCAGAAGATGAACTTCTAAAAGCAATTGATAAAGTAGCAGCTAGAATTAACCACGATTATGAAGGCAAAGAGCCTTTGTTTCTTGTTGTGCTTAATGGTGCTTTTAAATTTGCCACAGAGTTGTTGAGCAGATTCAACGGTAATTGTGAGATTGAATTTTTGAAATTGAGTTCTTATGATGGTACTTCGAGTACCGGCCAGGTTATGACTCATATCCCAATTGATGCAGATCTTGAAGATCGTGAGGTGATTATCATTGAAGACATCGTAGATAGTGGTAACACTATAGCGAAGCTTACTGAGATGATGGTGAGTGGTGGCGTTAAAAATTACCGTTTTGCAAGCTTGTTTTTCAAGCCTGAAGCTTACACAAAAGAATACAAAATACATTATGTAGGGCTTGAGATTCCTAACGATTTTATAGTGGGCTATGGCCTTGATTATAACGGTTTGGGGCGTAACCTCAATGCTATTTATAAACTTAAAACCACAAAAATGACAAATTTGGTATTGTTTGGCCCTCCTGGTGCCGGGAAGGGAACACAAGCCTCTTTTCTAAAAGAAAAATATAACCTGATTCATATTTCGACAGGAGATGTTTTTAGATATAATATTAAAAATGCGACAGAGCTGGGTATGCTTGCAAAGTCTTTTATGGATAAAGGGCAACTAGTACCAGATACGGTTACTATAGATATGCTGAGTGCCGAAGTTGATAAAAATGCAGATGCAAATGGTTTTATCTTTGACGGTTTTCCCAGAACTACTGCTCAGGCTCAAGCATTAGATCTGCTTTTAAAAGAAAAGGATACCGAAGTTTCTGCTATGATTGCTTTAGAAGTAGATGATGAGATCTTAGTACAGCGTCTTTTAGAGCGTGGTAAAACCAGCGGTAGAAAAGATGATGCAGATGAGAGCGTTATACGCAATCGTATAAAAGTATACTATGGGGAGACTGCTATCTTAAAAGAATACTACCAGAAGCAGGATAAATATTTTGGAGTAGACGGGGTAGGAAATGTACCTGAGATTACAGAGCGTTTAAGTAAAACTATAGACGCATTATAAATTAAAAATGTCAAAATTGAGAGTTGCTTACAGCTCTCGTTTTTTATTTAAACTTTTAACTATTTATGACCGAAGGAAATTTTGTTGACTATGTAAAGATGCACGTGACATCTGGTAAAGGTGGTGGCGGCTCGGCTCATTTACGCCGTGAAAAATTTGTTACAAAAGGAGGTCCTGATGGTGGTGATGGTGGTCGTGGAGGCCATGTAATCTTGCGCACAAATCCTAATTTGTGGACATTATTACATTTAAAATTTAAAAGGCATACCAGAGCCGGTCACGGTTCTAATGGTAGTAAGCAAACCAGTACCGGTGCAGATGGTGAAGACATGTACATCGAGGTGCCTCTGGGTACTGTAGTACGAGATACTGAAACGCAGGAAATACTCAAAGAACTTACCGAAGCAGATGAAGAATTCATCATCGCTAAAGGAGGTATGGGTGGTCTAGGAAACGCCCATTTTAAAACTGCAACAAACCAAACTCCACGCTACGCACAACCCGGTATGGATGGCGTAGAGGTAAACGTTACTTTAGAGCTTAAAGTACTTGCAGATGTAGGTCTTGTAGGATTTCCGAATGCAGGTAAATCTACTTTGCTTTCAGTAATTACTGCGGCGAAGCCTAAAATAGCCAACTATGAATTTACTACGCTAAAACCGAATCTAGGAATTGTGCAGTATCGCGATTTTCAGACTTTTGTAATTGCAGATATACCTGGTATTATAGAAGGTGCTGCAGAAGGCAAAGGGCTGGGATATCGTTTTTTAAGGCATATAGAACGTAATTCTACATTGCTTTTTATGATACCTGCAGATGCTCCTGATGTAGGCGAGCAGTATGAGATTTTATTAAACGAATTAGAGAAATACAATCCAGAACTTTTAGATAAAGACAAGTTGATAGCGATTACTAAGTGTGATATGCTTGATGCAGAGCTTAAATCTGAATTAAAGAACGAACTTGATAAAAGTCTACCGGTAGAATATCTATTTATATCTTCAGTAGCGCAGCAGGGACTTGTTGAGTTAAAAGATAAGCTTTGGGCAATGCTTAATAAACCTGAAACTAAGTAACTAAATCGAGTTTCTCTTTTTAGGATTTTCTTGACTAATATACTTCATCGTTTTGCTTATTTTTAAAGAAAAGCAGAATGATGAAGTATTTTTTAGTTTTAGTGGTTTCGTTTTTTATAATTTCTTGTGGCTCTACTCAAGTTAACTATGATTACGATGAGCAAATAAATTTTTCAGAATACAAAACCTATAATTTCCTCCCAGATATGCAAACAGGTTTGAGTCAGTTAGATGCAAACCGCCTCATTGATGCAATAGATATAGTGATGCAACAAAAAGGCTTTGTTAAATCTGAAACTCCAGATTTATTAATAAATATTATTTCTGATCAATACCGTGAAAACTCTCAAAATTCAGTAGGAGTGGGTGTAGGAGGTGGTAGCTATGGTGGGGGTTTGAGCATTGGAGCAGGTATTCCTTTAGGTGGTAGCAAAGACCATCAGACCATAACTGTAGACCTAGTAGATAGTAAACAAGATATGCTGATCTGGCAAGCGGTGAGTGATAGTAATATAGTGCTTAATACAAATCCTCAAGATCGGGTCTCTTATTACACAAAAGTGAGTCAGAAAATATTTAAAAATTTTCCACCGGAGAAATAAAAAAGTAGTTCGTAATTATTTTGCAATTTCAAAATCTGGTCTGCTTTTTGTTTAGCTTTGGTCAAAACAACCAGGTATGCGCATTTGTTTAGTACTTTTTATTTTTATACTTAAATTTTCATTTTCCAGTTATTCTCAAAGTAGCGAATTTGTGATGGCTGAAAACTATTATAAAGCTGAAAAATTTGAGAAAGCCAAGCCTCTTTTATCATCCTATTTAAAAAAACATCCTAAAGACAAACTCACACGTGAGTATTTAGGTGATATCGCTTCTTATGATAAGAAGTGGGATACAGCTCTGGGGTATTATGAAGAATTAGTTAAGGAGCAACCTTCTAGTGCTAATTACCACTTTAAATATGGTGGTGCTTTAGGAATGAAAGCATTAAGTATAAGTCGAATTAGAGCGTTAACCTATATAGATGATATTAAGGAGCATTTTAATAAGGCTGCAGAGTTAGATCCTAAACATATTGAAACGCGCTGGGCTCTAGTAGAATTGTATCTGCAATTACCGGGTATTATAGGAGGTAGCACTAGTAAAGCACGTGATTATGCTTTAGAACTTCAGAAGATATCTCCTGTAGACGGTTACCTTGCTTTAGGTTATGTAGAAGAAAATCAAAATAACTTAAAGGAAGCTGAGCAACTTTACAAAAATGCAATTAAGGTGGGTGGTTCTCCAACTACTTACGCTAAGCTAATTGCCCTTTATGAAAAGGATAATGAGCCACAAAAAGCTATAGATGCAGCTACAACAAGTTTTAAAATTCACAAGCGTAATCAAATTAATTACCAGATAGGTAAAATTGCTGCAGAATTTAATCTCGAGCCTGTTTTAGGCCTGGCAAGTCTTAAGCAATACATTGCAAACTACTCCTATAAAGATGGTGTTCCTGTGGGTTGGGCGCAATATAGAATGGCTCAGATTTATAAAAACCAGGGGGATAAGACTCGTGCACTGCATTATATAAATTTGTGTCTGGCAGATCTACCAGATTTTGATAAAGCAAGAGACGAGAAGAAAAAAATACTTGAGATGTAATTTTAGAATCTCAAACTTATTTAGAGTGAGGAACTTCTGATTTCTTAACTTGCAGGTACATTATAAAGGCAATTATGAAAGTACATTTTATAGCAATAGGTGGTAGTGCAATGCATAATCTAGCCCTAGCCCTTCATCATAAAGGATATACAATTACTGGTAGTGATGACGCCATCTTTGAACCCTCTAAAACACGTTTAGCCAAATACAACTTACTTCCTATTGAATTGGGTTGGTTTCCAGAGAAAATCACATCAGATTTAGATGCCGTAATTTTAGGGATGCATGCAAAAGCAGATAATCCTGAATTAGTCAAAGCACAGGCAGACGGATTAAAAATATACAGCTATCCAGAATTTTTATACGAGCAATCAAAAGAAAAAACTCGTGTAGTTATTGGTGGTTCGCATGGAAAGACTACCATAACCGCTATGATTTTGCACGTTTTACATTATCAGAACAAAGAGGTAGATTTTATGGTGGGAGCACAGTTACCCGGTTTTGAAACCATGGTGCACCTAACCGAGGAGAATGATTTTATTCTTCTTGAAGGAGATGAGTATTTATCATCCCCTATAGATCGAAGATCAAAATTTCATTTATACAAGCCTAATATTGCATTGATTAGTGGTATTGCCTGGGACCATGTTAACGTATTTCCTACGTATGAGAATTATGTAGAGCAGTTTGCCATTTTTGCTGAGTCAATCTCACGAGGAGGTATTCTTGTCTATAATGAAGAAGATGTTGAGGTAAAGCGAATAGCTGAAGCCGCTGAAGCACCTACGCGTAAACACCCTTATTCAACACCAGAATATACTATAGAAAACGGAGAGACACTTTTAGAAACTCCTGAAGGGCCAATGCCTATTTCGGTATTTGGGAAACATAACTTAAATAATCTTGCCGGCGCAAAATGGATCTGTCAACATATGGGTGTTGATGAAGATGATTTTTATGAAGCGATAACCAGTTTTGAAGGTGCCGCAAAACGTTTAGAAAAAATAGGTGAAACTGCTACCAATATTGCTTTTAAAGATTTTGCACATTCACCCTCAAAAGTTAGAGCAACTACAGAAGCGGTTAAGAATCAATTTCCTGATAAGCGCTTAGTTGCTTGTTTAGAACTACATACATATAGTAGCTTAAATGCAGAATTTATTAAAGGTTATAAAGGAGCTTTAGATGCTGCCGAAGATGCTGTAGTTTTTTATTCTCCCGAGGCGGTCGCTATAAAAAAATTAGAAATTATTAGTAAAGAACAAATTGCTAATGCATTTGAGCGGGATGATTTAACCATATTTACAGATGCCAAAGCATTTAACGATTTTCTTATTAATTCAAAATTTAACGATAGTGTGTTACTTTTAATGAGTAGTGGTAATTATGGAGGTTTAGACTTTGATAAAATTCAAGAATTGCTTTAGAAATACTGATTTTTAGTTGTCTAAAATGTAATTAATCTCTTGCTTTGGGAAGTTTAAAAGTAAGTGTGCTACCAGCACCTACTTCACTTTGGATGCTTAATGATCCTTTGTTTTTTTCTAAATAAAACATACAGGTTTTTATACCAAAGCCTGAACCCAATTCATTAAAAGTTCCCGGAGTTGAGAACCAGTTTTCACCATTTATAATTTTATCCATCACACTCGGTGTGATTCCTATACCGGTATCTTTAATAGTGGTATAAACAAAATTATCTTCTTCATAGGTGTTTATAGTGATAACCCCATTTAAGGCTGTAAATTTTATTGCATTGTGAATTAGATTTCTAAGTACAAATGCGTAACTATCAATATCTGCATAAATTTTAGCATTTATGTTTTGAGTTACAATCTCAATATTTTTATCCAGAGCCTGAGGTTGCATTAATTTTAATATAGACTTTATTAAATCTGCAGTTTGAAACGGTGTTTTCTCAATCTGTTTGTCTTGGGTTTGTTTTTTTGACCAGTCTAATAATCCGTCAAGAAATAGGGTAACATTATCTAATCTGCCAGAGAGATCTTTTAATAGTGATTTACTTTCTTCGATACTTATATTGTCATTATTAAAAAGATCTATAACAGTTTTAAGATTATTTAATGGCGTGCGTACATCGTGCGAGATTAGCGCAAACAGTTTTTTATTAGTAGAATCTAACTTTTCTAATTTTTGCTTTTGAAGGTCAAGTCGTTTAAAATAGCGATCCATTATGATCGCTATTGGGCAAGAAACTATAAAAGGTATAATAGCGCTCATCCAAAAACCTATCCAAAAGTCCTCCCAGGCTGTATATGAGAAGACTAATGTAAATGTGAGTGTAGATAAGAAAACTGAGGTAAAAACTAAAAAAAAAGGATTGTATAAACTTTCTTTAGATATTCGCATAATTCCCAGTTTTCGCATTAAAATTCTTATTTTCTGAGAATTAGTAGATCTCATTTCTGATGTAAAAATATTAATAACTTGTAGGAAATAATATACAGTTAGTCTAGTTGTTACTTACTAAAGTTGAATTGCGTTTTACTATCGATAAGCGGTTAGCGAAATCATTTATCAGTTTTATTTTCTTAAGCTTATTTTCATTTTAACACTAGGATAATACTCTAAAAGGCTAGAATTGCCGATAAAGTGCGATTTTTGTCTGCAATGATTTAATCTATTTAAGTGAGGATTTTGTAATATGCTTTTTATATATTAAATCAACATAATCATTCATAATGGCAGAGTAATTACTTTTTAAGGCAGACTTTGCTTTCTCTTGATCTTTTTTTAATTTGTCTTGCGAAAGTTTAAATTTTCCTTCCCAACTTGTTATTTCTATTTCAAAACCCGTGACATAGTTTACAAAGGCTTCCATTCTTGAATCATCCTTATTTAAGGTAAATTGTTGTTGATCTCCTTCAAGAGTATGCGTAAGTTCTACCATTGCATTTTTTAGTTCGTCATTATTTTGATGACATAAAATTTTTCCTTCTAAATGAACCTTGATATAATTCCAAGTAGGAAGCTGAGGAGTTGTATAAATAGCAGGAGATATATAGCTGTCTGGCCCATTAAAAACGAGCGTTACTTTTGCACCCGGCACTATATGTTGTAGTTGGGGATTATTATTATCTATATGTCCTAAAAGTTTACCAAGACCATCGTCTACCTTATAAATTAGGGGTAAATGCGTGAGGAGCGGGACATCATTTTGTGTTGTGATTAATAATGCCAGCGGGAAGGTTTGTAATGTTTTAATAGCATTAGCAAAACCAGATTCCTGATGATGCGGGGGTGGATATAAACTCATACTCCAAATTGTGTAAAATGATGATCTAAATGCTTGTATTGCATCTGCCCCCATTGTGAAGGAGTAAAGTTACCAAAAACAGGATGCGGCTGAAAAGAATCTTTTGAGCGAAGTTCATAAAAATCTTCAATCAATTTTTTAAGCTGAGTTTTTTCGGTTGAAAAATCTTTATTTTCAATTATTTTAAAAGGTTTAGGAGTGGGGAGATTTTTTCTAATTTTTGAATCATCATACATCGATTTCTTAAATAGGAGCTTGATCAAAAAGTTTGAATTTAAATTAAAATCTTTGTTATAAAGGGGTATTTCTAATGGTTTCTGACAGTGATTAAGCATTTGGCTTACATTCATTTTACCCCAAGAAGCAGTAGAATCAGGATTTAAAGAATCTAAACGCTTAATAATAGTTTTGTGTGTTTCTGTATGAAATAAGCTTTCCATGTTTTTAATTTTTTATTGGTTATTGTAGAATTACATTTTATAAATTTATATATATTATAATTTAACTGATGCTTAGGCATTTAAAAGTATTTACTAAATCAATTTTATATTGAAAATAACGATGGTATGCCACAGGATTTAGATTCATTTTCAATTAAAAATTGGTCTTTAGATGATCGACCCAGAGAAAAGTTATTAAGCAAAGGAAAAGATGCTTTAACAGACGCAGAACTGGTTGCTATTCTTATAGGTTCTGGTAGTCGTAATGAAAGTGCTGTAGCGTTAAGTAAACGAATTTTAGCTTCGGTGGAAAATAATCTAAATGCTTTAGGTAAATTGAGTATAGATCAGCTTTTAAAATTTAAGGGTATAGGAGAAGCCAAAGGCGTTACGATTGCCGCCGCCTTAGAATTAGGTCGTCGTAGGAAATTAGAAGACGCCGCAGAGGTTAAGAAAATTTCAGGAAGCCACTCTGTTTATGAATTACTTCAGCCAATTCTAGGAGAACTTCCGCACGAAGAATTCTGGATATTATATTTAAATAATGCAAATAAAGTACTTAGCATGCATCAGTTAAGTAAAGGTGGTATGACTGGTACTTTGGTTGATGTACGTCTTGTATTCAAAAAAGCCTTAGAAACAGGAGCTGTATCAATTATATTGGCACACAATCATCCCTCAGGCACTTTAAAGGCTAGTCAAGCAGATAAAAATATCACTGAAAAATTAAAAAAAGCTTCTGAAAGCTTAGATATTAAGGTGCTTGATCATTTAATCATTACCGAAAAAGCCTATTTTAGCTTTGCTGACGAAGGTTTATTGTAATTCTTTCGGCTTTCTAAGAAAAATACAGAACTTGCCTTCTAGAACTTGATTATGCTTTTAGTTTATACTCATAAAATTACACCTCGTTTACGTTATACATTTAAGCATATATGTACTTCAATACTGGGGATTCCGGTTAAATTTACCACGGCAGTAGATGAGTTTATCGTGCATGATAGTCTAAAATTATCTTACACAAATAAACCCTTAGGAAAAGAAATACATATTAAAAGTCAAGAAGTACTTTTTGAACAAGGTATTTCTGATATGGAAATTAATGTACAGCCCTGGTTAGATACAAAATGCTTTTTTGTAACCGGTACAAAAAGTGCGTTGCCTTATGATATATTTGCTGCAGCGTTTGTACTCCTAAGCAGATATGAGGAGTTTTTACCACACGTAAAAGATACAGAAGGCAGGTTTCCGGCATCAGAAAGTCTGGGATATCAAGAAGATTTTCTCACCGAGCCGGTTATAGATATATGGGCCTATCATTTTAAAGAAGTGCTACAGCTTAAATTTCCGGATTATGATTTTGTAGCAAAGAAATTTGCATTTCAAGCACTTGTAGATGTTGAGCAGGCTTATGAGATGTATGATATAGGATTTATACGGGAGATTACAAGTTTTGTGAGTGATGTTTTACGCTTACAGTTTTCACGTTTATGGTTGAGGTTGCAGATTAATTTAGGGTTGCGTAAAGACCCTTACGATACTTTTAGTTGGCTAATTAATGTTCAGAAAAAATCAAAATTTAAGTTTCTTTTCTTTTTTCAGGTAGGAGATCTTTCTACTTATACTAGAAACATACGTTATAACAAGCAGTCGTTTAGGGAGCTTATTAAAATGGTAGGCGACTACAGCGAAATAGGATTGTTGCTTTCAAAAGAAGCGTTAGAGCAACAGAAAAATATGAAGATTGAAAAAATACGTCTTGAGGGTATAACTAATAAACCACTAAATGCGATACGCTGCGGCAGCCAGATGGCAAGTTTACCATCGCATTATCGAGAGATGATAAATCAAGAAGTAAAGAATGATTATTCTATGGGGTATCCTGATACCTTAGGTTTTAGAGCAGGTACCTGCACCCCATTTTTCTTTTATGACCTGGATTACGAGAGTATTACTCCGCTAGTTTTAAATCCTATTTGCTCACAGTCTCAGGCTTTTGAAGCTGATGCATTAGATGCAAAAGATTTGAATGATGTTTTAGATGTGTTTTTTAAAATGAAAACTGAAGTTGAAAAGGTAAACGGAACATTTATATTCAGTTTTAAAAATAAGTCTGTAACAGGCAAAGGGCAGGACGAAGGGCAGTGGAAACAATTTTTTAGAGAATTAGTACATGAATAAATTACCGGGAGTAAAGCACGTTTTTTTTGACCTTGATCATACTTTATGGGATTTTGACCGAAATTCTAAACTCGCTTTTGAAACTATTTTTGAAAAAAATAAAATAGTAGTTCCAGTAGATGAATTTTTAGATGTTTATAGCCCTATAAATTTTCAATATTGGAAATATTTTAGAGAATCTAAGATTACAAAAGAACAATTGCGCTATGGTAGATTAAAGAAAAGTTTTGAAGGCTTGAACATTAATATAGATGATTTTTTAATTAATAAATTGTCTGATGATTACATTACACATTTACCAGATCACAATCATTTGTTTGATGGTGCGTTAGATTTGCTAGAGAATTTGAATGCAAAATATGCGCTTCATATTATCACAAATGGTTTTGAAGAAGTGCAGGCGTTAAAGCTCAAAAAATCTAAAATTGATCACTTTTTCAAAACGGTTACCAGCAGTGAGTCTGTAGGTGTTAAAAAACCTGATGTTAAAATATTTAATCACGCATTAACGATGGCTGGGGCTCAGGTAGCAGAAAGTATTATGATAGGAGATACGTATGAGGCAGATATATTAGGTGCTAAAAATATAGGGATGCGTACTATTTTTTTTAATTACCATAAGGCCAACCACGATCATAAAGAACTGGAGATAGATCGTATTGATGCTGTAAAAATCTTTTTATAGTGGGTTTAATTCCTACATCTTTTATATCTTGTTTCGTTATATTAAGCGTGTAATTTTAAACTAAGAATAACAGACTATTACCTATGTACTGGTCTTGGTTAATATATTTATTAAGTATGAGAAAGAATATTGTTTGTTTAGTATTGATGATTATTTGTGGATTAAGCATCTCTGCACAAGAGTTACAGGATTATAAGTACATTGTAATTCCGCAAAAGTTTGAATTTCAAAATGAAGCTGGTGAATATGATTTAAATGCGTTAACCCGTTTCTTATTTATAAAATATGGCTTTAATGCCTTTTTAGAAAATGAAGAATTACCATCAGATTTAAATGCATCAGGTTGTAATGCGCTTTATGCGCGAGCAGATGTAAGTGGGTTTTTAAGTACTAATGCCGCAATAACTTTAGTAAACTGTAGAGGTAAAGAGGTGTTTGCACTTCCTGAGGGCAAGAGTAAAATAAAATCTTTTAAAGAAGGACATCAGGATGCATTTAGAAAAGCATTTGCCAGTCTGGAGGATATGGGATATACCTATTCTGATGAGATTGTAAGTAAAGCAGATTTAGTTGAAGAGTCTGAAGTAGAAGATTTAGTTCCTGAAATTCGTAAAAAGCAAGCTGCGATAAAGCAAGAGGACAAAGAGGTTGCTGTAACTGGCGTTATTCAAACAGCACAAACTAAAATAGATAAAGCAGAAGAGAAAGCAGTAGAATTAATCGAAGTGGTTGAGGATTCTAAGAGCACAATAACTCAAAATGAAGCTCAAGTACTAGAAGGTGCTACTACTGTTCTAGTGAGTACAGATGGTTCTTTTATAATGAAGCCTACCTCAAACGGTTTTGATGTTTATGAAGGTGCATCAAAAATAGGTACAGCAACAAAAACTTCTGCCGGTTCTTACTTGGTAAGCACTTCAGAATTTACCGGTATAGGATTTTACAATGAAACTGAATTTACTGTAGAACGTGAAATTAAAGGCGTTTCAGGCTTGGTAAAAATGGTATTTACTAAACAGTAAATACTTTTAAAGAATAACTAAAAATCAAAACCTCGAAGCAAGTGCTTCGAGGTTTTTTATATAATTATTAGTTGTGATTAGTAATCGTATTTAGTACCCCAACGATTCTTTAGAAACTTTCTAATCCCATCTTCACGAGTATTATCCCCGGGATCGTAAAGTTTTTGATTTTTTACCTGTTCTGGTAAAAACTCCTGAGCAATAAAATTTCCTGCGCCGTCGTGAGAGTATTTGTACTCTTCACCATAGCCTAATTCTTTCATTAACTTTGTAGGAGCGTTGCGCAGGGCCATAGGTACTGGCAAATCTCCAGTTTGTTTTACCAGTTGTTGTGCTTTATTAATTGCCATATACGACGCATTACTTTTAGGAGAGGTTGCGAGATAAGTTACACACTGGCTCAAAATTATACGTGCTTCTGGGTAGCCGATAGTATTAACAGCTGTAAATGAATTAGTAGCCATTATCAGGGCTGTAGGATTTGCATTGCCAATATCTTCAGAGGCTAAAATAATAAGTCTTCTAGCAATAAACTTTAGGTCTTCACCACCTTCAATCATTCGGGCTAAGTAATAAACTGCCGCATTAGGGTCGCTACCGCGTATAGATTTTATAAAGGCAGAAATAATATCATAGTGTTGCTCACCGGTTTTGTCATAAAGTACGGTGTTTTGCTGTACTTTACTTTTAACCATATTATTAGTAATAACAACCTTTTCAGAAGTGGTTGTGGTTACGAGCAATTCAAAAATATTTAAAAGCTTACGGGCATCACCACCGCTTATACGCAGTAACGCTTCCGTTTCCTCTAGTATAATTTTTTTCTTGGATAGAATTGCATCTTGAGTCATTGCACGCTTTAAAAGTGCTCTTAGGTCATCTGCTGAAAACGGATTTAATACATAAACCTGACAACGCGACAATAATGCCGGTATTACCTCAAAACTGGGGTTTTCTGTAGTTGCACCTATAAGTGTAACCCATCCTTTTTCAACTGCAGCAAGTAGCGAATCTTGTTGTGATTTGCTAAAGCGGTGAATCTCATCAATAAATAAAATAGGATTCTTTTGAGTAAACAATCCGCCGGCAGTTTTAGCTTTATCAATAACCTCACGCACATCTTTTACCCCGCTATTTATTGCGCTTAAAGTATAGAAAGGTCGCTTAGATTCTTCGGCAATTATCGTAGCAAGTGTTGTTTTACCTACACCCGGAGGACCCCATAAAATCAATGAGGGTATAATACCAGACTTGATAGAAGAACTAAGTGATCCTTTGTCACCTACAAGATGCTCCTGACTTAAATAATCATCTAGGTTTTTAGGGCGTAAACGTTCTGCTAATGGTGCATTCATACTTCAAAATTATTTAATTAGTCGAGATTTACTGCCACTATTTCCTAATTTATGATTTTGGATAGGCAATTGCTAGTAGTAAAGATAAGATGAGTAGCAATAAGCAAAATTCAAGCTTTCAATTTAGTAGCAGTGTGATTATATATCCGCTGTTATTTGTGCTTTTAATGTGGTTAATATTTTGGTCTGAGTTGAGATTTGGATATAATTTCACAAAATATGGGGTGCTTCCCAGAGATGTGGTTGGACTGAGAGGAGTTGCCTTATCACCATTTATACATTCTAGCCTCAGTCACCTCTGGCATAACAGTGTTCCTACCTTGGTTTTAATGGCGGGTTTAATTTATTTCTACAGACCCGTCGCACTCAAAGTTTTACTAATTATAGTTTTAAGCTCTGGTCTGGGAACGTGGGCTATAGGTCGCGAAGCGTATCATATAGGAGCCAGTGGAGTTGTATATGGGCTCGCTTCTTTTTTATTTTTTAAAGGAATATGGTCTAAAAACTATAGACTTACTGCTTTTTCTTTAATCGTTGTCTTTCTCTACGGAAGCTTAATCTGGGGGACATTGCCCATTCAGGAAGGAATGAGCTGGGAAGGTCATTTATCAGGTTTCTTAACAGGTGCTATTTTAGCTTTTATTGTAAAAAATAAAATACCTAAACCAGCAAAATATGTATGGGAGACCGAAGCTTATAACCCCGATAATGATCCATTTTTAAAACAATTTGATGAAAATGGAAATTTTATCGACCCACCAATAGAGCTTGAAGACGATTCTGAAAAAGACTTTAAAGATTAACTTCTTTGTCTTACAATTTCATATAGAAATGCACCACAGGCTACCGAAACATTTAAAGAACTTATGCTGCCAGCCATAGGTAGTTTAACTTTATGATCTACAAGTTTCAAGACTCCGGCAGTAACCCCTTTACCTTCACTACCCATAACCAAAGCTGTAGATGTTTTGTAGTCTAGATCATAAATAGAATCTTCTGTTTTCTCAGTTGCTGCTACCACTTGCACACCAGAGCCCTGTAAATAAAATAAAGCATCTTTAATGTGATCTACTTTACAAATAGGAATATTAAATATAGCCCCTGCTGAAGTTTTAACTGTATCTTCTGTCACGGGTGCACCACCAGATTTAGGTACAATAATAGCGTCTACGCCGGTGCATACAGCAGTACGTATAATTGCGCCAAAATTACGTACGTCAGTAAGTTGATCAAGTAGAAGAAATAATGCCGGTTTTTCTGAAGCCAGAATAGCTTCGGCAGTTGCTTCAAAATCTGCAAAGCGAATAGGGGGGATGGTAGCAATAGCTCCCTGATGATTTTGATCTGAAAGTTTATAAAGCTTCTCTTGAGGAACATAAGATACAGAGATGCCGTGTTCTCGTATTTTACCTTCCAGTTCTTTTGATAAGGGGTTTGCAAGCCCTTTTTGTAAATATATTTTACCTATTTCCTTACCAGCGTTTATCGCTTCAATAATTGCTCTGGTACCGTAGATGTGGGTGTTTTTTGACATAGTGCAAAGATAGGTTTGTTTTAAGTTTTGCGAAATAAAAAAACCACCCGTGTAAACGGGTGGTTTTAGATATTCTAAATAGAACTTTAACTTAGTTAATGTCCCAGAAAATAGGAGTATCCAATTCATCTCCCCCTATTGCTGAAGCAGCAGCAGAATAGCCAGAGCTATTTAAGTTGCGTTCAATAACAGGATAGGTAAAGCGTAGGGGAACATCATCAAATGCAGAAGCTGCTGGAGCTTCTAATTGCGGATAGTCTAAACGACGAAATTCTGTCCAAGCCTCAAAACCACGATTATAAAGAGCTATCCATTTTTGAATACCAATTTTTTGTTTATAATCTCCAGTGGCAGTTGTATATGCAACTGACGGTTGAGCTAAATAGGTATTGGCATCAGCATCGCTTACTCCCCAATATTCCATACTAGAGTTAATTGCTTCATTATAATAGTCTGCTGCAACACCAGTAATGAAACCGCGCTCAACTGCTTCCGCTAATAAGAAATTACCTTCAGCTGCATCAAAAATTACACCTTCTAAATCAGGCGTGAAAAAGATATCTCCTATGTGTGAGAAGTTGTCATAGGTAACTGTGCTACCATAAGGAGCTCCTAAAAATTCTCCATTTACAGGATCAGCTAAATAAACAGAACTACGTGGGTCATCAAGATCGTTTACTACTTCCACGAAAGTGTCTGCGGGAACAAAATCTCTACGATTACTCTGTACTAAATCAACCCAAAGTGGATTTGTATTTGGGGTTGAACCAAAGTAGGTAATAGTTGCGTTCTGATCATTAGATACAATTACATTATCAGCAGCTTCAGAAACAAGTTGCGCTGCCATTGTAGGATTAACATCTGCAAGATGCATACCTAAACGTAGTTTTAAAGAATTACCAAAGGTTATCCAACTTGCCACATTACCACCGTAATATAGATCCTGATCTCCATAACTATCATACGCAGGATCTAGAGCATCTAAAGCTGAATCCAGTTTTTCAATTATGCTCATGTAAATTTCTTCGTCGTCTGTGTAAGCAGGGTTGATGTTATCAATATCTAAAGCTTCGGTATAAGGGATATCACCGAATGTATCAACAAGAATTTGCCATGCAAGAGTTTGCTGAATTTCAATAATTGCTAACTTATTTACTTTTACTGCAGAGTCTTCAGTAAATTGTTCTGGAGAAATATTCACTATTTCTTGAGCATCAATACTTTTATAGGATTCATCAAAGTCCTTAAGGATATCACGGTAAAGTATATTCCAGTGCCTTTCAGGAATTGATCTTGTTAAAATATTGTATCTGGCTTCATCAACATAAGTCGCTTCACTCCATTGTTGAGCAAATAAGCGAAACACATTAGTGTTTACATTTGTATTAATTAATTGGTCAGATAATTCACGTTGTGCGTTAGACATTAATGTCTCGCCAGGAACAGTTGTGAAAGCTTTCTCATCTACGTTGAGACCTTCTATGTCACTAGAGCATTGTGCTAATACAAGCCCAATACTGACTAAAATTATTTTTTTTATCATCATTTTTTTTTTAGAATTGAAGACTTACGTTAAATCCATAATCTCTTGTAGTAGGTAACACACCACTCTGATATCCTTGAAGGTTACCAGAACTTAAACCTGCCTCCGGATCAGCATAAGGAACATTCTTATGAATTATCCAAAGATTAGAACCTGTAAGTGTAAATGTCGCCTTAGTAAAGAATACATCATCTAAGAAACGTGATGGTAAGCTGTAAGATAAAGCTACCTCTCTAAGTTTTATATAAGATGCGTCATAAACAAATTCTGAATTCGGGAATGTTTGATAACCAAATACTCCAAATGAGCTTACATCCACGCGTGTTGTATTAGGAGCACCATCTTCAGTAACTCCATCAAAAATTACACCACCACCATCTGCGATAGAATTACGTACAGGGTTTCCTAAATCATTAGTAAATGCGGTGTTAGGATATAAACCTGTCGCCTGACCGTAGTACTGGTCAAGTGAAAATACACTACCACCTTTTTGAATGTCAATTAAAAAGCTAAGACTTAAATTTTTGTATTTAAATGAGTTGAAAACACCACCAGTATAATCTGGGTTAACATCACCTATCACAGAATTAGGGCTAGTTGTTATAAATAAACCATCTTCATCTAGGATACGATTTCCATTGTCATCACGAGCAAAGTCTGTTCCTTTTATAATTCCATATGGTTGACCTACAGAACCATTTAATGTTACACCTCCTTGAAAAGAGCCCAATACTAGATTGTCTGTTCCTTCAAAAAGAGAAACTAATTTGTTTCTGTTACGAGCAAAGTTAACACGTACATCCCATTGAAAATCTTCTGTCATTACAGGAGTTGCATTTAAAGAAACTTCAATACCTTTATTTTGTAAATCGCCAGAGTTTACAACCTTAGTAGTGTAACCAGTAGAACCAGAAACTCTTAAAGGTATAATTTGATTTCTCGTATTCGTTTTATAAACTGATACATCTAAACCAAGTCTTCTTTTAAAAAAATCTAATTCTAAACCACCTTCATAACTAGTTAATCGTTCTTCTTTCAAGTCTGGATTACGTCTTGTGCTTGATACAGAGAATAGATTAGCATTTCCAAATGGAGTAGGTTTAGAAAATACATCTCTTAATCGAGCAAATTCTGCTCCGGTCCCTACTTCAGCGTAGTTTAAACGTAGTTTTCCAAAACTTAACCAATCTGCACTTATATCATTAGAAAAGATATAACTACCCGTTACTGAAGGATAATAGAATGTATTGTTATCTTCAGGTAAGGTCGATGTAACATCTCTTCTGATTGTACCCTCTAAGAAAAATTTATTGAAGAAACCAAAACTTGCCTGTGCATATACACCGTCAACACCTATTTCCTCTTCTTGCTCTAATGGAGCTTCTATAGGGTTTTGGGAGTTAGCAAGTGAGTAAACATTAGGAACAACAAGGCCTCCATTTGTTATAGCAAAAATAGATTTAATATCGTTTCTTCTAATATTTGTACCTAAAAGACCGTCAAAGCTAATGTCTTCTGAAATGTCTTTATTAAAATTAAAAATTAAATCGTAATTGTATTCTCTAAAAGTCCGGTTAAAACGAGAGTATTTAGCAACGGGATTACTTCCTATTGAAGTACGTTCTTCTTGAAATTCATCATATGAATCCATAGTAACTCTACCTACTACATTAAACCAGTCGGCAACTTCATAATTTAAAGCTACATTTCCATAAACACGATTACGTTCATCATTCTGATAGTTTTGATAACGTATATAATATGGGTTATCCCAAAAAATAGGAGTCGAGTTGTTTGCAGAAGTATAATTCCACGTAAAATTTTGACCTGTTCTTTCGTAAGCAGCTCTCTGGTCCTCAAAATTCACATTTGTTTGAGCCCATTGGCGAAAGTTAGATAAAATATTGTCGTTATATCCAGTTCCGTTACGACCTAATGTCTTTTGATTTACAAAGTTAATGTTTGTTGAGATAGAAAGTTTATCTGAAAAGTCATGAGAACCGCTAAAGTTAATCGTGTTCTTATTTTGTTCACTATTTGGCATAATGCCTGTAGCGTCAAATTTTGAATAATTTAAGCGGAATGTTGACTTGTCTGTACCACCTGATACTGCTATACTATTAGTTAGGGTAACTGCAGTATCAAAGAAAGATATAGGACCATTATTTCCGGCAAAAGTCCAGGGAGTAGCTTGACCAAAATTAGGATTTGTAGGATCAAAAAATGCATCCCATTGGTATACCATAAGAGTCGGGTCAAAAGCAGCACCATAAGAAGCGTCTTCAGATAATGGAGTTATTAAATCAATTGTACCATCATTATTAACATCACCGTCAAAGAAGTAGGGGTTAGTGTCGCTATAAAAAGCACCGTAACCAGCACCATATTGACTCTGGTATGTTGGGAATGTTTCTTTATTAACTCGTCCTATTTGAACTCCAGAATTTATAGAAACTCCAATACCTTCATTTTTTTGTCCTTTTTTAGTAGTAATGATAATTGCGCCATTTGATGCTCTGTTACCATATAGAGCTGTTGCAGCCGCACCTTTAAGAACGTTTACAGATGCAATATTCTCAGGATTAATATCTGAAGCTGCATTACCGTAGTCAAAACCAGCTCCTGCCGTTTGTTGACCTGCGCTATTTGTATTAGAGTTGTCAATAATAACGCCGTCAACAATAAATAAAGCTTGGTTGTTACCAGTTAATGAGTTTGTACCACGTAACAATACGTTAGTAGAACCTCCAATGTTACTGTTACGCTTAATTTGTAAACCAGAAACTTTACCAGATAATGAGTTAGCAACATTACCACCTTGTGTAACTGTGCTCACTTGATCACCAGAAACTTCTTCTGTTGCATAACCTAGAGTTTTCTTTTCGCGAGAAATACCTAATGCAGTTACAACAACTTCATCTAAAGCTTCTCCCGCCTGTAGTGTTACATTTATTGTAGTTGATGATCCCACAACTTTTTGAACATCTCCAAAACCTACATAAGAAAAAACTAATGTTGATCCTGATTCTGTTTCAATAGCATAGTTACCATCAAAATCTGTTTGAGTACCTGTCGTTGATCCTTGAATCACGATGTTAACTCCCGGGAGTGGAACTCCACTTCCGTCAGTAACCGTACCGGTTACTTGCTTTGTTTGTGCAAACGAGATTTGCACTACCAACGCCAGTAAAAGCGTTAGCAATCCACTAAATTTAGTTTTCATGTTTGTTATTTATTTGAATTAGCCAGCTGCGAATTTGTATAAATAATATTCAAAAACCAATTTTTATGTCTTAAAACTTCACAGGCTAGTAAATTAAAATTAATAAAAATCGATTTTCTTTAGGGATATGTGATTTTAAAGCTTGGCATTAGGTTTTTTTTAACATTAATTCAATTTATTGCTTTTAATAATATAATGTGTTGTTATGCAGTGAATTGCGATTTTAATCTCTATAGTATTTTTTTCATCATTTAAAATCTAAATCGTTATAGTTAAAAATTCTTATTTATTTATTTTAACAAGTTTTGAATATTATTTATGAATGTTAAATTTTTATATTGTTATATTTCTCATTGAGGGTTTCTCTGAAAATAGAACAATATCTTCCTATTGATATGGATTAGAAATTAAGTTTTACTTTTTAAACAAAAAAAAAAGCCATTCAATAATTTATTGAATGGCTTTTGGTTTTAATATAATTTTTACTTAGTTTCTAGGAAAAACCCAAATATCATCATCTAGAAGGTGACCACCTTGAGCATTAATTGCTGCTTCATAAGCATTGGGGTTTGCTTGCCTTTCTGAAATAGGGTATAACAATCTTCTTGGTATTATACCAGAAGGATTGTTTCCATTTTCACCATTGGGATCTGCAGTTAGTTCAGGAAATCCTGTTCTTCTGTAATCATTCCAAACTTCTAAAGGAGATTGACCATACATAGCTTTGTATTTTTCAAGAATTATCAATTCTATGCTTGTCTCACCTAAATCATCTATGTATTCTTCGATGATGGCGTCTGATATTCCTAAATATTGCATATTTGCTGTAATTGCTTCTTCTAGTGCTGTTGTGCCATCAGCATTAGTTCGTTCTAAAGCCTCGGCTTCTATAAACTTTACTTCGGAATAACTAATAATTGGAGAAGCGCTATTTAGCTGAGACCAAAATAAATCAGAATTAGATCCACTAAAATAGCGATAAACTGTATTATCTGAAGTTTCCATATATAGATCAAATCTCGGGTCGTCAAGCATTAAGTCAGCAAAATAATCACCTATCACGAGAGTGTTCGGTCTTTGAAAGCCAAATAAAGCTAATGGGTGACCTCCTATTTGGGTGTTTTCAAATACAAAATCAAGTTGATTAGCATTTGATGATATTGCGTTACCAAGTTCTGTAAGTGCTCTTGCTGCAGCACCTGCATCTACACTTGTTTGTTGTAAAGTAAAGCGTGCTTTTAATGCATAGGCCGTCTGTATCCAAAGTTCGTTGGAAGCAGATATCAAGCTGCCCTGAACGCCTAATGGGTCTGTAGAATTCAAATCTGCTACTGCTTCATCAAGTAAGTCTAAAATAACCCCATATAACTCCTCTTGGTCGTCGTATTTTGGAGATAAATTTTCACTACCTAGAAATGCTTCACTATAGGGTACATCACCCCATATATTTGTAGCCATACCTAGGTTGATTGCCATATAGATTTTTGCAACACCTCGCGTGTTAGGTGCGTCAGTTAATGTTGCTCTATCTATGATATCTGCTGCGTCTCGCATAGATCCAGTATATAAGCCACCTTCCCAAGGATTTGTGACATCATTTTCACCAATCACGTATGAAGTATACTGCAATTGTTGAGCATCAAAACCTTGCCATTGTTGAGTAATTATTCCTGCATAGCGACCTAATACGGCACCTATATTTCTATGAGTTTGAGTCTGCATTGTTGGTACTACGGCAACTAAAGGAACTGAATCGCCTCCAGGTCTACTAGGATCTACATTAACATCCTCATAATCACAAGATGTGAACAGGATAAAACCGCTAAAAAGTAAAGCGATAATCCTAAATTTTAATATTTTATTCATAGTATTTTTTTTTAGAAGTTAAGTTTTACAGTTAAAGCGTAACTCTTAGTATTTGGTTGATTAAAATAATCAAGTCCGATACCATTTGAAGCTCCTGTTAAATTAGTTTCAGGGTCTATACCTGGGTAATCTGTAATAACAAATAGGTTACGGGCAGCTAAAGTAACTGACCCTCCAGAAAGAAAAGTGTTTTTAAGCACAGAATTTAAGTTGTATGCTAAAGACACTTCTCGTAATCTAACCCAAGAAGAATCAAAAATATAATCTTCAGAAACTCCGCCAAAACCGTAGCGTACCCAACGATATGAATTTATTCCATTTGCAGGATCTGCGAGTGCTACTTGAGTAGTGTTAACTTGTCCAGAATTTACGTTCACTCCTTCAAATACAAAGTCAGTTATATTTCTTTGGTTTGCTGTGGTCTGTGATGTGCCAAAATAATCAATTATACCACAGGTACCACACCATACATCACCACCTTCACGAATGTCTAGAAGTGCAGATATTGAGAAGTTTTTATAACTAAAGCTGTTTCTAATTCCCATTGTGAAATCTGGAATAGGATCTCCTATAACGCCATCTTCAGGATCTACTAATGGAAATCCATTATCACCTATTAAAACTTGACCATCATCATTTCGAGCAAACCTTGAGCCAAATAGAGCTCCATATGATTCACCAGCAATAGCTCTTGATGAAGTAGAGGTAAATCCTGCTAATGTAATTGAAGTCACATTTTCAGCAAGCTCTTCTACAGTATTTTCATAAGTCGAAAAATTCGCATCAATATTCCATGAGAAATTTTCAGTTTGTACAGGGGTTATAGAGAGCAAAGCTTCCCAACCTTTGTTAGATATAACACCTGCGTTAACTACTCTGGATGTAAATCCTGTTACCGCTGGCTGATCTACTGCAATAATCTGATCAGTAGTTTCTTTGTTATAATATGTAACATCAAGTTTTATTCTTGAGTCTAAAAACTTAAGTTCTGTCCCTATTTCAAATTCTCGAGTTGTCTCTGGTCGTATATCAGGATTTCCTTGCTGAGCAGATCTTTCAAAAGCTACAGTAGAAAATATTGGAAATTGATTGGCATCAATAAATCCATCCCCACCGGCAGCGGCCGAGCCGTAATAAGTTAAGGTAGAAAATAGAGGTGCATCATTACCTGTTTTACCAAAAGACCCTCTTATCTTACCAAAGTTTAAGATAGAGTTAGAATTAAATAGCTCTGTAAATACCATAGCTGCACCTACACTATAAGATTGAAATGAGTTATTGTCTGCAGGTAAAGTTGATGACCAGTCATTTCTAAATGCAGCATTTACGAAATAGGTGTCACTTATTGCAAATTTAACTTCAGATAAAAATGCATCCAGCTCTTTTCTGCTTATATCTTCAAATGCATTCTGTGTTGCAGCATTAGAAATTTGGAAAAACCCTGGTATGGTTAATCCATTCCCAAGCGCGCTTCTTGATAAGCTTTCAGTTTTGTAGCTGTCGTAACCTATTAAGCCATTAAAAGTTATATTTTCAGTTATATTTTTATCAAATAATGCAAGTAATTGTGTATTTATATCTTCATTGAAAATATTGTCATCTGAAAGTTGACCCTGTGGATTACCTGCAGAGTTAATATCAATACCTGATTTTCTAACATCACTATATTGATCATATCCATAAGTACCTTTGATTGTTGCCCAGTCAAATGGTTTATATTCAAAAGATAATCTTCCTATAAAACGTTTAACAGCATCAAAAGATGGGTTCTTTGCCACTGTCCAGTAAGGGTTGTCGTAAATACCTCCCCTGTAGCTGCGCTGTGACCCATCTGCAAGTTGATAAGCCGAAGGATCATTAGCAGGATTATTAACCCCATTCGAATTGTCAAAGCTAGGTGTAGATCTAAGTAGTCCTAGCATAATACCAGAAACATTAGATCCTCTTTGTACTCTTCTCCCTCCAGATGTAACATAATTCCCACTTGCACTTACTTCAAAGTTATCTGATAAGTCTGCCGTAATATCTGCTCTAAAAGAGCGTCTGTCAAATTCTTCCTTGGGCGCTACACCTGTTTGATGCAGCTTAGCTCCAGAAAGGTAATATTTGATTTTTTCAGATCCACCACGTACAGATACGTTATGATCTTGAAGGATTCCTGTTTTGAAAAAGTCGTAATGGTCATACGAATTTGCGGGAGTACCATTTCCTTGCCCTGCTGGAACTATACGTCCTTGACTATTAAATGGATAGCTTGTGTCTCCATCGTATTCTAAGCTAGATATTCTAGGACCCCAACTAAAACCTTCACCTGTATCAGGACCTCTATATATAGGTACACCGCCGCTTGGGCGTCCCTGAGCATATTCTCTTTGTAATTCAGGGAGTTGATTAACCTCCGAAAATTGGATAGTACTGGTTACAGATACTTGTGGGGCTCCTGTTAAACCTTTTTTAGTAGTTATTATTATAACACCATTAGCAGCTCTTAACCCGTAAAGAGTTTGTGCAGCCGTACCTTTAAGGATATTTATGGAGGCTATATCATTTTGATTTATATCAATAGCCCTGTTTGAATTGTCTGTACTTCCAACATCGTTACCTGTTGTAGAGTTGTCGATTGGTACGCCATCTACTATAAATAATGGGCTATTAGAACGATTAATTGATGTATTTCCTCTAATTCTAATATTAGAAGATGCTCCAACGGAACCTGAAGCACTTACAACACTTACACCTGCAGCTTTGGATGAAAGTGCATTAACTAAATTAGTTTCCCCTGTGTTTGCAATATCATCAGATGTTACTGCCTCAACGGCATAAGACACTGATCTTGGCGTAGCTTCGACCCCTAAAGCAGTTACAACAACTTCGTCAAGTGTTTCGCCTGCTTCAAGCGAGATATTAATTGTGTTAGAAGATCCTACATTAACAGATTTGTTAGCAAAACCAACGTAGGAAAAAACAATTACGCCACCTTCTGAAGCAGATATTGAGAATTTACCGTCAAAATCTGTTTGAGTTCCTTGTGTCGTACCCTTAACGATAACATTTACTCCCGGGAGTGGTATCCCTGTATCGTCCGTAACAGTACCTGTTACGGTCTTTGTTTGTGCAAATGAAATTTGCATGATTAACACTATTAATAGTGTTAAGAAACCATGTAATCTTGTTTTCATATTTAAAATTTATTTGAATTAGCCGAGCTAAAAATCTATAAAAAAAGTCTAGAAAACAATTTTTTAGACTAAAACTTTAAATATTTGTTAATAATTAGGGAATCGATGTTAAATCAATTTAGTTTTGAATAATTAATTTAATACTGAATATTTAATAGCATAATTCATATAAAGGCGCATTATGTAAGTAAAATATCAATAATAGTAACGAAGCTTCCTTGCGTACTTTATTAATCATACAATTATAAAAGCTATTTGCTAAAATTGTGTAGTTAGACCTATATGTAGGATAGTATTTGAAAATGTAAAATCTTGATTGGGCTGAATGCCATTTGCAAAGCTTATTTTAAGTCTTCCAGCTTTAGTCATTATTGATGCTCCTAGACCTATACTGTATAAAAGATTTGAGGTTTTTTGATTTTTGTTTTCAGTAAATACAATATCTGTAATCGTATTGAAATAAATGTTTTCGTTGCTTAAGTAGCGATATTCAGAACGGAGTAGAAAAAATTTATTCGCTATTAGTTCATTTTCTTTAAAACCTCTAATGCTTTTTATTCCTCCAAAACGAAATAACTCATTTGTGTAAAATGTTTTGGACTCTAAAATCTTATCTATATTTTCTAATAGAATTTGATGTTTTTTTGCGATTTTAAAGAGGTATGATGCTTCAAATTCTAGTCTAAACTGAGTATCAATTGTGTTTGTTTCTAAAGTTTCTCGCCTTATTAAGCCCAGCTCCAAGTCTATCGTGACGGGGCTGTTTGATATTTTAGTTAGGGTGGGGGATGTGAGTTTAATTTTGAAGCCTATTTCATTCTTAGTATAATCTTCTAAAAAAAGGCTAGTGGGTGTACTTAATAGTGTTGATTTTTCAAAACTTGTAAAGGCGCTTATCTGAGTTTGACTTGAGACAAAGTAGTCTAAATTTAATTTCTGGGATGATGTTGAAAATGTTGAATCTTTTCTAAAAAGATTTAATTGAGCGCTCAGGCTTATGGGTGATTTAAATAAGAAAGGTAGTCGAGTGTTGAGATCTAAATTTTGCTGATCATTGCCGCTATTATAATAGAAATTTAAAGTTTCTCCATAATTAAAATTATTTAAAAGGTTTATTTCTACATTTCCATTTAGCCTAATATTTTTATTTGTTTCACCGCTTCTGAAACCAAGAAATCCTTCAAAGCGATTTGCATTTTTTTTATTTGCGTAAAGGTAGAGTGTTGTGTTTCTGTCACTAACTAAAATCTCTGGTTCTTTGAGTTGTTTAATAAATGGTAATTGGTAGAGTGTTTCAGCTTTCTGTAATAGGTACGCTTTGTCAGATCTGCCATTTAGTTTAATAAAATGTTTAATAAACGAATTTGGGAATTTTGGATAGCCTTTAATTTCAATATTTGTAGAGGTAGTGAACTCTTGTCTATATATAGAGAGAGTTGCATACACTTCATCATTCTTAATTCTTATATCTTTTAACTGAAAGGAAGTTGTTGCAAATTCGTTTTGCGCCTCAAGTGTCGTAAATTTTTGAAGTATACCTTTTATGTCATTAATTGAGGTTATGAAGTAGTTGTCTTTATTTACTAAAGAAAGCCTTTTGATGTAGGTTTTTACTCTTTGATCATTAGTTGTGATTCTTATGTTTTTAATTTTCTTTCCGCTCTTAAATTCAATGACATAATTAGTTTTAGATTTTGCGTATAATTTGTCGATCTCATAATTAAAGTATCCTGAAGATTCTAATAGACTTCTTGCGTTTAATATACTTTCTTGCAAGAAAATAATATTGTTGAAACTTCGTTTAGGAAAGTAAATAGAAGCAATGCTATCTTGCTTTTGATTTTCGGTCTTAACTTCTAAAATAATATTTTGAGCTTGAGCATCACTATATAAAGATGTCCATAAGCTTACAGCAAGAGTAAATAAGATTGAGTATGTTTTCAAAGAATTATTATTTGTGCTTAAAAGATAGTCGAGTAAAGTGTTTGAATCTCTTTTAGTACTTGATTTAGAAATACCTTTGAAAATTAATGAATTATAGCTTGAATTACTCAATTTATTTTATACCTTTGCAAGCCCTTAGAAGAGGGGCAATTAGATTAACTATAATTAGGTAAAGGAAATTATGCCAACAATTTCACAATTAGTACGAAAAGGAAGAGCCAAAATAACCAAGAAGAGTAAATCGGCTGCTTTAGATTCGTGCCCACAACGCCGCGGGGTTTGTACCCGTGTGTATACCACTACACCTAAGAAACCTAACTCTGCAATGCGTAAAGTTGCGCGTGTTAGATTGACTAACGGTAAAGAGGTGAATGCATACATTGGTGGTGAGGGTCACAACTTACAAGAGCACTCGATAGTATTGGTTAGAGGTGGAAGGGTAAAAGATTTGCCAGGAGTTAGATATCACATTGTACGTGGAGCTTTGGATACCGCAGGTGTTCAGGGAAGACTACAACGTCGTTCTAAATATGGTGCAAAACGCCCTAAGAAGTAATTATCAACACTTTTAAAGAGAAGAAATGAGAAAAAGACAGGCCAAGAAGAGACCTCTTTTACCAGATCCAAGATTCAATGATCAACTTGTTACACGTTTTGTGAACATGATGATGTGGGATGGTAAAAAATCGGTAGCTTTTAAAATCTTTTATGATGCAATGGATATCGTAGAAGAAAAGAAAAACAACGAAGAAAAAACTGCTTTGGAAGTTTGGAAAGACGCATTATCTAACGTTATGCCTCACGTAGAAGTACGTAGTCGTAGAGTAGGTGGAGCTACCTTTCAAATACCAATGCAAATTAGACCAGATCGTAAAATTTCAACTGCGATGAAGTGGTTGATTAGTTACTCACGTAAGCGTAACGAAAAATCGATGGCTTCTAAATTAGCTGCAGAAGTATTGGCTGCTGCTAAAGAAGAAGGTGCTGCTGTTAAAAAGCGTACAGATACTCATAAGATGGCGGAAGCGAATAAAGCATTCTCTCACTTTAGATTCTAAAATAAAATGGCACAAAGAGATTTAAAATATACAAGAAATATAGGTATTGCGGCTCACATTGACGCGGGTAAAACCACGACTACAGAGCGCATACTTTATTATACTGGTGTTAGTCACAAGATAGGTGAGGTGCATGATGGTGCAGCAACTATGGACTGGATGGAGCAAGAGCAGGAGCGAGGTATTACCATTACTTCAGCTGCGACAACTTGTTCTTGGAAGTTTCCGATGGAAAACGCACAGCCACTTCCTGATTCTAAAGACTATCACTTTAACATTATAGATACTCCTGGTCACGTTGACTTTACAGTTGAAGTGAACCGTTCATTACGTGTACTAGATGGTTTGGTTTTCTTATTTAGTGCGGTTGATGGTGTTGAGCCACAATCTGAGACTAACTGGAGACTTGCAGATAACTATAAGGTGCCTCGTATGGGCTTCGTAAATAAGATGGACCGTCAAGGTTCTAACTTTTTAGAGGTTTGTAAGCAGGTAAAAGAAATGTTAGGTTCTAATGCGGTGCCTATCGTTTTACCTATTGGAGATGAAGCTGACTTTAGAGGAATTATTGACCTTGTTAAAAATCGTGCTGTAGTTTGGCATGATGAAACTCAGGGAGCAACTTTTGATGTTGTAGCTATTCCTGAAGAAATGAAAGAAGAAGTAAGAATGTATCGTGGTATGTTAATCGAAGAGGTTGCTGCTTATGATGAGAACTTACTTGAAAAATATATGGAAGATGAAGATTCTATTACTGAAGATGAAGTGCATGCTGCTCTTCGTGCTGCTGTAATGGATATGTCTATCATTCCTATGATTTGTGGTTCTGCTTTTAAAAATAAAGGGGTACAATTCTTATTAGATGCTGTATGTCGTTATTTGCCTTCGCCTGTAGATAAAGAAGGTATTAAAGGTATAAACCCAGATACAGAAAAAGAAGAGTGGCGTAAGCCAGACGTAGCTGAGCCATTTGCTGCTCTTGCGTTTAAAATTGCAACAGATCCTTTCGTAGGTCGTTTAGCATTTTTCCGTGCGTATTCAGGTCGTTTAGATGCTGGTTCTTATGTTTTGAACAATCGTTCAGGTAATAAAGAGCGTATCTCTCGTATCTATCAAATGCATGCTAACAAGCAAAATGCAATTGATTTTATTGAAGCTGGCGATATAGGTGCTGCTGTAGGATTTAAGGATATTAAAACTGGAGACACATTAACTTCTGAGAAGCATCCTATCGTTCTTGAAAGTATGGACTTTCCTGATCCGGTAATTGGTATTGCGGTAGAGCCTAAAACTAAGGCAGATGTTGATAAATTAGGTATGGCTCTTTCTAAGCTTGCTGAAGAGGATCCAACATTCCAAGTTCGTACAGATGAAGCTTCTGGTCAAACGATTATATCTGGTATGGGTGAGCTTCACTTAGATATTATTGTTGATCGTCTTAGACGTGAATTTAAGGTTGAGGTTAATCAAGGTCAGCCACAAGTTGAGTACAAGGAAGCTATTACAAGAGCTGCAGATCATAGAGAGGTTTATAAAAAGCAATCTGGTGGTCGTGGTAAATTTGCTGATATCGTATTTACACTTGAACCTGCAGAAGAAGGTAAGGTAGGTTTAGAGTTTGTTAATGCTGTTAAAGGTGGTAATGTTCCTAAAGAATATATTCCTTCTGTAGAGAAAGGGTTTAAAGCGGCTATGGTTAATGGTCCATTAGCAGGATTTGAAGTTGATGCGATGAAAGTAACTCTTAAGGATGGTTCTTTCCACCCAGTAGATTCTGATGCATTATCATTTGAGCTTGCTGCTAAATTAGGATTTAAGTCTTCTGCTAAAGCTGCAGGTGCTGTAGTTCTTGAGCCTATAATGAAGGTTGAAGTTATTACTCCAGAAGAAAATATGGGTGATATCGTAGGTGATCTTAACAGACGTCGTGGTCAAATGACTAGTATGGGTGACCGTGCAGGAGCTAAAGTTGTTAAGGCAACTGTGCCATTATCTGAAATGTTTGGTTACGTAACTACATTACGTACATTATCTTCAGGTCGTGCAACTTCTACTATGGAATTTTCACACTATGCAGAAACTCCGGCAAACGTATCGCAGGATGTCATTGCAGCGGCTAAAGGAATTGCTAACGCTTAATTACTAAGAAATGAGTCAGAAAATCAGAATAAAACTTAAATCTTACGATCATAACTTAGTAGATAAGTCTGCTGAAAAAATCGTAAAAACAGTAAAAAGTACCGGTGCTGTAGTGACTGGGCCAATCCCACTTCCTACACATAAAAAAATCTTTACAGTATTACGTTCTCCTCACGTAAATAAGAAATCTCGTGAGCAGTTTGAGCTTAGCTCTTACAAGCGTTTACTTGATATCTATAGTTCATCTTCAAAAACGATTGATGCGTTAATGAAGCTTGAATTGCCGAGTGGTGTTGAAGTAGAGATTAAAGTATAAGTGTTTTAGGGCTTTAATTAGTTAAAGTCCTAATTACTAAAAATGTCCTAAGCTGCGTGCGAGGGAAAAACGGATAAAAATACATTCAGGGTTGAAAGTATTTTGACCCTGTTTTTATTTGGGCTTTTGCCAATCGATAAAGAAATAATTAAAATAGTAATAATCAATAATAATTAATATGTCTGGGTTAATTGGAAAAAAAGTGGGTATGACCAGCATCTTTGACGAGAACGGGAAAAATATTCCTTGTACTGTTATAGAAGCAGGTCCCTGCGTTGTTACCCAAGTCAGAACTGAAGAAGTTGACGGGTATAGTGCTCTTCAACTAGGTTTCGATGACGCAAAGACTGCAACTAAAGCTGCTCAAGGTCATGCCAAGAAAGCAGGAACAGTTGCAAAGCGTAAAATTGTCGAATTTCAAGATTTTGATGGGGAGTACAATTTAGGCGATACAGTATCTGTAGATGTCTTTAAAGAAGGTCAGTTTGTAGATGTCATTGGTACATCTAAAGGTAAAGGATTCCAAGGTGTTGTAAAACGTCATGGTTTTGGTGGTGTAGGTCAATCTACTCACGGTCAGCATAACCGATTAAGAGCTCCTGGTTCTATTGGTGCGGCTTCTTATCCTGCTCGTGTATTTAAAGGTATGCGTATGGCTGGTCAAATGGGAAATGAGCGAGTTAAAGTTCAAAATTTAAGAGTTTTAAAAGTAGTTGCTGAAAAGAATCTACTTGTGGTTAAAGGTTGCGTACCTGGTCACAAAAACGCTTATGTAATTATTGAAAGATAATGAAAGTAGCAGTAGTTGATATTAAAGGAAAAGAAATAGGGAGAGAGGCAAACCTTTCTGATGCTATTTTTGCAATAGAACCTAATGATCACGCTATTTACTTAGATGTAAAGCAGCACCTGGCTAATAAAAGACAGGGTACGCATAAAGCTAAGGAACGTGCAGAGATTTCAGGTAGTACACGTAAGATAAAAAAACAAAAAGGGACGGGTACAGCTCGTGCTGGTAGTATAAAGTCTGGTGTATTTAGAGGTGGTGGACGTATGTTCGGGCCTAGACCTCGTAATTATTCATTTAAATTGAATAAAGGTTTAAAGCGTTTAGCACGTCGTTCTGCTTTAACATTGAAAGCAAATGATAAGGCTATAATAATTGTTGAAGACTTCAAATTTGATGCTCCTAAAACAAAAGATTTTATTGATGTTGTAAAGGCTTTAGGCCTAGATAATAAAAAGTCTTTGTTTGTGTTGGGTGAGTCGAATAATAATGTATATTTGTCGTCACGCAATTTAAAGACCTCTGAGGTTGTAATGAGTTCAGAATTAAGCACTTACAAAATTATGAATGCTCATAATGTAGTGTTTTTGGAAGGGTCTCTAGAAGAAATTGAGCAAACTTTAAGTAAGTAAACGACATGAGTATTTTAATAAAACCCGTGATTACCGAAAAAGCGACAATGGATAGTGAGCTTAACAGCCGTTATACCTTTGAAGTAAATCCCGGTGCTAATAAGATCCAAGTGAAAAATGCCGTTGAGGCAGCTTATGGCGTTTCGGTAATTAAAGTTAGAACAATGAACGTTCGCCCAGATCGTAATACCAAATTTACAAAGTCTGGTATGATCACTGGTAAAACAAAAGGCTTTAAGAAAGCTATTGTACAGGTGGCGGAAGGTGATGTGATTGATTTTTATAATAACATTTAAGACAACAAAATGTCAGTAAGAAAATTAAAACCAATCACCCCAGGACAGCGATTTAGAGTAGTTAATGGGTTTGACGCCATTACTACTGATAAGCCGGAAAAAAGCCTTTTGGCTCCGATGAAAAGATCTGGGGGGAGAAACAGTCAAGGAAAAATGACCATGCGCTATACTGGTGGTGGTCATAAAAGACGCTATCGCGTTATTGATTTTAAGAGAAATAAAGTAGGTGTTCCTGCAACTGTAGCCACTATTGAGTATGATCCTAATCGTACAGCTTTTATTGCATTGTTGAATTACCAGGATGGTGAGAAGCGTTACATCGTTGCTCCTAATGGTCTTCAAGTAGATCAAAATGTAGTTTCTGGTAGTGGTTCAGCTCCTGAAATAGGAAATGCATTGCCGTTATCTGACATTCCGTTAGGTACTATTATTTCTTGTATAGAACTTCGTCCTGGTCAGGGGGCTATTATGGCTCGTAGTGCTGGTGCATTTGCTCAGCTTATGGCTCGTGACGGTAAGTTTGCTACTGTAAAATTACCATCAGGTGAGACGAGATTAATTCTTGTTAACTGTATGGCTACTATAGGTGCTGTATCTAACAGTGATCATCAGCTTATCGTTTCTGGTAAAGCTGGTAGAAAGCGTTGGTTAGGTAGACGTCCTCGTACAAGACCGGTTGTTATGAACCCAGTAGATCACCCAATGGGTGGTGGTGAAGGTAAATCTTCAGGTGGTCATCCACGTTCTAGAAACGGTATACCTGCTAAAGGTTACAGAACACGTACTAAGACGAAAGCGAGTAATAAATATATTGTAGAACGTAGAAAGAAATAATAAGATATGGCACGTTCATTAAAAAAAGGACCTTACGTTCACTATAAATTAGAGCTAAAAGTAGCTGCTAATGTAGAGGCTAATAAGAAAACAGTAATCAAAACTTGGTCAAGAGCCTCAATGATTACTCCAGATTTTGTTGGTCAAACTATAGCAGTTCACAACGGTCGTCAATTTGTTCCTGTTTACGTAACAGAAAACATGGTTGGTCACAAGTTAGGAGAATTTTCACCTACAAGATCTTTTAGAGGTCACACTGGGTCAAAAAATAAAGGTAAAAAATAATTGAAGCTATGGGAGTTCGTAAAAAAGAAAGAGCAGAGCAGAGAAAAGAGGCTAAGAAAAGTGTAGCCTTTGCAAAACTGAACAACTGCCCTACTTCGCCTCGCAAAATGCGCTTAGTTGTGGATTTAGTTAGAGGTCAGAAAGTAGAAAAGGCGCTTCAAATATTGAAATTTAGTAATAAAGAAGCTTCTCGTCGTGTTGAAAAGTTAGTTCTTTCTGCCATTGCAAACTGGCAAGAGAAAAACGAAGATGCAAGTATTGAAGATGCAGATTTAGTTGTTAAGGAGATTCGAGTGGATGGTGGAAGTATGCTAAAAAGGCTTCGTCCTGCACCACAAGGTCGCGCACACAGAATTAGAAAACGTAGCAATCACGTAACTGTGGTACTTGCTGCTAAAGATAACACACAAAGCAAATAATAAATGGGACAGAAGACAAATCCAATCGGAAATCGCCTAGGTATTATCAGAGGATGGGAATCAAACTGGTACGGTGGTAACGACTACGGCGATAAACTTGCCGAAGACGATAAGATTAGAAAGTACATTCACGCTCGTTTATCTAAAGCTAGTGTGTCTAGAGTAATTATTGAGCGTACGCTTAAGCTTGTAACCGTTACTATCACTACTGCTAGACCTGGTATTATTATTGGGAAAGGTGGTCAAGAGGTAGACAAGTTGAAAGAAGAACTTAAACAAATTACTGATAAGGAAGTTCAGATCAATATTTTTGAGATCAAACGTCCAGAACTTGACGCTTTTTTGGTTGCTTCCTCAGTAGCCCGTCAAATTGAGAATCGTATATCATATCGTCGTGCTACGAAGATGGCTATTGCGGCTGCAATACGTATGAATGCAGAAGGTATTAAAATACAGATCTCAGGTCGTTTAAATGGGGCAGAAATGGCTCGTTCAGAATCTTACAAAGAAGGTCGTATTCCATTATCAACATTCAGAGCTGATATTGATTATGCTTTGGTAGAAGCTCATACTACTTATGGTAGATTGGGTATCAAAGTTTGGATCATGAAAGGTGAGGTTTACGGAAAGAGAGAATTATCTCCGTTAGTAGGTCTTGCTAAGAAGCAAGGAGGAAAGGCCGGTCGTGGAGCTGGAGCACCAAAACCACGCCGTAGAAAGTAATTTTTTAAAGTAAAAAGAGATGTTACAGCCTAAAAAGACAAAATTTCGTAAGCAACAGAAGGGTAGAATGAAAGGTAATGCCGGAAGAGGGCACTTACTTTCTAATGGTACTTTTGGTATCAAATCATTAGACTCTAATTTTCTTACGTCAAGACAAATAGAAGCTGCACGTATTGCTGCAACACGTTTTATGAAGCGTGAAGGATCTTTATGGATCAGAATATTTCCAGACAAGCCGATTACTAAAAAGCCTTTGGAAGTACGTATGGGTAAAGGTAAAGGTGCTGTTGAGTACTGGGCAGCGGTAGTTAAGCCAGGTAGAATGTTGTTTGAAATAGGTGGTGTTTCTGAGCCGGTAGCTCGTGAAGCATTACGTTTAGCAGCACAGAAGCTTCCGGTTAAAACAAAATATGTAGTAGCTAGGGATTATCAAGCTGACTAAATTCTAGAAAAATGAAACAATCAGAAGTAAAAGAACTATCTGTAGCAGAATTACAGGAAGAGTTAGTAAAAGCGAAAAGAGCTTATACCGATTTAAAAATGGCACACGCTATTTCTCCTTTGGAAAATCCCATTCAGCTTAGAGGTCTAAGAAGATCTGTAGCACGTATTGCTACTGAGCTGACAAAACGCGAATTACAATAATGCTGCTTAAGATGGAAAAAAGAAATTTAAGAAAAGAACGTATAGGTGTTGTTACCAGCAATAAGATGCAGAAATCCATTGTGGTTGCTGAAGTTAAAAAGGTAAAACACCCTATGTATGGTAAATTCGTTTTGAAAACGAAAAAATACGTAGCACACGACGAGCAAAACGACTGCAATATAGGAGATACAGTAAAGATCATGGAAACTAGACCTTTGAGTAAATCTAAAAGTTGGAGACTTGTAGAAATCATTGAAAGAGCTAAGTAATTATGTTACAACAAGAATCAAGATTAAGAGTAGCTGATAACACTGGTGCAAAAGAAGTTTTGACAATTAGAGTGTTAGGTGGTACAAAGAGAAGATATGCTTCTGTAGGTGATAAGATAGTTGTTTCTGTAAAAGATGCAACTCCAAACGGTCAAGTAAAAAAAGGTGCCGTTTCTACTGCAGTTGTTGTGCGTACACGCAAAGAAGTACGTCGTCCTGATGGATCTTATATTCGTTTTGATGATAACGCTTGTGTGTTGTTAAATGCTCAAGGTGAAATGCGCGGTACTCGTGTATTTGGCCCTGTAGCGAGAGAGCTTCGTGATAAGCAATTCATGAAGATTGTATCATTAGCACCTGAGGTGCTTTAATACAGTAATAAGATGACAAAGCTTAAAATAAAAGTTGGAGATACCGTACGAGTAACTGCTGGAGATCACAAAGGTGAAGAAGGTAAAGTGCAGCGCGTTATTAAAGATAAGAACAAAGCAATCGTTGAGGGTGTTAATTTAGTTTCTAAACACGAGAAGCCAAGTGCATCAAATCCTCAGGGGGGTATTGCAAAGAAAGAGGCAGCTCTTCATATTTCAAACCTTTCTCTTGTAGATGGTAATGGTGATGCTACACGAGTAGGTTACCGTATTGAAGGTGATAAGAAAGTGCGTTTTTCTAAAAAATCAAATGAAGTAATTTAGTTATGGCTTACATTTCAAGACTAAAGACGGAATATAAGGAGCGCGTAATCGCGGCTCTGAAAGAAGAATTTGGGTATGCAAATGTTATGCAAGTTCCTAAATTAAAAAAGATCGTAATCTCTAGAGGCGTAGGTGCGGCTGTTGCTGATAAGAAATTGATTGATTACTCTGTAGAAGAGTTAACAACAATTGCTGGTCAGAAAGCAATAGCTACAATGTCTAAGAAGGATGTTGCTGCTTTTAAATTACGTAAAGGTATGCCAATTGGAGCAAAAGTTACATTACGTGGTGAGCGTATGTACGAGTTCTTAGATCGTTTAATTACATCTGCATTGCCTCGAGTAAGAGATTTCAACGGTATTAATGCTACAGGATTTGATGGTCGTGGTAACTATAGTTTAGGTATTACAGAGCAAATAATTTTTCCTGAAATTGATATCGATAAAGTTCGTAAAATTGAAGGTATGAATGTTACCTTTGAAACTTCTGCGGAAACTGATAAAGAAGCGAAAGCATTATTAACTCAATTGGGGATGCCCTTTAAAAAGAAGTAATCATGGCAAAGGAATCAATGAAAGCTCGCGAGAGAAAACGTGAGAAACTTGCAGCCAAATATGCTGATAAAAGAAAGGCTTTAAAAGAGGCTGGTGACTATGAAGCATTACAAAAGCTGCCAAAAAACTCATCTCCTGTTCGTCAACATAACCGTTGTAAAATAACAGGACGTCCTAAGGGATATATGAGAACCTTTGGTCTTTCACGTGTAACTTTTCGTGAGATGGCTAATCAAGGTCTTATACCAGGTGTTAAAAAGGCCAGCTGGTAAATTAAGAATAAACTGGTTTTAGGTTTTATCCTGAATAGTTCAGGATAAAAAACCAAAACCGCAATTTTATATAAATGTATACAGATACTATTGCAGATTTTCTAACTAGGATTAGAAACGCAGCAGCAGCAAACCACCGAGTTGTGGAGATCCCTGCTTCTAACTTAAAAAAAGAGATAACCAAGATCTTATTTGATCAAGGTTATATTTTAAGTTACAAATTTGAAGATAAAACCGCTCAAGGCAGTATTAAAATTGCTTTGAAGTATGATAAAGAGACTAAGGACTCAGTTATCAAAGATATTCAGAGAATAAGTAAGCCAGGTTTACGTAAGTATTCTTCTTCTAAAGAAGTACCACGTATTCTTAATGGTTTAGGTATCTCTATTGTTTCTACTTCAAAAGGAGTAATGACAGGAAAGCAGGCTCAACAAGAGAATGTAGGAGGAGAAGTACTTTGCTACGTATATTAATCAGTTAAAAGAACAGAGCAATGTCAAGAATAGGAAAAAACCCAATTACAATACCAGCTGGTGTTACTGTTGATGTAACAGATGGTATAATTACTGTAAAAGGAAAGTTAGGAGAGCTTAAGCAAGAGTATTCTAACATAGATATAAAAATTGAAGAAGGTGTTATTACCTTAGAGCGTTCTTCTGATAAAAAAGAAGATAAAGCAAAACACGGATTATACCGTGCTTTAATAGCGAATATGATTGAGGGTGTAGCTAATGGTTATACTAAATCATTAGAATTAGTAGGTGTAGGTTATAGAGCTAGTAATCAAGGTCAGAAATTAGATTTGGCTTTAGGTTACTCACATAATATTGTTTTGGAAGTTGCGCCAGAGGTTACTGTTGAGACAGTAAGTGATAAAGGTAAAAACCCAATCGTAAAGCTTACTTCATTTGACAAACAATTAGTAGGTCAAGTTGCAGCAAAAATTAGAGGCTTCCGTAAGCCAGAACCTTACAAAGGAAAAGGTATCAAGTTTGTAGGAGAGCAATTAAGAAGAAAAGCAGGTAAATCTGCATAATAAATTAGCGTTATGGCATTTTCAAAATACACTAGAAGAAATAAAATACGTCTCAGAATCCGTAAGGCTCTTGTGGGTACTGCAGAGCGTCCTAGACTTTCTGTATATAGAAGTAATAAAGAGATTTACGCGCAGATCATAGATGATACTACGGGTAAAACTATAACTGCAGCATCATCTCGTGATAAAGGTTTTTCGTCAGAAGAAAATAAAGCAGAGATCGCTAAGTTAGTAGGTAAGGCAATCGCAGAGAAGGCTAAAGAGGCTGGAGTTGAAGCGGTAGCATTTGACCGTGGAGGATACCTGTATCATGGTAGAGTAAAACAATTAGCAGAAGGAGCCCGAGAAGGCGGATTAAAATTCTAAGAAGTTATGTATCAAAAATATAAAAACGTAGAGTTAGTAAAACCAAGCGGATTAGATCTTAAAGACCGTTTAGTAGGTGTTCAACGTGTTACTAAGGTAACAAAAGGTGGTAGAGCTTTTGGTTTTTCTGCTATTGTTGTTGTAGGTGATGAAAGTGGAGTAGTAGGTCAAGGTCTTGGTAAATCTAAAGATGTTGCTAGTGCAATCGCAAAAGCAGTAGAGGATGCTAAGAAAAACTTAGTGCGAATCCCACTTAGTAAAAGTACTATACCTCATGAGCAAAAAGGTAAATATGGTGGAGCGCGAGTTTTACTTATGCCTGCAGCTCCTGGTACAGGGGTAATTGCTGGTGGAGCTATCCGTTCGGTGCTTGAAGCAGTTGGTATTCACGATGTACTTTCAAAAAATCAAGGATCTTCTAACCCACATAACGTGGTAAAGGCTACCTTTGACGCACTTTTACAATTAAGAAGTGCAGAGACTGTAGCTAAACAAAGAGGAATTTCTCTTGATAAAGTTTTTAAAGGATAATTTTTAAGACAATGGCAAAAATAAAAGTAACTAAAGTTAAAAGTGCGATTAACCGCACTCAGAACCAGAAGAGAACTCTTGAGGCTTTAGGTCTTAAAAAAATGAATCAGGTTGTAGAGCATGAAAATACTCCTAACATTCTGGGAATGGTAAATAAAGTAAGTCATTTAGTTTCTGTAGAGGAAGCTTAAACATATTATAGAAATGGGTTTAAATAATCTAAAACCGGCAGCAGGCTCGGTAAAAAAGAACGACAGCAGGCGAGGTCGTGGTGAAGCTACAGGAAATGGTGGAACTGCTGGCCGTGGGCACAAAGGTGCGAAGTCACGATCAGGGTATTCTAAAAAAGTAGGTTTTGAAGGTGGTCAAATGCCACTTCAAAGACGTGTTCCTAAATTTGGTTTTACTAATGTAAACCGTAAGGAATTCTCTGGTGTAAACCTCGATACTTTACAAGAGTATGTTGACGCTGGAAGAATCCAGGACGAAGTTACTATTGACGTTTTAGTTCAAAACAGATTAGTAGGTAAAAATGACTTAGTTAAAATTTTAGGTCGTGGAGAGCTAAAAGCTAAATTGAAGATTAGTGTTCATAAATTTACAGCCTCAGCACAAAAAGCTATAGAAGCAGCAGGCGGAGAAGCAGTAACTTTATAACATTTTTTAGTATGAAGGCTATAGAAACGATTAAGAATATCTGGAAAATAGAAGAGTTGAAGAATCGTATTCTTCTAACCCTAGGTTTACTTTTAGTATACCGTTTTGGGGCTCAAATAGTTCTTCCAGGTATTGATGCATCTCAATTAGCCAACTTGTCTGCTCAGACAGACGGAGGTTTACTTGGGTTACTAAATGCATTTACGGGAGGGGCATTTTCAAATGCCTCTGTATTTGCTTTAGGTATAATGCCTTATATATCTGCATCTATTGTTGTGCAGCTTATGGGTATTGCAGTACCTTACTTGCAGAAATTGCAAAAGGAAGGAGAAAGTGGACGTCGCAAGATTAACCAAATTACACGTTGGTTAACTATTGCGATTACCCTTATACAAGGACCTGGTTATATAACCAACTTGTTTAATATACTTCCTGCTGATGCATTTGTTATGGGTAGTAATGTCACTTTCATTATTTCTTCTGTTATTATCTTGACTACTGGTTGTGTATTTGCAATGTGGTTAGGTGAGAAAATAACTGATAAGGGTATAGGTAATGGTATTTCACTCTTAATTATGGTGGGTATTATAGCAAGATTACCTCAATCATTTATTCAGGAATGGATTTCAAGAGTTTCCGAATCAAATGGAGGGCTTATTATGATTTTAATTGAACTCGTAATATGGTTTGTTATCATACTTCTTTCTGTATTGTTAGTAATGGCAGTACGACAGATACCGGTACAATATGCGCGTAGAACTGCCAGTGGTAGTTATGAGCGTAACGTTTTTGGAAGTAGACAATACATTCCGTTAAAGCTTAACGCATCTGGAGTAATGCCAATCATTTTTGCTCAGGCGATTATGTTTATTCCGGGGGCTGTAATAGGCTTATCAGAATCTACAACTGCCCAATCAATTGCTGCTGAATTTACTAATATATTTGGTTTTTGGTATAATTTTGTTTTCGCATTACTAATTATAATTTTTACTTACTTCTATACTGCAATCACAGTTCCTACTAATAAGATGGCAGATGACTTAAAAAGGAGTGGTGGTTTTATAGCAGGTATTAGACCAGGAACAGAAACTTCTGAGTATTTAGATAGAATAATGTCTCAGATTACTCTACCGGGATCTATATTTTTAGCATTGATTGCTGTTTTTCCAGCAGTTGCTGTAAGTGTTTTAGGAATGCAACAAGGTTGGGCACTTTTTTATGGTGGTACTTCTTTGCTTATTCTTGTAGGTGTAGCAATTGATACTATGCAACAAGTGAATTCTTATTTACTAAATAGACATTACGATGGCTTAATGAAGTCAGGTAAAAATCGAAAAGCAGTAGCATAATGGCAAAACAACAAGCAATAGAACAAGACGGTTCGATAATTGAAGCATTGTCTAACGCAATGTTTAGAGTAGAACTTGAAAATGGTCACATCGTGACTGCGCATATCTCAGGTAAGATGCGTATGCATTATATAAAATTATTACCTGGAGATAAAGTAAAACTAGAAATGAGCCCATACGATTTATCAAAGGCTCGTATAACTTATAGATACTAGACAAGATGAAAGTAAGAGCATCAGTAAAGAAAAGAAGTGCAGACTGCAAGATTGTACGTCGCAAAGGAAGATTATACGTTATTAATAAAAAGAACCCTAAGTTCAAACAAAGACAAGGTTAAGGATTATGGCTAGAATTGCAGGGGTAGATATCCCAAAACAAAAGAGAGGTGTAATCGCTTTGACGTACATCTTTGGAATCGGAAATAGCAGAGCTCAGAAGATATTGGCTCAGGCAGATGTTGATGAGAATTTAAAAGTAAACGAGTGGGATGATGATCAAATTGGTCGTATTCGTGATGCTGTAGGTTCTTATAAAATTGAAGGTGAACTTAGAAGTGAAGTTTCAATGAGTATTAAGCGTCTTATGGATATTGGTTGTTACCGTGGTATCAGACACCGTTCTGGTTTACCATTACGTGGTCAACGTACCAAAAACAACTCAAGAACCAGAAAAGGTAAGCGTAAAACGGTTGCTAATAAGAAAAAGGCAACTAAATAATAAGTAACAATGGCAAAGCAAAACACTAAAGGTGGAGGAAAAGGCGCAAAAGCTACTAAAGGTACAAAAAAGCGCAAGGTAATTGTTGAGTCGATAGGTGAAGCACACATTTCAGCATCGTTCAATAATATCTTAATTTCTTTGACAAATAAAAAAGGTGATGTTGTTTCTTGGTCTTCAGCCGGTAAAATGGGCTTTAGAGGTTCTAAGAAAAACACCCCTTATGCAGCACAATTAGCTGCTGAGGATGCGAGTAAAGTAGCTCACGAAGCTGGTTTACGCAAAGTTAAAGTTTATGTGAAAGGGCCAGGTAATGGTCGTGAATCTGCTATACGTTCTATCCACAATAGTGGTATCGAGGTTACAGAGATCGTAGACGTTACACCATTACCACATAATGGATGTCGCCCTCCTAAGCGTAGAAGAGTTTAATTATTTATTTATTTTATATCAATCGAGGATCAACGATTTTGCGGAGGACTAGACCTTAATTCCTTAATCACCTCACAAATTATTTATTAGAATGGCAAGATATACCGGTCCTAAAACTAAGATCGCTCGTAAATTTGGCGAAGCAATTTTTGGAGATGACAAATCTTTTGAAAAAAGGAATTACCCTCCAGGTCAACACGGAAACAACAGACGCCGTGGTAAAAAGTCTGAATATGCAATACAACTTCAAGAGAAGCAAAAAGCAAAATATACTTACGGTATTTTAGAAAACCAATTCCGTAATATGTTTGAAAAAGCAACTCGTTCTACTGGTATTACCGGGGTTGTGTTATTACAATTATGTGAATCTCGTTTAGACAACGTAGTTTATAGATTGGGAATAGCTCCTTCTAGAAGAGCTGCACGTCAATTTGTTTCACACAGACATATTACTGTTAATGGGGAATTAGTAAATATTCCTTCTTACCAAGTAAAAGCTGGTGATACTATTGCTGTACGTGAGAAGTCAAAATCTTTGACAGCTATACAGGATTCTCTTTCTAATGCAAGCCATGTGTATGAGTGGATGACTTGGAATAACGACACTAAACAAGGTACATTCGTTTCGGTTCCTGAACGCATTCAGATACCAGAAAATATCAACGAGCAATTCATCGTTGAATTGTACTCTAAATAATAATAACAACTCTTAGAAAACATAATATGGCATTACTAAATTTCCAGAAGCCCGATAAAGTCATAATGATAGACTCTACCGACTTTGAAGGTAAGTTTGAATTCAGACCTTTAGAGCCAGGTTACGGTTTGACTGTTGGTAACGCGCTGCGTAGAGTATTACTTTCTTCACTAGAAGGTTTTGCTATTACATCTGTACGCGTAGAGGGTGTAGATCATGAGTTTTCAACTATTGCGGGAGTTGTAGAAGACTTTACTGAAATCATTCTTAATCTTAAGCAAGTTCGTTTTAAAAGACAAATTGATGAGATAGACAATGAGACTGTAACAATCTCTGTTTCTGATAAAGAACAGTTAACTGCAGGAGATTTCCAGAAATTTATTTCTGGATTTCAAATTCTTAATCCAGAATTGGTAATCTGCAATATGGAGAAGAAAGTTAACATCAACATGGAAATCACGGTAGAAAAAGGTCGTGGTTATGTTCCTGCTGAAGAGAATAAAAAACAAAACGCTCCTATAGGAACTATTTTTACAGATTCAATCTATACTCCAATTAAAAATGTAAAGTATAGTATTGAAAACTTTCGTGTTGAGCAGAAGACTGATTATGAGAAATTAGTTTTTGAGATCATCACAGACGGTTCTATTCATCCTAAAGAGGCATTAACTGAAGCTGCAAAAACATTGATTCACCATTTCATGCTATTTTCTGATGAGCGCATCACCCTTGAGGCAGATGAGATTGCTCAAACTGAAACATATGATGAAGAGTCATTGCATATGCGTCAATTGCTTAAAACTAAGTTAGTAGATATGGATTTATCTGTACGTGCTCTAAACTGTTTAAAAGCTGCTGAAGTTGAAACTCTTGGAGACTTAGTTTCTTATAATAAGAATGATCTTATGAAGTTCCGTAACTTCGGTAAAAAATCACTTACAGAGCTTGAAGAGCTTGTTAATGTAAAGGGTTTAAATTTCGGAATGGATCTTTCAAAGTACAAATTAGATAAAGACTAGTAACGCTACATAATTTGCTCCCCAAAATGGGTAGAGCAAGATGTTAGCTTAAATTAAAATGTCATGAGACACGGAAAAAAAATAAATCATTTAGGACGCCAGACCGCTCATAGAAAATCTATGTTAGCAAACATGGCTTGTTCTCTAATTGAGCATAAGCGTATCAATACTACAGTTGCCAAAGCAAAAGCTTTAAAGCAATTTGTAGAACCTATTGTTACAAAATCTAAAGTAGATACTACACATAATCGTCGTATTGTAATGAGCAAACTGCGTCAGAAAGATGCAGTTTCAGAATTATTTAGAGATGTTGCTGTAAAAGTAGGAGATCGTCCAGGTGGTTACACACGTATTATCAAACTTGGTAATCGTTTAGGGGATAATGCTGATATGGCAATGATTGAGCTTGTTGATTACAATGAGATTTACAACTTAGGTAAAACTAAGAAGAAGTCTACGCGTAGAGCTGGTAAGAAAGTTGCAAGTACAGAAGCTGATGCTCCTGCTGCTAAGAAAGAAGCTCCTAAAAAAGAGACTAAAGGTTCTGATGAAGAAGAATAAAAATTTCTTTAATATCGAATAAATTTTAAAAAGGATAAGCCGTTTAGGTTTATCCTTTTTTTTATAATTATTTTTGCCGTAATCCAATAAGTATTTTAAAAGAACAACATGAAGTATCAAACCAATCGTAAAGCATTAATTCTACTCGCTGACGGAACAATTTTTTATGGAAAAGCTGTAGGAAACAAGGAAGGTACAGCCTTTGGAGAAGTTTGTTTTAATACCGGTATGACCGGATATCAGGAGATTTTCACAGATCCGTCCTATTTTGGTCAGTTAATGGTTACTACAAATGCTCACATAGGGAACTATGGCGGCAATAATGATGAGACTGAATCTGGTTCAGTTAAGATTTCTGGATTGATCTGTCGTAATTTTAGTTACAATTATTCACGTACTCGTGTTGATGAGTCTTTACAATCGTTTCTTGATAAGAATAATCTTTTTGCTATTTCTGATGTAGATACACGGGCGTTAGTTTCCTACATAAGAGATAATGGAGCTATGAATGCTGTTATATCTACTGATGTTAATAATCTAGAGGGGCTTAAAAAACAATTAGCAAACGTACCAGATATGAATGGTCTGGAGTTGGCATCTAAAGTATCAACTAAAGAAGCCTATTTCTTTGGCGATGAGAAGGCGTCTTACAAAGTTGCTGCACTTGACCTGGGAATAAAAAAGAATATTTTGCGAAATATGGCCTCACGTGATATATATATTAAAGTTTTTCCTTACGACACTACATTTGAAGAAATGGAAAGTTGGAATCCTGATGGGTATTTTTTATCTAACGGTCCTGGAGATCCAGATCCTTTAAAGCAAGTTATAGAAACAACTAAGAATATTTTAGCTGCAGATAAGCCGCTTTTTGGTATTTGTTTAGGGCATCAGATAATTGCTCTCGCAAATGGCATAAGTACATTTAAAATGCACCATGGGCATAGGGGGATAAATCATCCTGTAATGAATCATGTTTCTGGTAAAGGAGAAGTCACTTCTCAAAATCACGGGTTTTCTGTAAACTACGATGAAGCTAAATCAAATTCAAATTTAGAAGTTACCCATCAACATTTAAATGACAATACGGTAATGGGATTAAGGATGAAAGATAAAGCGTGTTTTTCAGTTCAATACCATCCTGAAGCAGGCCCTGGTCCTAACGATGCAACTTATTTATTTGATGAGTTTATAGGATTAATGAAAAAGAAAACTGCGTAAGTAAATATATTAGATAAAATCACTATTCTATAAATTTGTAGAAATGTGATAAAAACCGTCATTTTGTAACAGGTTTTATAAGTTTTTTTTAACTGAGGATATAGTTTTAAATTATTATTAAATTAAAGCTAAACCATCTATAAAGGTTTATAAATACTGGCTTATTCAGTATATTGCGCATACTAAAATAACTAATCAATTTTAAAATAATATGAGTATAATTATCAATATCCACGCACGTCAAATCTTAGATTCCCGAGGAAATCCTACAGTAGAAGTAGATGTTTTAACCGAAAATGGTGTTTTAGGTAGAGCAGCAGTTCCTTCAGGAGCTTCTACAGGTGAGCATGAGGCTGTTGAGCTTCGTGACGGTGGTAAAGATTATATGGGAAAGGGCGTTTTAAAAGCTATTGATAACGTTAATACAATTATTGCTCAGGAACTTTTAGGAGTTTCTGTATTTGAACAAAATCTTATAGATCAAACAATGATTGATCTTGATGGTACAGCTAACAAATCAAAATTAGGAGCTAATGCGATTCTTGGAGTTTCACTTGCAGCAGCTAAAGCAGCCGCAAATGAATTAAATATGCCACTTTATCGTTATGTAGGAGGTGTTAGTGCAAACACACTTCCTGTACCAATGATGAATATTATAAATGGGGGATCTCACAGTGATGCTCCTATTGCTTTTCAGGAATTTATGGTTATGCCTGTTAAGGCTGAAAGCTTTACTCATGCGATGAAAATGGGTACGGAGATTTTTCATAATTTGAAGAAAGTATTACACGATCGCGGTCTAAGCACGGCTGTAGGAGATGAAGGAGGTTTTGCACCAACATTAGATGGTACTGAAGATGCGATTGAAAGTATTCAAAAAGCTGTAGAGAATGCAGGTTACAAATTTGGAGATGAAGTAATGATTGCTTTAGATTGTGCAGCAGCAGAATTCTACGTTAATGGAAAATACGACTATACTAAATTTGAAGGTGATAAAGGTGTTATTCGCTCTAGTGAAGAGCAAGCAACTTATCTGGCAGAACTAGCATCTAAATATCCTATTATCTCAATAGAAGACGGTATGGATGAGAATGACTGGGATGGATGGAAATCTTTAACTGAAAAGATAGGTGAAAAAGTACAACTAGTAGGAGATGATTTATTTGTTACTAATGTTGAGCGCCTTTCTAAAGGAATAGATAATGGGATAGCAAACTCAATTCTTATAAAAGTAAACCAGATTGGTACTTTAACTGAAACGATTGCCGCTGTAAATATGGCTCATAACGCAGGTTATACATCTGTTATGTCTCACCGTTCTGGTGAAACTGAAGATACAACTATCGCAGATCTTGCAGTTGCACTTAATACAGGTCAAATTAAAACCGGTTCTGCATCTCGTAGTGATCGTATGGCAAAATACAATCAGTTACTTCGTATAGAAGAAGAATTAGGCTCTGTTGCTTATTTTCCTAAAATGAATGCTTTTAAAATTAAGTAGTTTACTTAATTTGAATACTATAAAAAACACCCATACGGGTGTTTTTTTTGTTTTATAGTATTTTTTTCATCTCCAGATTTTTTAAATTATAGTCACGCAGTTCTCCATTTTTGTATTAAAAACCCCTCTGATTTTATATTGTTGTCAAGATCATTAGGATGTCAAATTATTTTTGTTTTTTTTAACCTCGTGAGCTCCCTATTTGCTTTAGTAATCTCTGTTAATTTTGTATTTTAGCAACACTTGAATTTTTTGATAATCAGCTAAAACATATAACATAATGGCAGATAATGCTACGTTGACAATTGAGGGTAAATCCTATGAATTTCCTGTAATAACAGGTACTGAAAATGAGAATGCAATCGATATAGCTACTCTAAGAGCTGTAACTGGTGGTTATACTACGATTGATCCCGGTTATAAAAATACAGGTAGTTGCGAGAGTGCAATTACTTTTTTAAATGGAGAAGAAGGAATTTTACGTTACAGAGGCTATTCTATAGAGGAACTTGCTGAGAAAGCTTCTTTTTTAGAAGTAGTTTACCTTTTAATTTTTGGAGAATTACCTACTGAAAAAGAGCTTGATAAATTTCATAAAGATATTAAAGAAGAAAATCACGTAGATGAAGATATTAAGAAAATTTTGAATGGTTTTCCTAAATCTGCTCATCCTATGGGTGTTTTAGCATCATTAACTTCTGCATTGACAGCATTTAATCCGGGAGCGGTTAATGTTGATTCTGAAGAAGACATGTATAAAGCTATAGTTAAATTGCTGGGTAAATTTCCAGTTTTAGTAGCTTGGACAATGCGTACTAAAATGAGTAAGCCTTTAGACTACGGTGATGATAGTTTAGGATATGTAGAAAACTTACATAAAATGATGTTTTCTAAACCGAATAGCGAATACAAGGTAGATCCTGCAATTATAGAGGCTATTGATAAGCTACTTATTCTACACGCAGATCACGAGCAAAACTGTTCTACTTCTACTGTACGTATAGTAGGTTCTTCACACGCAGGATTATTTGCTTCTATTTCAGCAGGTATTTCAGCACTGTGGGGTCCACTGCATGGAGGAGCAAACCAAGCGGTTATTGAAATGCTTGAAGCTATTAAGGCAGATGGTGGCGACACTAAAAAATATATGCAAAAAGCTAAAGATAAAGAAGATCCTTTTCGTCTTATGGGCTTTGGACATAGAGTTTACAAGAACTTTGATCCTAGAGCAAAAATTATTAAAAAGGCTGCAGATGATGTACTTGAGCAGTTGGGTATAAATGATGAAGTATTAACAATAGCTAAAGGCCTTGAGAAAGAAGCTTTAGAAGATGATTATTTTGTAAAGCGTAAGCTATACCCTAACGTAGACTTCTATTCAGGGATAATTTATCGAGCTTTGGGTATTCCGGTAGAAATGTTTACGGTTATGTTTGCAATGGGTCGCGTACCAGGTTGGATTGCACAGTGGAGAGAAATGCGTTTACGCAAGGAGCCTATAGGAAGACCTCGTCAGGTTTACATCGGAGAGACATTAAGATCATTTAAACCTATGGAAGAGCGCTAGAATCTTTCGGTTATTATTTTAAAGCGGGTTTTTGATCAATCGTCAGAGACCCGCTTTTGTTTATATATTTCTGATAATTAATATTTATGATAAAGCTCAATATAAATGACGAAACCTCCCGCCTTCGTTCTGTAATATTAGGAACTGCAAAAAGCAACGGCGGTGTACCCGCTCTTGAAGATGCATACGATCCTAAATCTATGTTGTACATAAAAGCAAATTCCTATCCACGAGAGGAGGATATGGTAAATGAAATAGAAGCTGTAGAAGAAGTTTTTAATAAATATGGAGTACAGGTTTTTAGACCAAAATTAATAGAAGATTACAATCAAATATTTACAAGAGATATAGGTTTTGTAATTGATGATATATTTATTAAAGCAAATATTTTACCAGATAGAGAACAGGAGATTGAAGCTATTGAACACATTTTGGCTCAGATAGATTCCGATAAAATTATTAGATTTCCTGAAGAGGCTCATATTGAAGGAGGTGATGTAATGCCTGTGGGAGATTACATTTTAGTGGGAGTTTACAGAGAGGAAGATTATTCAGATTATATTATTGCGCGTACAAATATGCTAGCAGTAGAATTTCTACAAAAAACATTTCCGGAGAAAAAGGTTATGTCTTTCAATCTTAGAAAATCTAACGTAAATCCTTATGAAAATGCCCTTCATTTAGACTGCTGTTTTCAACCTGTGGGAGAAAAGTATGCAATTTTACATAAAAATGGTTTTCTAATAGAGGAAGAATATGAGTGGTTATTAAATCATTTTGGTAAAGAAAATGTCTTTGAGATTGATTCAGATGAAATGTTTAGTATGAATTCTAATATTTTTTCTATTTCTCAAAACGTAGTTATATCTGAACGAAATTTCACCAGATTAAACACGTGGCTTCGTAGCAAAGGAATTACCGTAGAAGAAGTGCCTTATGCAGAAATATCGAAGCAAGAAGGACTTCTAAGATGTAGTACATTACCTTTGATTAGAGAATAGAATACTCTTAGGAAAATCGTGTGCACAATCAAAATAGGTATTCTACATTTGTTAGAAAATTTCCCCTATGAAACAAGTTACTAATACCGTATTAATGGTGCGTCCTGTTGCATTTAGAATGAATGAACAAACAGCCGTTAATAATTACTTTCAAGAAGAGTTAGCTCTTAAAAATGAAGAAATAAACAAGAAGGCACAAACAGAGTTTGATCAATTCGTTACAAAATTAACAAGTGCAGGTATTACAGTACTTGTATTAAATGATGATAAAACACTAGACACTCCAGATTCTATATTCCCAAATAATTGGGTGAGTACCCATGAGAATGGTAACGTTGCAATATACCCAATGTATGCAGAAAATAGAAGAAGAGAGCGTCGTGAGGAATTTTTTGAGCTGTTAGAGGATTCAGGTTTTGAGATTAACAATATTGTAGATTATACAGAAGCAGAAGAGGAAGGTATTTTCTTAGAAGGCACAGGAAGTATCATTTTAGACCGTGTAAATGAGAAGGCATATTGTGCACTTTCTGCACGTGCAGACGAAGATTTGTTTATAGAATTCTGTGAAGAGTTTGAGTATCTTCCTGTTATTTTTACAGCGTATCAATCTGTTGATGGTAAACGTCTGCCTATTTATCATACAAACGTGATGATGTGTGTAGCAGAAGAATTTTGTGTGATTTGTTTAGACTGTATAGATGATAAAAAAGAGCGAAAATTTGTATTAAATCAGCTAAAGGAAGCTGGTAAAGAAATAATTTCCATATCTGAGAAACAAATGCATCAATTTGCTGGTAATATGCTTCAAGTTGCTAATGCTGAAGGTAAAAAATATCTGGTAATGAGCTCGAGTGCGCATCAATCTTTAAATAAAGGCCAGATAGAAAATATTTCTAAATATTGCGAGATTCTTAGCAGTGATTTAGAGACTATTGAAACGTGTGGTGGAGGTAGTGCCCGTTGCATGATGGCCGAAGTTTTTCTTCCCAAAAAATAAGTCTACTTTTTCCAGTGGTTAAGGTTTATCAACCATTTTATTGCCATTAACACCATAAATAAACTTAGAGGTAGTGATGTAATTATGAGCAACTTTTGAGCGGCTATTAATACATCACTCCCTTTACGTGCAAATCCTAACATAACAAGACCTACTGCACTCATAGTTAATATAATACTCCATAAAATTCGGTGTCTTTTTGAAGGTTCTTTTGTTGCAGTAGATGTAAATGTACTTAATACATATATTGCAGAATCTAATGAAGTAACTAAAAACCCTATAAGTAATAGCACAACTACGCTATTAAGAGCAACTTGAAGCGGATAATTAGATAGAAATACAAAAAGCGACGTAAATACATTATCAAATTCTCCTGAGTAGGTTTGCCAACTTGCTATAAGTTCAAATGCTGACTGCCCAAAAACAGTAAACCACAAAAATGTTCCTAAAGAGGGAAGAAGTAGTACTCCTATTATTATTTCTCTAATGGTTCTTCCGCGACTAATACGAGCGATAAAAATACCTGTAAACGGTGCCCAGGCTATCCAGAATGCCCAGTAGTAATAAGTCCAATCGGTTAGAAATTGTGTTCCGGGATTGTAGTTGCCCAGCGCAAGGCTCATAGGTATAAAGTCTATAATATAATGATAAAACGATATTGAAAATTGCTTTAATACACCTATCACATCGCTTTGAATTAAGACAAAGAGAAGTAATGTGAGGGTGAGGTAAATATTTACAGTAGATAAACGTTTAATTCCTTTTTCAACACCACTTAATGCTGAGATTAAGGAGAGACCACCCACTAATAAAATTAGTGCAATAATGTAATTTGAATTTAATGTGACTCCTATTAAATGGTCTAAGCCGCCCTTGATTTGGCTAGCACCTAAGCCAACCGCCGCAACAAGACCAAATACTGTGGTTAATAACGTTAAAAGATCAATTAAAAATCTTCCCGAAAATTTTGATCTAGGCTCTTTATTTTCTAATGTATTATATACTGTACTGCTGGTTAAGACAGGTCTGTTATATTTAAAAACAGCTGTGCCTATGGCCAAAGCAAAAAGTGCGTAAAATGCCCAGGCTGTAAATCCCCATTGGTAAAATGTATATTCAAGAGCAATTGTTTCTTTAGATGTTTTAGTACTTACAGGTGTATTTAATAACATATAAACCGGTTCTTGTACGGCTCGCAATAAAATACCGGCTCCCATTCCTGCGCTGTAGAGCATCGAGACCCAGGCCATTCTTGAAAATGCAGGTTTTTCGTTAGGTTTTCCTAGTTTATAAGTTCCCCATTTAGAAATTGCAACAGCGATTAATATAAGAACACAGCATAAGCCAAGAATTAAATAAAATTGACCAAAGTAGTTGCGTACTAATAGCGATATATTCTCAATGGCGTTATAACTTTCTTCTGTAAATGCATAAAAGAAAACACATACAATTAGTAGAACTACAATTGATGTATTAAGCAGTAGCGTATCCTTAAAATTTTTTACGGGTCTGATGTTCTTATTTTTTAGGATTATATTTTGCGATATTTCGTATCATACCATCAAATATGAAATAGTGAAACGGTAACATGCTAAACCAGTATAATCTGCCCCAAAGACCGCGAGGTCTAAAGGTAGCTGTTTGATGCAATACGTTATTATCATCTATCTCCCAATCTAGCCAGGCTTCTCCAGGCACTTTCATTTCTGCAAACAGTAATAACCGCTTTTCTTTTTTATCAGCTAATAGTACTCTCCAGAAATCAAGAGAATCTCCCTCATAAAGTTCGTGAGAATGTGTGCGTCCTCTTCTAAGTCCCACCCCGCCAAAAATTTTATCTACAAAGCCGCGTATTTTCCACAGTTTATTTGCATAATACCACCCTCGATTACCACCTATAGACCATATATTTTCAAGTGCCTGGTCAGGATTTTTTAATTGTATTTTTTGACGATCTTTTAAACAACCAAATTCAGGAACTTTAATATACTCACTTACATCTTTCCTAAATCTTCCACTAACCATAGAATCTTTCCAGCTTGAGACAACTTGATTTTGTTCTATTTTTTCAAAAGCCAACTTTATAGCTTCTGTATAGGTGAGCGGTTTTATATTAAGTATTTCTTGTAACCGTGTGTCTCTGGTGATTACTTCTACGCGCATACTGTCAACTAGATTTAGAGCCAGCTTGTAACTTGTTGAAGTAACAAAATATAGCCAATAGGAAGATATTTTAGGGCTCATTACTGGGACATTGATAATCGTAAGTGATAAGCCTCGTGTTTTAGCGTAGAGCAGCATCATCTCTTTGTAAGAAAGAACATCTGGGCCACCTATGTCAAAAGATTCATTATAGCATTTATCATTGCCTAAAACACCAGATAAAAACTGCAATACATTACGTATAGCAATAGGCTGGCAACGGGTTGTGACCCATTTAGGTGTAATCATCACAGGTAGTTTTTCACATAAATCACGAATAATCTCAAACGACGAACTTCCTGATCCTACTATTATAGCAGCTCTTAAAACGGTTAGATTGAAATCGCCTTTATACAGCGTGTCTTCAACTTGTTTACGGGATCTTAGATGCTTGCTTAAGTTTTCTTCATTAACAATACCGCTTAGATATATTACTTGTTTACAGTCTGTATTTGCAAGGTGTTTATTAAAGTTCTGTGCAGACCGCTCTTCTTTTTCATCAAAATCTGAAGTCGAAGAAGTCATAGAGTGAATAAGATAATAAGCTGCATCTAAATCTTTAGGAAGCTTATTTAAGTTTGGCTCTTCGAGAAAATCTATTTCTACAATTGCAATTCGTTCGCGAGTACGAGCATTTACAGAGAGCCGGTTTTTGTCTCTAACAGCACAAATAATTTCGTGCCCTTGCTCAAGCAACATAGGCAGCAAACGCATCCCAATATAGCCATTAGCGCCTGTGAGTAAAATTTTCATAAAGCATTTTTATAAAGATAGGTATTACTAAAACTATTTACGGTACTATTAGGTGCTCAAACTACATACCTTCGGGAAGTTCTGGTAAATTTTCTGCTTTATAATCCATTATTTTTTTGATAAAACTGTGGGTAGTTTTGTCTTTCGCTTTGGCACGTATTTTTATAAAATAATTATCTCTGTAAATACTATATTCTTCAGCTTTGCCTTTATATACTGAGAGTTTGTAATACGGTATAATTAGAGCATACGATTCTAACAATGATCTAAAACCCACGATAATGCCATTTGGCCGCATTTCTATATTGCACGTATCAACATAGCTGTCAAGAATGAGCAGGTTATGAATCTCAATACTTGTACTTGTTATAAATAACTTTGAAGAGCCAATGCCGCGCATTTTTATACGTTCACGCAGTGTAAATGGTGCACCTACCTCAGCATTAATTTTTCGTTTTATTTCCGGGTTATTGTAAGAAACATTCAGTAACATTTTTTCTTTTAAAGATACGAGTTTGTGTAGAAATTCTATTTAGCAATCCCCAAATAGAATTAAAATAGAGACTATATAGTAGGCTGTAGGCTTTTCGCTTTGCTGAAGCCTGCTTTTGCTTATCTTTGCGGCTTCAGAAAAAATACTCATGAATTTACCCGAAAAAATAAGTCAAGCCGTTAAAGATGCGGTACAAAACCTTTTTAATGCAGAATTAAACGAAGTAGAACTACAACCTACACGCAAGGATTTTGAAGGTGACTTAACAGTTGTGGTATTTCCAATTCTGCGTGTTGCTAAAGGAAACCCTGCGGTTATTGGCGAGCAAATAGGTGTCTATGTAAAGGAGAATCTCACCGAAATTTCTGATTTTAATGTGGTTAAAGGTTTTCTGAATCTGGTTATAGCAGACAGTTATTATCTAGAGTTTTTTGAGCTGATACGTTCTATAGAAAACTACGGACATAAATCTGCAGAAGGTAAGGCTGTTATGGTAGAATACTCTTCACCAAATACGAATAAACCGTTGCATTTAGGTCACGTACGTAATAATCTGCTAGGGTATTCTGTTGCGGAAATTATAAAAGCCTCCGGTAAAAAAATCTATAAAACACAAATTATAAATGACCGTGGGATTCATATTTGTAAAAGTATGCTTGCCTGGAAAAAATTCGGTCAAGGTGAAACTCCAGAATCTACAGGTTTAAAAGGAGACAAACTGGTAGGTAATTACTATGTGAAGTTTGATAAGGCTTATAAAGAAGAGCAATCTTATTTAGTAGCTCAAGGAAAAACAAAAGAGGAGGCAGAGAAACAAGCTCCTTTAATTCTTGAAGCGCAAGATATGTTGCGCAAATGGGAAGCAGGAGATACAGAGGTAGTCTCGCTTTGGGAAATGATGAATGGTTGGGTTTATGCAGGTTTTGAAGAAACGTATAAAAACTTGGGTGTAGATTTTGACAGTTATTATTATGAAAGCAATACGTATCTATTAGGTAAAGATAATATTGAAGAAGGCCTGAGAAACGGGGTTTTTTATAGAAAAGCAGATGGCTCAGTCTGGTGCGATTTAACAGCAGACGGTCTTGATGAAAAAATAGTTTTGCGTAGCGATGGTACTGCGGTATATATGACGCAAGATATAGGTACAGCAATACAACGTGTAAAAGATCACAACGATGTAGGCGGAATGATTTATACGGTAGGGAATGAGCAGGATTATCATTTTAAAGTCTTGTTTTTAATTCTGAAAAAACTAGGATACGACTGGGCAAAAAACCTGTATCATTTAAGCTATGGAATGGTAGACTTACCTAGCGGAAAAATGAAAAGCCGCGAAGGTACTGTTGTTGATGCAGATGATCTTATTACCGAAATGGCAAACACAGCAGGTAATATTGCTGAAGAATTAGGGAAGCTTGATGGCTATAGCGATGCAGAGAAGCAGGATTTGTATAAGATGATAGGGCTGGGTGCATTAAAATATTATATTCTTAAAGTAGATCCTAAAAAACGTATACTTTTTAACCCGGAAGAGTCTGTAGATTTTCAAGGAAATACTGGGCCATTTATTCAGTATACTTATGCGCGTATTCAGTCTATTTTGAGAAAGGCAGTAGATAATGGGGTGCCGGTAAAAGCAGAACATAAAAACCTACATCCTAAAGAAAAAGAATTGATAAAGCAAATCGCTTTATATCCTGAAACCATACAATTAGCAGCAGAAAATCACAGTCCGGCTTTAATCGCTAATTACACCTATGATTTAGTTAAAGAGTTTAATTCTTTTTACCAACAAGTTTCGATTTTAGGAGCAGATACAGATGAAGAAAAAAGTTTCCGCGTTGCGCTTTCTAAAAAAGTAAGTGAAGTGATAGCAGCAGCTTTCGGCTTATTAGGAATAGAGGTTCCTGAGCGTATGTAGATTCTAAAATAATGTTTAAAATATAAAAAGCGGAACTTATTTAAAAGTTCCGCTTTCAGAATAAGCCTTTTTATTACTAACTAAAATCGCTTAAACAGTTTTCTTATTTTCGGTAGACATTATAGCGAGGTTATATACAACCAGGCCAACCCCGATTTTATTAATCGCGTCACCTATATTATAAATAACATCCATACTAAGACCGTCAAACCAGCCGCTGTAAAACCCGGGAGTTCCTGCCATGTATCCCAAAGGATAAATTGCCCAGCCTACCAAAACAAACCAACATAAGGTCTTGTGTGCTTTTAAAACGTGCCCACCGCCACTAGTTGCTAGTTTTTTAGCACTTCCCAGCCAGATATCGTATACGATTACAAAGTAAGCGATACCCGAAATTAAGCCCCAAATTTGTGCCTGATCACGATAAATAGTTTCCCCAATGTAACCTGTAACCAGCATTACAACAGAAAGGAAAATAAGGCGCCACATTAAAGAGCGTTTTGCACCCGCAACTCTTAAAATTAGATAAAATTCAACACACATTAAAGGTACGGTAAGAACCCAGTCTACATATCTAAAGAAGGTAGGTGATTCTGAATAATCTTCCCAGTAACCTCTCATGTAGAAGTAATGAACTGCAGCAATAAAGGTGATTAGCCCTGAGACCAGAATAGAAGTTTTCCATTTACGATCAAAATCATTCATAGATAAGAAGATAACGCAGAGGCTGCCATCATAGCCATGCTTCCCACAAAGAATGTGAAGCCAACGTAATCGTCTGTTGCCATTTGTGCAATTGCACTAAAAGTCATAGTAAAAGTTTTTATAGCAATATTTTTTTTGTTTAACTAAATTTACAAGTCTTTAAACAAAATAAATACGATTTTGATGTATTTTATTTGTTATAATTATATTTTTATTAAAAATATATAGCATTGAGGTCATTATTAATAATTATGACATTTTTCTTACTTTGGGTGAGTTCTTTTTTGACTACTTCGGGCGAGAATGTTTGTGGTCTGATTCTTATTTTGACCATCGGTGTTTTGCATGGTTCTAATGATATTAAGCTTTTTATAAATCTAGATTCTACAGAAAACAAGTTAAAGTCTAAATGGCGCTATCTCGTGTTTTATATACTAAACGTAATTCTAGGAGCGGTTTGTTTTTATCTATTGCCTACAAGTGCATTACTTTTATTTGTAGGTAAAAGTGGCTATCATTTTGGAGAACAGCATTGGAGTGGCCAATTTGTATCTAGAGCACTTAAAACTAAGATTTATGCGTTTTTTTATGGTCTAACTATTTTCTTGCTCTTATTTTATTTTAATCCTCTTGAAGTTCAGGAAGTGGTAGTAAACCTGAGGGCATTTGAGGTGCCGTTAAGTTAGTTTCTTCCTCTGTTGCTAACAAGCCTTGGTATTCTGTTTATTCTCACGTACGTGTACCGAAATCTGCTAACTTGTAATTTTGTTTCAGAAGGGTTCTACCTACTTATATTTAGCATCATTTTTAGTAGTGCTCCCTTAATTTGGGGTTTTGCTATTTACTTTGTGATTTGGCATAGTATTCCTTCGCTTAACGATCAGCTTATTTTTTTATATGGAGATGTTTCGCGAATTAGCATATTTAGATATATAAAAAGCTCTGCTATCTACTGGTTTTTTTCGATTTTAGGACTTTTTGGAGTTTATTTTATAGTGGGTACAGATGTTTCTGTGTTGCTTCCTATTTTGTTTTCTTTTTTAGCGGCGATTACATTTCCGCATGTTTTTGTAATTGATCAAATACAAAAGATGTAAACCTTTAATCTCAGTAACAAAATCATTAAATTTGTAATCGTATTCCGTAATTTGGAATTGAGTATTTCGAAAATTTTTCGAAACATAAAATAAGAATCCATCAATTGCCTCTTTAAACTATAGGAGGTTGTTTATAAGTGAACCTATGTTTGATAATTTAAGTGATAAGTTAGATAAGGCGATGCACGTGCTTAAGGGGCACGGTCAGATTACAGAAGTAAACGTAGCCGAAACTCTTAAGGAAATACGTCGTGCACTTGTAGATGCAGATGTTAACTATAAAATTGCAAAAGATTTTACCAGTACCGTAAAGGAAAAAGCACTGGGACAAGATGTACTATCTGCGCTTAAACCGGGTCAGTTAATGACTAAACTGGTTAAAGACGAACTCACAAAATTAATGGGAGGAGATGCAGAAGGTATTAATCTTTCTGGTAATCCTACTGTTATTTTAATGTCTGGTTTGCAGGGTAGTGGTAAAACTACTTTTTCTGGGAAGCTGGCAAATTATTTAAAAACTAAAAAAACTAAAAAACCTTTACTAGTTGCTTGTGACGTGTATCGTCCTGCAGCGATAGATCAACTTCACGTAGTAGGAGATCAAATAGGCGTTGAGGTTTATTCTAATAGAGAAGAAAAAGATCCTGTAAAAATATCACAAGCCGGTATTGCTCACGCAAAAGCAAATGGTTTTAATGTGGTAATTATAGATACTGCGGGTCGACTTGCAGTTGACCAGGCAATGATGAATGAAATTGCAGCTGTACATAAAGCTATTGAACCTCAAGAGACTCTATTTGTTGTTGATTCTATGACCGGTCAAGATGCTGTGAATACCGCAAAGGCTTTTAATGACATTTTAAATTTTGACGGGGTTATCTTAACTAAATTAGATGGTGATACTCGTGGTGGTGCAGCTTTATCTATTAAAACGGTTGTAAATAAGCCAATTAAGTTTATAGGTACAGGTGAAAAGATGGAAGCTATTGATGTCTTCTATCCTTCACGTATGGCAGATCGTATTCTAGGGATGGGAGATGTTATCTCACTTGTAGAGCGTGCTCAGGAACAATTTGACGAAGATGAAGCTCGAAAGCTTCAGAAAAAAATTGCTAAAAATCAATTTGGATTTGATGACTTTCTAAAGCAAATTCAGCAGATTAAGAAAATGGGTAATATGAAAGATCTTATCGGGATGATACCCGGGGCCGGTAAAGCCTTAAAAGGTCTTGATATAGATGATGATGCTTTTAAGGGAATTGAGGCAATCATACACAGTATGACTTTAGACGAGCGTACCCAACCGTCAATCATAAATAGCAGTCGTAAAAAGCGTATTAGTAAAGGTTCAGGAACTTCTGTACAAGAAGTAAATCAATTATTAAAGCAGTTTACGCAAATGAGTAAGATGATGAAGATGATGCAAGGTGGAGGCGGAGCCAAAATGATGCAGATGATGAACAATATGCGATAAACAACTTGAATGCTAAGAGTTAAAAGTTAAATATACTTTTCGATTAACAATTAAAGGCAACAGATAACTTCGAAAGAATGACAATTTTAGACGGAAAAAAAACCAGTGAAGATTTGAAAAATGAAATCGCTCTGGAAGTTAAAGAAATGAAAGCCCGAGGTGAAAAAGTGCCTCATCTTGCAGCAGTACTAGTGGGGAATGATGGTGCAAGTCTTACTTACGTAGGTAGTAAAGTGCGCTCTTGTGAACGTATAGGCTTTGATTCTACATTAATCAAGTTAGCTGAAGAAACTACTGAAGAAGAATTGTTAGATCAAATAGATAAGCTCAATAAGAATCCTGAAATTGACGGATACATTGTGCAGCTTCCGTTACCAAAACATATTGATGAGCAAAAAGTATTGCTTGCGGTAGACCCAGATAAAGATGTAGATGGGTTTCATCCTACAAACTTTGGTAAAATGGCCCAGGATATGCCGGTTTTTATTCCTGCTACACCTTTTGGTATTATGGAATTATTAAAGCGTTACAATGTTCCTACAGCAGGTAAACATACAGTTGTTATAGGTCGTAGCCATATTGTAGGGCGTCCTATGAGTATATTAATGTCTCAGAAAGGTAACCCGGGTAACAGCACCGTAACTCTTGCTCATAGCCGTACAAGCAATTTAGAAGAATTAACTAAACAGGCAGATATTATTATTACTGCATTAGGTGTTCCTGAATTTCTAAAAGCAGATATGGTTAAAGAGGGCGTAACTATTATAGATGTAGGTATAACTCGAGTGCCAGACGAGACTAAAGAACGTGGTTACCGCATTACAGGTGATGTAGACTTTGAAGCGGTAAGTAAAAAAGCAGATTTTATTACTCCTGTTCCCGGTGGAGTAGGACCTATGACTATTGCAATGTTATTAAAGAATACGCTTTTGGCAAGAGCTAGACATAATAGCCTATAGTGTAGGTGTCACAACTGATTTAATACAAAAAAAAGAGGCCTGTTAAAGGCCTCTTTTTTTGTATTAAATTGTACAGATTTTATTTCAACAGATGACGCGCACCCAAAGCCGCACCTATGATACCTGCGTGATTACGTGTATGAGCAGCCATAATAGGAATATCTGTTTTAAGATATTTAATATATTCATCTAAGTTTTTGCTGGCGCCACCACCTATAATTATAAGTTCGGGTTGACTAATTTGACTTACTAGCTCAATAAATTTGTTAAAGCGTTTTCCCCACTTTTTAAAACTCATTTCGTTATCTAAACGTACTCGTCGAGAAGCAAATTCTTCAATTGAGGTTTTTTTCTTGTACTTCATTTGTCCCAATTCAAAATTAGGAATGAGTTCGCCATTAAAAAAGACTCCACTTCCTATACCTGTTCCTATAGTTACAGTTATAACAAGACCTTGTACTCCTTTCCCCACACCAAATTCCATCTCTGCAAGACCGGCAGCATCTGCATCATTCATCACATTAACAGGTAGACCTATTTTTTGAGAAATCATATCATCTACCTGTAAACCCAACCAGGATTTATCAAGATTACCGTGTTCTAGGGCTTTACCTTTATGAATTACTGTAGGAAAACCTACACCCACAACCCCTTTCCAATCCCAATGTTTTACGACTTCGGCTATCGTTTTTACCATTGCTTTGGGTTCACGTGGCATTGGAGTGTCAAGTCTAAATCTATCACCTAAATATTTCTCCTGATCTAGATTTACAGGTACTCCTTTGATACCAGATCCTCCTACATCAACTCCCAGAATTTCCATAAAATGTATTTGCTCTTAATTATAAAATTGCTTAAAAACGGTTTCTTATTCTAAGCTGTTTGCATTATTAACTGGCAATTTATTGAAAAAGCATAAAAACGAAGAGAAGAATACAGAAAATATATAAAAGCCAATACAGTTTTAAGTTAGTAGGATTATTACCGAAGAGAATTTTAACCAGTTTAAAAACCACAGGTCTGTTTTTGGCTATAAAATTGTAAGCATGATCACTCAGCCACCTAAAAGCACTGTATTTTTTATACCATCTGTGAAAAGGGTAATCTTTAGAAGGAACAAACTCATACAATTTATAAGCAGAATCGGGGCCACTATAAATAGTTCCTGTTAGATCTATAAGTCTGCTGGCTTTTTTAAATTCTTTAAGTGGGATATCTGGAAAATTTTGAGCAGATTCCTGAAATGTAGTATAATAAACAGCATCGCCAGTCGCAAGCTTCCAGCGAGTAACCCAAAATTTACAAAAACCACAGGTCCCATCCCATATTAAGACAGGTTTACCTGTGGGTATATATGTTGTCTTTTTAAGTTTCTGAAACATCAGTGCTTAATTCTTCCTCCAATTCAGTATCAGAATCTCCATATTCGTGTTTATAAATCTTTACAATAAGTAGAAATAAACTTATCACTAATGGGCCAAATATTAATCCAATAAATCCAAATAAAGGCACACCTACAATTACTCCTATCAAAGTAACTAAAGGATGAACATTTGCTAGTTTTTCGAGTACATAAAGTCTGATGAGGTTGTCTGTAGAACCTACAACCACAAGGCCGTAAATAGCAATACCTACTGCTTGTAAGTTGTCTCCACTCGCGACCATTAGAATAACAACGGGAACAATACCTAATAAAGTGCCTACAAAAGGAATCATACTTCCTATGGCAGTTATTACAAACCAAAAGAATGGGTCTGGCACTCCAAAAATAAGAAACCCTATCAATGCTACTACACCCTGGGCAATTGCTACGAGCGGAATACCAAGAGCATTACTTTTAACCATAGCAACACTTTCTTCACCTATACGCTTAATGCTCTCAGCATCTAACGGAATAAAGGCAAACAGTGATTTGCGCATTTCGGTACGATTTATAAGCATATAATAGAGCATAAAGTACATAATACCTACAGCTATAAATACATTAAAAGTACCCCCTGCAAAATTTTGAAGGTTTGTAGATACCCAGCTGGTTATAGAATTTGTGTCTATAGATTCACTAATCTTAAAGCCAAGGTCTGCCTCCCAGGTGCCCACTTGTTCTTTAACAACTTCAATAACACGCTCTGAGTTTTTTACAGCTTTACCTACCTTATTAGTAAGCATCATTACGGTAAGACCTATAGGAACAATTATAATTAGAAAAGAAGCAAGCATTGCAAGACCGGCCGCTAAACCGGGTTTCCAGCCACGCTTCACGAGTTTTTTTACAAATTTGCGAAGTAAAACATATAAAGTAATGGCTCCTAATACTCCAGATAAATAAGGAATCATCTCCTCAAGTATTAATATAAAGAGGAATAGTATTAAAAGAATTAAAAAAAGCTGCCTTACGAGTTCTGGTTTTAGTTTATTCATTTTGCAAAAAGTTGAGACATATCTTTAAAGCTTTTAAATTCTAAAGCATTACCACAAGGATCATAAAAGAACATCGTAGCTTGCTCACCTACCTGACCTTCAAAACGAATATAAGGTTCAATTACAAATTGAATATTCTTTGCTTTTAACTTGTTTGCAAAATTTTGAAAATCCTGCCATTCGAGGACCACACCAAAATGAGGTACTGGCACGTGTTTGCCATCAACCTCATTGTGGTGTGTTTTAGCTGACTCTTCTTTAGGTTTATAGTGAATTACTAGTTGATGACCAAAAAAGTCAAAGTCAACCCATTCTTTTGTACTGCGACCCTCAGAAAGCTCTAAAGTATCGCGGTAAAATATTTGGGCTTTTTGTACATCATCAACAGGTATTGCAAGATGAAATGGTGAAGGCATGGTTAGATTAGATTTTTGGTTAGTTGTTTCTCAAAGCTTCAATAAGTTCTTTTTTGGTCATTTTAGAACGACCGCTTATGTCAACGTTTTTAGCCTGCTCGTATAATTCTTTCTTAGTGCGGTTTTCGTACTTTTCGGCTTTGCCACCTTTTTTACCAGAGTTGGGCGTATTTGCTATACGTGCAGATTTTTCTTTGCTGTAACCCTTATCGCGTAAGGCTTCATATTGTTCTTCGTTTTTTACAGAAGGAATTTGGTCAGCCATAAGTTTAAATTAAAAGATGTTATTTAAAATTATAACGAATATACGAGTTGACAACCCGCATTAACACAGGTTTAATTATTGATGTCTTCTCCAGTTATTCAATTCTTCTTCGTGGGCCACTTGGTTTTGGAGTGTTGCTTCCTTCAGCGATAAATTCTTTAGTACTATTTACTAAAAGTGCATTTAGGTCTTTTAATTCGGTTTTAGTAAACTCTCTGTATTTACCTACACCTACGTCAAGGTGTATGTTCATAATACGTACGCGTTTTAAGCGGGTTACATTGTAGCCCAGGTGTTCACACATGCGACGTATTTGTCTATTGAGACCCTGGGTAAGAATTATTTTAAATCTGTTTTTACCTAATTGCTCTACTTCGCATTTGCGGGTAATTGTATCAAGTATAGGTACACCACCTGCCATGCTTTTTACAAAAGAAGCCGTAACTGGCTTGTCTACTTCTACAATATATTCTTTATCATGATTGTTGCGAGCGCGTAGTATCTTATTTACAATATCCCCATCGTTAGTTAAAAAAATAAGCCCTTCACTAGCTTTATCAAGTCTACCCACAGGGAAAATACGAGTAGGATAATTTATGTAGTCTATTATATTATCTTTTTCAACACGAGTGTCTGTAGTACATACAATACCTACAGGCTTATTAAAAACTATATATACAGGAGCATCTTGTTTTTCGCCTACAAGCTTGCCGTTAACGCGTATTTCATCATCGGCACTTACTTTAGTTCCCATTTCGGGTACACTGCCATTAACAGTTATTCTACCTGCGTTAATTAATTTATCAGCTTCACGTCGAGAACAAAATCCTACCTCGCTGAGGTATTTGTTTATTCGGGTTTTAGTGGGTTCTTCCATAGTTGTAAAGGTAACTTGTTTAAAGTCAAATTAACGTTTTAGAAAATCTACGATTTGATCGTTTACTTTTGAATCGTAAAGAGAATGATTAAGCCCTTTTGTTTCTATATATTCTGAATTTTTATAAGTAGCGTGAATTGATTTTGAGCCTGAAACAGGAGTAATAGTGTCATCCTTATCATGAATGATTAAAGCAGGGGTTTCAATATTTTTAGCAAAAACTGAAGAAGAAAAATCTGTAGTTTTAAAATTGAAACGCTTCAGGAAATAATTCTCTAATGCGTTCATTACCCGGTCACTTAGATTAAGTATTTTTTGATAATCAATTAGAATGCTTTCAAGCCGGTCTGGAGCACCTAGAACCACCAATTTTTTAGGTTTGAATGTTGCTTTTTGAGATTGGTTAAATAGAACTGTCATTCCTCCTATTGAATGCCCTATCATATAATCTGGCTGATATTTATCTAATATAACCGATAAAACTTCATCGTAAATAGGTACATATAGATATTTGCCAGTACTATAACCGTGTGCAGGTGCATCAAAAGCTATAATCGTATAATTTTCGCTTTTTAATCGTACAATCATTTCTTTCCAACGATGGGTGTGACTTTCCCAGCCGTGCACGAGTAAAATTGTTTTTTCTCCACCAGGCCATTTATAGGGTTGAATACTTAACTCATCTATTTGTAAGGCTGGTTCAAGATTTGGTTTTAAAAAACCCTCGTGATGCGGACCTATTTTACCTCTTCTAGGCTTGCTAAAGATCTTAAAAGCCTTTTTTGCAGCCGCTTGAGGACTAACTAGCGCCAGAGTGTTTACGTAGTTTCCTAAGATTTTAGGAAGCATTCTCATAAAAAGTTTATTCATAAAAAAACCCTCTTTTGAAGAGGGTCAAATATAAGGGTTATGAGATTTCTAACGTTTGTTTTCGGCATCAATCACATCAGTATCTTTTCTATATTTAAGAAGAGATATGCCAGATAAGAAGAAAACTCCTCCTAAAATAGCCATTGCCCAAGGGCTAAGTCCTGTGCTTATACTTCCGAATATACCAAGTACACCGACAACAAGTGCAATTGCTCCTCCTATTACCATAACTAGAGCTAAAATCTTAATCATAATTCAAATTCATATTGGTTACACATCAAAAGTAATTGAATCTATGAATCTGTAAATACAGATTAACGAGGCTTTGGGTTATAATTAATAGGATTTTAATAAATATTGCAATTAATCTTCTCTGTTAACTCGCTCAAAATCAAAAGCGGGCCTACATATAGAAATATACGTGCAGGGTTTGTCAAAAGGATTGCTGTATTGAACACGCGTACCTGCATTAATTTTTATTGACTGTCCTGCCTCTAGGATTATAGCTTCCTCATTTATAAGAAATTGCTTTTTACCGGCTATAATAAATGTATATTCATCAAATTCTGGAGTTTGAAAGGGTTCACTCCATTGTGGAGGAGCAACCATGTGTGCAATACTTATATCTGAATTGCCATCGCTTGCTTTACCAAAATGCTCACCTATATACTTCCCATCATCTGTAGGTACTATAAAAGGATTCTTTTGAATATGATAGTTCTCTTTATTCATACAAAGTTCTGTTTTAAAGCTTACCAGCCTATCATAAAATACTTAATTTTAGCATTATCCGGTATTTCAGCTTCAGAAACTTTAGCATCCATATTAAAACGTAATTCCCCGGCTAACTCTTTACGGTCTATTGTAAAATAGGCATTGATGTCATCTACAAATACGACAACACTACTTATTAAAGTTTCGATACGTGAGATGTCGTAAGCTTCTGTAATATCTTTAAACGTACTATTTAGATTGATGCCTTCCTGTGTTGTATATCGCGCATCAAATATTTGAACTGTACGTATTGTCTTAGGTGTACCTTCTTTTATAGGCATTAAACTCAAAAGTTGTTTACCTCCTTTTTCATAGATCTCGATCGCATTTACATTTAGTTCTTCGCTTAGTCCGGAATTTTGATCAACAACACTGTCTTTTTCAAAAAGTGTCTTTAATTCTGAAGTTGTAGTTTCTTTTGTAAGTGGGCCCACACTGTTTGCAGTTACACTGTATGGCTTGTCAGAATTGCAAGAGGTTAGTAGAAGGTTTGCTAGTAGGGTTATAAGTAAAATACGTTTCATTTAATATATTGTTTGTTTTTATTTTATTTAATCATTTTTCCTAAAATACCTAAAACGCCACGTATAACTGTTGCGCTGGTAAGTACTTTAATTATTGCTTTTTCAGCTGTGCTGCTTCGTGTAGAAGTACGTGAACTTCTTTTTACTGTTGCACGTTCTTGCTGAGCTTTTTCTTTTACTTCTTCGCTTTCTGCTTTTTTAATTTTTTTATTTAGTAATTCGTAAGCGCTTTCGCGGTCAACCGTGTTATTATATTTAGTAACAAGCGCAGACCTTTTATTTATACCATCAAGCTCATCCTGGGTTAAAATATCCATACGCGACATGGGTGCGCGCATCATTGTTGCCGCAAGGGGAGTAGGGCGACCTTTCTCATCAAGAGCCGAAACTAAAGCTTCACCGGTTCCTAGCGAGGTCAATACTTCTTTAGTGTCGTAATACTCAGAATCAGGATAGTTTTCTGCAGTAAGTTTTATGGCTTTGCGATCTTTTGCCGTAAAGGCTCTTAGTGCGTGCTGTATTTTTAAACCTAATTGACTTAAAACTCCTTCAGGTACATCTGTAGGATTTTGAGTTACAAAATATAATCCAACACCTTTAGATCGTATTAATTTGACAATACTTTCAATTTGATTGTGTAAAGCTTTAGATGCTTCTCTAAATATAAGATGAGCCTCATCTATAAATATGACAAGCTCGGGGCGTTCGCTATCTCCCTGCTCTGGGAACGTGCTGTATATTTCTGCTAATAAGCTCAGCATAAATGTTGAAAATAATTGTGGACGATCTTGTATATCTGTAAGTCTTATGATATTTATCTTTCCTCTTCCGTTTTCATCAAGACGTAAAAGATCTTCAACTTCAAAAGATTTTTCACCAAAGAAAATATCTGCCCCCTGTTGTTCTAGTTGTACAATCTTACGTAAAATAGATCCTGCCGAAGCTGTAGATATTCTTCCGTATAAATCCTGTATTTCTTCTTTACCTTCATCAGTAGCGTATTGTAATACTTTTTTAAAGTCTTTAAGGTCAAGAAGGGGCAGGCTTTTGTCGTCGCAATACTTAAAGAGTATAGCAATTATACCTGCCTGTGCATCTGAAGCATCAATTATACGGGAGAATAATACAGGTCCAAATTCACTAACAGTAGCTCTTAGACGCACGCCGTTTTGTTCAGATAGCGTTAGTAACTCTACGGGAAAATCTTTAGCTGTGTAAGGGATGCCTATTTTTTCATGGCGTTCGTCAATTTTAGGATGACCGGGTCCTGCTTTAGCAATACCGCTCAAATCACCTTTCATATCCATCAACAAAACCGGAACTCCTTTTTCTGAAAGATTTTCAGCTAAGACTTGCAGCGTTTTTGTCTTACCGGTACCAGTAGCTCCAGCAATAAGGCCATGGCGATTTAAGGTTTTAAGCGGGATTTTTACGTGGGCACCACTAATTGTATTTCCATTAAGCATTGCTGCTCCCACAGTAATAAACTCTCCTTTAAAGCTGTTGCCTTGTACGATATGTTCTTTAAACGCTTCAGTTTGATCCATAAGTTGAAATTTGGTTAAAAATAAGGATTAATACTAAAAAGAAGAGTGAGTAGAAAATATAAATACTACTCAATAATCTTTCAAGGCTACGAGCTAAAATAAGGTTGTCAAGCTTTGGCAACGATTTCAATGAGACGTATCTTTACCGCTTATGACAAAAGAGGCAACAGCAAACCGGGTAAAACTGGGAGAATTACTTCCTTTAATGGAAGAATTCTATACCATTCAGGGAGAAGGAGCGCATACAGGAACACCGGCTTATTTTATACGTGTAGGAGGTTGTGATGTAGGCTGTCACTGGTGTGATGTAAAAGAAAGTTGGGATGCTGCAATACATCCTCCAACAGAAGCAGCTGCTATTGTGGCAAATGCAGTCAAGTATAGCAAAACTATTGTTATAACAGGAGGTGAGCCGCTTATGTGGGATATGGAGCATCTTACGAGTCTTCTCAAAGCCGAAGGCCTTAAGGTGCATATAGAAACCTCTGGCGCCTACGAGTTGAGTGGTCACTGGGATTGGATTTGTCTTTCTCCAAAAAAGCGCATGTTACCTAAGCCACGTATCTATAAAGAAGCGCACGAATTAAAAGTGATAATCTTTAATAAATCAGATTTCGCTTTCGCGGAAGAACATGCAGCACTCATTAATGATGATTGCGAATTGTATTTACAATCAGAGTGGAGCGTTCGAGATAAAATGACGCCTTTGATAGTAGATTATGTAATGGCAAATCCCAAGTGGAAAATAAGTTTGCAAACTCATAAGTATCTCAATATACCGTAAATAACAAAAAAGGCTTCCAGATATCTGAAAGCCTTTTTTATTTTATAAAAAAAAGTAAGTAATTACTCTACTTCTTCTACAGGTACTTGTATATACGTATTATCCCATCCTAGAAACATATCTGAACCCGCTTCTGTAGGTTGAAAAGAGATTGAGAAAGACTCAATAGGAGCAGCTGTTTTGTGCACTGGTGTTGTAACACGTACCAGATCGCGCTCCTCCTTATATCCATAAGCTCCCCAGGTGTCAAGATCTTTATTTAATATAACAGTCCATTCTTTTTCTCCCGGTATTGTAAATAGTGTGTATGTGCCTGCGACAACTTTTTTGTCACCCAGCATCATATCTTTATAAAATTTAATCTCTGTAGATTCATTTGCACCAGTACGCCATACTTCACCGTATTTTTGCAAACCGTCTTTAGTAGCAAATACATCACGTCCTTTTCGTTGAGGTCTACTATAGATTACACGAACTCTGGGAGCTTTATCCTGACCTCTAAACATAGCAATGTCTAAAGGGCTTTTATCTAATTCACTAAATTTCTGAGCATTTGCAGTATTGCCCATAAGTAAAAATGCAAGCAGAAAACTGCTGATTATAAGAGATTTCATTTAATTTTTTTTTGATGTTTATTTTAGAATATGTCTACAAATGTACAATGGTCAAGAGCTTAGGTTTGTTAAGGCTTTATTAAAATGCCAGACGATTAACAATATAAATTTTAAGCATTACGTATAGGCTATTTTAATTATATATTAATATGCTTTTGAAGTATAATGTTTCAATATGTAACTATAATAGGTTTATTTGTTTGTCAATTAGAATTGAATTAGCATCTTTGACCTATCAAATTAAAACAATACGATTATGTGCGGGATAGTATGTGCCTATGAATTGAAGCAACCGGCTGATGTGTTAAGACCTCAGTTATTAGAAATGTCTAAAAAAATACGTCACCGTGGACCAGACTGGAATGGGGTGTACGCAGACGATAAAGCAATATTAGCTCATGAGCGTTTATCAATTGTTGATCCCAGATCAGGAAAACAACCTTTATTAAGCCCAGACGGAAAACTAATTCTTGCAGCAAATGGTGAGATTTATAATCACCGCGAGCTGCGCAAGCAATTTGAAGGTAAATACGATTTTCAAACCGAATCAGACTGTGAAGTAATTCTTGCTTTATATCAAGAAAAAGGGCCTGCTTTTTTAGATGAGATGAACGGTATTTTTGCTTTCTCTTTGTATGACGCTGCTAAAGATGAATATTTTGTAGCAAGAGATCATATGGGTGTTATCCCACTTTACATGGGCTGGGACGAGCATGGTACTTTCTATGTTGCTTCAGAACTTAAAGCTCTTGAGGGAACATGTACTAAAATTAAGTTGTTTCCACCGGGACACTATTTACACAGTGCAGATGGTGAGTTGAGACAATGGTACAAGCGCGATTGGATGGAGTATGATGCTGTTAAAGATAACGAGACCAGTATTGAAAAATTACGTGATGCTTTAGAAGCAGCTGTGCACCGTCAATTAATGTCTGATGTGCCTTATGGTGTTTTACTTTCGGGAGGGTTAGATTCTTCAATTACTTCTGCGGTAGCAAAAAAATATGCTGAAAAACGAATTGAATCTGGAGATACAGATGGAGCATGGTGGCCAAGATTACACTCATTTTCTGTAGGGCTTGAAGGTTCGCCAGATTTAGCTGCTGCTCAAAAAGTTGCAGATCATATTGGTACGGTGCATCACGAGATTAAGTTTACGATACAAGAAGGTCTTGATGCCATAAAAGATGTTATTTATAATCTGGAGACTTACGATATTACAACCATTAGAGCTTCTACGCCTATGTATCTTATGGCCCGTGTGATTAAATCTATGGGTGTAAAAATGGTACTTTCTGGAGAAGGTGCAGATGAAGTTTTTGGAGGGTATTTATATTTTCATAAAGCTCCAAATGCTCAGGAGTTTCACGAAGAAACGGTGCGTAAATTGAGCAAATTACATATGTATGATTGCTTACGCGCAAACAAATCACTTGCTGCCTGGGGTATTGAAGGTCGTGTACCCTTCTTAGATAAAGAATTTATGGATGTGGCGATGAGCATTAATCCTCAAGATAAAATGATTAACGGAGAGCGCATGGAGAAATGGGTTTTACGTAAAGCATTTGAATCGTATTTGCCAGAGAGTGTTGCCTGGAGACAGAAAGAGCAATTTTCTGACGGGGTAGGTTATAGCTGGATTGATACTCTTAAAGAGGTGGTAAATGAGAAAGTGAGTGATGAGCAACTAGCTAATGCTAAGTATAAATTTCCTATTCAAACACCCACAAATAAAGAAGAATATTACTATAGAAGTATATTTACAGATCATTTCCCTAGTGATGCAGCAGCCTGGTCTGTGCCTCAGGAAGCTTCTGTAGCTTGTAGTACTAAAATTGCTTTAGAATGGGATGAAGCATTTAAAAATATGAATGATCCTTCTGGTAGAGCGGTCGCAAATGTGCATTCTGATGCATATATTAAAAAACAACACGCGTAAGCTGTTGAGGTTAACTTTTGAAGCCGCTTTCTCGTTGAGGAAGCGGCTTTTTTTATAATATATAATACTGAAAATAAAATAAACTCCTCATAGCCCATTTATATACTTTATTTTCACAATTTGTTGATAACTTAAGAGGTTTGGCTCGGCTTTTGACTATATATAGAGAAGCGATTTTTTATATTTGTTAGCTATCAAAAAACACGACTCGCGAAGGGTTATTTTTTGATTTTTTAAGCATTAATTTGATAAAGCAATGAGTTTCCGCTTTAAAATTAAACAGAAGATTTTAACTAAATAAAAATATATGAGCGAAGAAGCCAATAAGAAGCAATATTCGGCAGATAGTATACAGGCGCTTGAGGGGATGGAGCACGTACGTATGCGTCCCTCAATGTATATTGGAGATGTGGGAGTACGTGGTTTACACCACTTAGTTTATGAGGTTGTAGATAACTCAATTGATGAGGCTATGGCGGGTCATTGTGACGCCATAGATGTTATTATAAATGAAAATAATTCAATCTCCGTTAAGGACAATGGTCGTGGTATACCGGTAGATTTACACAAGAAAGAAGGTGTTTCAGCATTACAGGTGGTAATGACTAAAATTGGCGCCGGAGGTAAATTTGATAAAGACTCTTATAAAGTTTCTGGTGGTCTGCACGGTGTAGGTGTGAGTTGTGTGAACGCACTATCTAACCACTTACGTGCAACTGTTTACCGTGATGGTAAAATATGGGAGCAGGAGTATGAGAAAGGTAAAGCAATGTATCCTGTTAAGGCTATAGGAGACACTACGGACAGAGGAACTGCTGTAACTTTTTTACCAGATCCAACCATATTTCAACAAACTATAGAATTTAATTACGATACGCTTGCGAGTAGAATGCGTGAGCTTTCATACTTAAATAAGGGTATTACAATAACCCTTACAGATAAGCGTCGTACTAACGATAAAGGGGAGTTTGATGTAGAAACTTTTCATTCTGAAGAAGGTCTGAAAGAGTTTGTACGTTTTATGGATGGAAATCGTCAACCTATTATAGGTCACGTTATCTCAATGGAAGGTGAGAAGAACGACATTCCTGTTGAGGTTGCAATGATTTATAATGACAGTTACGCAGAGAATTTACACTCATACGTAAACAACATTAATACGCACGAAGGAGGTACGCACTTAGCTGGTTTTAGACGTGGTTTAACAACGTCATTAAAGAAATATGCTGATGCTTCTGGTCTTTTAGATAAGTTAAAGTTTGATATTGCCGGAGATGACTTTAGAGAAGGTCTTACTGCAATAATTTCGGTAAAAGTTGCTGAGCCTCAGTTTGAAGGTCAGACTAAAACAAAATTAGGTAATAGAGAGGTTACTTCTGCAGTATCTCAAGCAGTTTCAGAAATGCTAGAGATCTATTTAGAAGAACATCCTGATGATGCTAAAACCATTGTTCAGAAAGTTATTTTGGCAGCTCAGGCACGTCACGCAGCTAAAAAAGCGCGTGAGATGGTTCAGCGTAAAACGGTTATGAGTATAGGTGGTTTACCTGGAAAATTAGCCGACTGCTCTGAAACAGACCCTAAAGAGTGTGAAGTTTTTCTTGTCGAGGGAGATTCGGCAGGTGGTACTGCTAAAATGGGTCGTGATCGTAACTTTCAAGCAATTCTTCCACTTCGCGGAAAAATTCTGAATGTAGAAAAAGCGATGCAGCATAAAGTTTTTGAAAATGAAGAGATCAAAAATATCTTTACTGCGTTAGGAGTTACCATAGGTACAGAAGAAGATAGTAAAGCACTTAACTTAAGTAAACTTAGATATCATAAGATAGTTATTATGTGTGATGCCGATGTAGATGGTAGTCACATTGCAACCTTGATTCTTACTTTTTTCTTCCGCTATATGCGCGAATTAGTAGAAGGTGGTCACGTCTATATTGCCACTCCACCACTTTACTTAGTTAAGAAAGGTAAAAAAATGCGTTATGCATGGTCTGAGAAAGAGCGTGATGAGTATAACGATGCAATGGGAGGTAGTGCCGGTATACAGCGTTATAAAGGTCTTGGTGAAATGAATGCAGAGCAGCTTTGGGATACAACTATGAATCCTGAGTTTAGAACGCTTCGCCAGGTTACAATTGATAATGGTACAGAAGCAGATCGAATTTTTTCTATGCTAATGGGAGATGAGGTGCCGCCTCGTAGAGAGTTTATAGAGAAGAATGCTATTTATGCTAATATAGACATCTAATTCTTGTACTAAGCTAAAGTTATCAAAACCTGTTTCTAAAAGAAACAGGTTTTTTTATTGTTTTAAGTTATGATTACGAGGGCTTTCGCTTATTTTTGACTAAACCAAATCGATAACGTTCTATGAAAAATTATTTACTTATCTTATTTATTACAACCTGTACTATAACAACTTATAGCCAGGATGATGGTTTTGAAGCTATCGTAAAAGCGGGAAGAGCAGATGCTAACACCCTTATGGGAGCGTATATTGCACCTGCTATGGAAGGTCTTGTTTACAGTATGTCTGGAGGCTGGTATCATACCGCAAAAACACACAAGCAATTGGGTTTTGATATTACTATAGGTTTTAACGGGGCTATAGTTCCTTCAGATAAGGAGATATTTTCTTTACGGAGTCTTAATTTTCAAAATCAATATACTGCCAGTTCAGATTTAACACCTACTGTTGCCGGTAATGCAACGCCTTCTGAAGTGACATTTAATACCTCTGAAGGCGACGTAACCTTTACTATGCCAGAGGGAGTTAAAGATGATTTACCTATTAATGCAGTCCCAGCACCGGCAATCCAAGCAAGTCTTGGAGTTTTTAAAGGCACAGATTTAATGGTGCGTTTTGTACCTGAAGTGGGAAGTGATAATGTAAAAGGAAAGCTCTTTGGTGCGGGATTCAAACATAACTTTATGCAGTATTTCGGTCCGTTAGATAACTTGCCTCTTAATGTCGCAGTAGTAGGAGCATTTACAACGATGAATGTTGATTATGATATTCAGGCAGAATCTACAATTGACGGTTCTAATCAGGCAGCAGAATTTAAGCTGAATTCATATACGGTACAGGGAGTAGCATCTTTAGACTTTCCTCTAGTAACAGTTTATGGTGGGTTAGGTTTTACAGGTGGTAAATCTGAGTTGAATGTGCTGGGAACTTATGAGTATGCAACAAACGGTAGTGCTACTAATGATGGATCAATAACAGATCCTATCTTATTATCTTATAATCCGTCTAGTGTGAGAGCGTCTTTAGGAGCGCGTTTAAATCTAGCATTTTTTAAGATTTTTGCAGATTATACAGTTCAGGAATATAGCAACGTTAGTGCAGGGATTGCCTTTAGTTTTAGATAATATTCAATACTCAATAGAATAAGAATGACTTTCAGTATTGAAGGTCATTCTTATTTAGGTCAATTTTAAAAGTTTAGTTGTTACTATACTCTTTTAGAAATTGTATTTTTGAAAAGCGCAATCGTTAACTTTTTAGGTTCACTTTTGGGCTCAATTAATAAATTATTCACTTAAATAAAAATAGAATGAAAGTTACCGTAGTAGGAGCAGGAGCAGTAGGTGCGAGTTGTGCCGAATATATTGCAATGAAAAATTTTGCCTCAGATGTAGTTCTCTTAGATATTAAAGAAGGATTTGCAGAAGGTAAAGCAATGGATTTAATGCAGACTGCGTCATTAAATGCTTTTGATACCCGCATTACAGGTACCACTGGCGATTATTCTAAAACAGCTAATAGTGATGTAGCTGTAATTACAAGTGGGATTCCTCGTAAACCGGGTATGACCAGAGAAGAATTAATAGGTATAAATGCAGGTATTGTAAAAGATGTTGCTACTAATTTAATTAAGCATTCTCCTAATGTAATCATAATCGTTGTGAGTAATCCTATGGATACTATGGCTTACCTGGTACATAAAGCTACAGGACTTCCTAAAAATCAAATTATAGGAATGGGTGGTGCATTAGACAGTGCTCGTTTTAAATACCGTTTAGCTGAAGCACTAGAATGCCCTATCTCTGACGTAGATGGTATGGTTATAGGCGGTCATAGTGATACAGGTATGATTCCATTAACCCGTTTAGCAACCCGTAATAGCGTATTGGCTTCAGAATTTTTAACTGAAGATCGTTTAAATCAGGTGCTTGAAGATACTAAAGTAGGTGGTGCTACACTTACTAAATTGTTAGGTACTTCTGCATGGTATGCTCCGGGAGCGGCTGTGTCAGGAATGGTGCAGGCAATCGCTTGTGATCAGAAAAAAATGTTTCCGTGTTCAGTTTTATTAGAAGGTGAATATGGCTTAGAAGATATTTGCATAGGTGTGCCGGTCCTTTTAGGTAAGAACGGTATCGAGAAAATCGTTACCATAGAACTAAGTGATGCTGAAAAAGCAAAACTGCAAGAAAGTGCAGATGCCGTGCGTAAAACCAATGGATTACTTGAATATTAATTTGAGTTCACTTTGATTAAACTGCCACCCCTAGGGGTGGCATTTTTTTTTAAATCTAATTGAGAATTTGAAATAAATACACGTATAATTCTTAAAAATTTCAAGGAAGTCACTAAGCGGTGAATTGAGCTTAATATCTATTAAAAATTAGACACTTAGAGAATCTGATTTTAAGATTGTGTAGCTATATAGTAAAGAGTATATTTTATTTATTTTATAAATGATTGACATTCAAATTATTGATCTGAATTTATTTAACTAGTTTTAATATTAAAAAGTTAAAGGAATCTAAAATATATTTATTGGCGTTTCTGCATTGAAACCCTATATTTGCACGTTTTAAAAAATTGCCCGGAAAATGTTCGGGAAGAATTAATAAATATTTATAGAATAATGCAGAATAAAGGACTCATACGAGTATTTGCGATTTTATTTGGGTTGGTGAGTTTATACCAGCTTTCGTTTACGTACTTTACAAATAAGGCAGAAGACGAAGCTTCGGCTTACGCAGAGCGTCAGGTATCAAATACTGTAGAAGATTATGTAGATAGACGGGGTGAAGTAGAGCGTCGCTATTTAGATTCGGTAGGTAATAATCCTATCGCTTTAGGTATTACTTACGATGATGCAAAAGCTAAAGAACTTAATAAAGGTCTGGATCTTAAAGGTGGTATGAATGCTATTCTTGAGATTTCTGTTGCAGATATTCTTAAAGGTTTAAGTAATAACAGTACAGATCCTGCATTTAACCAGGCATTAGACCAGGCTGCAGAAGCACAAAAGGATAGTCAAAATAGTTTTCTTGATGATTTCTTTGATGCTTTTAATGCACTTCCAGGAGATAATAAACTAGCTTCTCCAGACATTTTTGCAAATACTACTTTAGGAGAGAAAGTAAACTTCAACATGAGTAATGCAGATGTGGAGCCTGTTATAGAAAAAGAAGTAGAAGAGTCTATAAAGTCTGCTTTTGAAGTATTGCGTAATCGTATTGATAAGTTTGGGGTTACTCAACCTAATATTCAACGATTAGACAATCAATCAAGAATACTTATTGAACTTCCTGGTGCTACAGATATTGAGCGTGTGAAATTTCAATTAGAAAGTACTGCTCAGTTAGAGTTTTATAAAACACATTATGCAGCTAACGTTGCTCCTTATTTATTTGAGGTAAATACAGTTCTAAAAGATCTTGTAGCTCCTGCTACAGATGAAGAGGTAGAAGCTGTTACTGTTGATTCTACCGAAACTAAAGATGATTCTATTGAAGAGTTATTGGCTAGCGAAGAAGATTCAGTAAGCACAACTACTCAGAATAATCCTTTATTTGAACTTTTCAGCTTTAATCCTGCTATTCAACAATATGGGCAGGCTGCTGTTGTAGGTTATGCTCAGGCAAAAGATACAGCGACAATTAACAGCTATTTATCTAAACCGGAAGTTGTGCGTTTACGCCCACAGGATTTGCGTTATGCAAAATTTAGATGGGGAACTGCAGAAGGAGAAACTAGTGTAGTAGGTCTTTACGCATTAAAATCTGACAGAAGCGGAACTCCTGCAATGGACGGTGATGTGGTACAGGATTCTCGTCAACAATATACACAATCTGGCTTACCATCTGTAGGTATAGATTTTGAAGGTCAGGGTCCAGGACAATGGGCTAAATTAACAGGAGAAGTTGCAAGTGAAGGAAATGCTATCGCAATTGTTCTTGATGATGTAGTTTATTCTGCTGCAACCGCTAAACAAGAAATTTCAGGGGGTGCTACAGAGATTTCTGGTAGTTTTACAGTTACTGAAGCTCAGGATTTAGCAAATGTTTTAAAAGCTGGTAAATTACCTGCTTCAGCAAAAATTATTTCTTACGACGTGGTAGGTCCTTCACTAGGTCAGGAAGCTATCAACAGCGGTTTGATTTCTTTTGTGCTTGCATTGGTTTTAGTACTGGTTTGGATGGTATTCTATTACGGTAAAGCGGGTCTTTTTGCAGACGTTGCTCTTGCGGTAAACATTTTATTTATTTTCGGAATTCTTGCTGGTCTGGGAGCGGTACTTACTCTTCCTGGTATTGCAGGTATCGTACTTACAATAGGTATGTCTGTAGATGCAAACGTGCTTATCTTTGAGCGTATTAAAGAAGAGCTTGCAAAAGGTAAGTCGCAAAAAGATGCTATTAAAGATGGTTTTAGTAATGCACTATCTTCTATTCTTGATGCTAACATTACAACATTCCTTACTGCATTAATCTTATTCTTATTTGGTACAGGACCTATCCAAGGTTTTGCTACTACTTTAATGATAGGTATAGCAACATCATTATTTACAGCAATTTTTGTAACACGTCTCTTCATCGACGGATACGGTAAAAATGGTAAGTCACTAGAATTCTGTACTGCAGCTACACGTAACTTATTCACTAATTTCAATAAAGATTTCTTAGCAAAACGTAAAATTGCTTATATCGTAAGTGGTGCATTGATCATTGTTAGTTTAATTTCTCTATTTACAAATAACTTAGATCAAGGTGTAGACTTCGTAGGTGGTCGTAATTACACGGTGCGTTTTGAACAAGCTGTAAATGCTAGTGAAGTTGAAGGTAAGTTAATTGCAGAACTAGAAAGTGCACAGGCAAAAACGTATGGTGAAGCAAACCAATTAAAGATTACTACTAAATATAGAATCAATGAAGAAGCTTCTGAAGTTGATGATGATATTCAACAAAAATTATTTTCTGCTTTAGGTAGTTATTTACCATCAGATCTTACTTATGCGCAATTTGTAAAGGGTGGATCTAGTGAAGCTAAAATAGGTATACTTGAGTATAATAAGGTAGGTCCTACAATTGCAGATGATATTAAGAAAGATTCATTCTGGGCAGTATTAGGTTCTCTTGTAGTGGTATTCTTATACATCTTATTACGTTTTAGAAGATGGCAATTTTCATTAGGAGCTGTTGCTGCAGTATTCCATGATGTATTAATTGTTTTAGGGATCTTCTCATTGACTTATAAGTTTATGCCATTTAATATGGAAGTAGATCAGTCATTCATCGCTGCGATTCTTACAGTAATTGGATACTCGCTGAATGATACGGTGGTTGTATTTGACCGTATTAGAGAATTTATGAAAGAATATGGTCCTACTCGCAAGATGGATTTGATCATAAATCAGGCAATTAACAGTACTATTAGTCGTACGTTAAATACCTCGATGACAACATTAATCGTATTACTTGCGATCTTCATTTTTGGAGGTGCTAGTATAATGGGCTTTATGTTTGCATTGATTGTAGGTGTTGTAGTAGGTACATATTCATCTATCTTTATCGCAACACCGGTTATGTTTGACACGATACAGAAAAAGGCTTTAAAGGCTGAAGTAGAAGTTGAAGAAGAGCCAGTAGCTTAACTACTGAATATACTGCATAAAAAGAGAGCCGATAGTTTTAAAACTATCGGCTCTCTTTTTTTATGCCTAATACTTAAAAGTATTCTTGGGTTTATTTAGAATACAGATTGCTCTGTTTTTGTTGTAAGAAGCTCCAATGCCTTTAGTCCTAATTCAGAATTACCTTTAGAATTCAAAGGCGGACTCCAAACTGCGATGCAGTAGTATTTAGGATGCAAGGCTACAATGCCTCCGCCCACACCACTTTTACCTGGGAGACCTACGCTAAACGCAAACTCACCAGACTCATCATAAAACCCACAGGTAAGCATTAATGCATTAATACGTTTTGCTAATGTAGAATCTAGTACAGCGGCTTCTGAACTCAAATCATATTTTCCGTAGTTAAGAAAAATTGTAAAGGCTTGTGCCAGCTGTTTACAATTCATCGCTATAGCACACTGATGAAAATAAAAATCCAAAACCTCATTAACATCATTTTTGATATTACCAAAGTCCTTCATAAGATGTGTTAGTGCGGCATTACGATATTTGTGCTCCATTTCTGAAGCAGCAACTTTATGATTGTATTCTATAGTTTGATCTTCGGCGAGATCTCTTACGTATTGAAGTAGTTCTTCTTTAGGATTATCAAGTTCAGACATCAAAATATCTGCAACTACAAGGGCTCCAGCATTAATAAATGGATTGCGTGGAATACCTTTCTCATATTCTAATTGAACAAGTGAATTAAAAGGGTCTCCAGAGGGTTCTACGCCTATACGCGTCCAGATATGATTGCCAACTAATTTAAGAGCAAGTGACAGGCTTAAAACCTTTGATATACTTTGTATTGAAAAGCGTTCTAAAGCATCGCCGGTAGCATATCCTTTTCCGTCTGTGCACTGAAGATAAATACCAAACTTATTAGGATCTACGTTGCCTAGCTCAGGTATGTAGGTTGCTACTTTGCCTGCTGCATTAAACAGAGAGATTTCTGCAACTATCTCATCAAGAACTTTTTGATAATCCATTTAATTACGTGTCCAGATTACAGAGTCTCCTTCTTTAATATTCCATTCTTTTGCAAAACCTGCATTAGTTTCAAGAACATAGGTAACCGGTACTTGTGAAGGTAAGTTAGATTCATCAAGTGGCATTGCATTCTCTATGATAGTAGCAATTTTTTTATCCTTAGTAATAAAAAACAGATCTAACGGTATGTAAGTATTTTTCATATAGAAATTGTGAGGTCGCTCATCTTGAAAGATAAAAAGCATACCTTGATTTCCTTGCATAGATTCTCTGTACATCAATCCTGTAGAGGTCTCATAATCTGTTTCTGCAAATTCTATATCTAAGGATTTAGTACTGCTGTCTGCTTTTATTATGTTAAGTTCTCCTTCTTTAGTGAATGTGATAGGAGCTTGATCTAGTGCGTTCTCTTCAGAAGTATTCTCATCTTTACAAGAAGTGAGTACGAGAGCAGTTATAAATAATAAAAGAAATTGACGGTACATAGTATTTAGTATTGAGGGTTTTTCTTTTGATTGAAACCGCGTATAATTAAAAATATTCCAATAAGTATAAAAGGAACACTCAGTATTTGACCGGTATTCAACCCAAAGATCCAATTTTCACGGCCTTCTACCTGTGCTCTTTTAAAATATTCTACAATAAATCGAACCGTCCATAAAAGCACGAGAAATAAACCGAAAATTAGCCCTTCTTTTTTGCGTAGTTCAGTTTTCCAATACACAAACATCAAAATAAGAAAGACAAAAACATAACCCGTAGCTTCCATCAGCTGACCCGGAAAACGATACGGTATATCTGCAATATAATTTGCAAATTGAGGATCGTCTGTGAGTGCTCTAAATGCTTTATGCTCGTTGGGAATACCGGTAAGGCGTTGAACTTCGTATTTATTATATTGATCCTGAACAAATTTAATTCCGAAATTAGAATCGGTTATTTTACCTACCATTTCAGAATTGAAGAAGTTACCTATACGCACAAAAATAGCTCCTAGAGAAACAGGAAGTATTACCCGGTCTAACAACCATAAGACACTTTTTTTTAATATTTTTTTATTGTACAGGTACATTGCGAAAATCATACCTATAGCAGCACCGTGACTTGCTAATCCTTGAAAGCCAGTATATTCTATCTCGGGTACAAATCTAAATGGAAGCAAAACAGATAGTGGGTCCTCCCAAAGTAATTCGGTTTGATAAAAGAATACATGTCCTAATCGTGCACCTAGTAAAATTGCTAAAACGGAATAGATAAATAAAGGATCTAGCTTTTCTTCCTCAACGCCCTCATATTTATATACTCTTTTCATTAAATACCAGCCTAAAGAAAAAGCCAGAACAAACATAAGACTGTAATAATGTATGGTTAAAAATCCCAGATCTAAACCTGTAGAAGGATTCCAAGTCATTTTTAAAGGAAGCATAAGCATTAAAAGTTTTAATCGTAAATATATAAAAGCCTGTAGGCTTCTAGCTTATTTTTATATTAATAATGTGATTAGTGATTTTTACGACTAGGCACAGGGTCATAACCAGAACCGCCCCAGGGATTGCAACTTGCTATACGTTTTATGGCTAGCCAAATCCCTTTGAAAACACCGTGCGTTTGTATGGCTTCTACACTGTAGTGAGAACACGTAGGTGTATATCTGCAGGCAGGAGGTAAAATGGGAGAAACAAATCTTTGATACAGACGAATGGGAAAAATAAGTATATTCTTAGCTAAATTTTTCACCTTTAATATTTTTTAGGAGTATGTGTACGTTGTTCCTTCACGACCATCTTTAAGTTGAATACCTAAGTCAAGAAGCTGATCTCTTATTTGATCACTAGTAGCAAAATCCTTATTGGCGCGGGCGTCTTTACGAAGTTGAATTAATAACTCAATCGCTCCGTTAAGCTTATCTGAATTAGACTCAGCTGTAGCATTTAAATCTTCAAGGCCTAAAATATCAAAAACAAACGAATGAATGACTTTTTGAAACGCTTCAAGGTCTGTCTCAGTTATTGTAGCTTTGCCGTCTTTAATCTGATGAATAAACTTAGCTGCTTCAAAAAGTTGTGCTATTAAAATAGGTGAATTAAAGTCATCATTCATCGCATCATAACACGATTGAGACCAGGATGCTACATCTATTGAACTTTTTGCAGAAGTAGGTAATGATTTAAGTAAATTGATTGCTTCCATAAGGCGGTTGAACCCTTTTTCACTGGCAAGTAACGCATCATTACTAAAATCAAGAACACTGCGATAATGTGCTTGCATAATAAAAAAACGAGCAACACTAGGGGAGTAGCCTTTAGTTAAAAAGGGGCTGTCTCCACTAAAGATTTCAGCCGGAAAAATATTGTTGCCAGTGCTTTTAGACATTTTTTTACCATTAAGCGTAAGCATATTAGCATGCAACCAGTAATTAACCGGGTCTTTACCATTTGATGCTTCAGACTGCGCAATCTCACACTCGTGATGCGGAAATTTCAAATCCATACCACCACCATGAATATCAAATTTTTCGCCAAGATATTTTGTACTCATAGCAGTACACTCTAAGTGCCAACCCGGGAAACCGTCACCCCAGGGTGAGGGCCAGCGCATAATGTGCTGGGGTTCTGCTTTTTTCCAAAGTGCAAAATCCTGAGCGTTTTTCTTTTCGCTTTGTGCAGTAAGTTCTCGAGTATTAGTAATCATATCCTCAAGTAATCTGCCACTTAGCTTACCGTAATTATGAGTTTCATTAAACTTTAAAACGTCAAAATAAACAGATCCATTTTTAGAATAGGCATAACCATTTTCTAAAATTTCTTTAATAATTTCAATCTGTTCAATTATATGACCAGTTGCAGTAGGTTCTATGCTGGGAGGCAGGCAATTAAATTTTTGAAGTATAGTATGAAAGTCTATAGTGTACTGTTGTACAACTTCCATAGGTTCTAGCTGCTCCAGGCGTGCTTTTTTAGATATTTTATCCTCACCCTCATCTGCATCATCTGTTAAATGACCTGCATCTGTAATGTTTCTAACATAACGTACTTTATAGCCTAAATGCTTAAGATATCTAAAAATCATATCAAAAGACATAAAAGTACGTACGTTGCCTAAATGCACATTACTGTAGACTGTAGGTCCGCACACATACATCCCCACGTTTCCTTCTAAAATAGGTTTAAAGAGTTCCTTTTCGCCAGATAGAGAATTATAAAGAGTAACGGCTTGATTAGAATACAATGACGTCATAAAAATGGTGTGTATGTGCTTAGGTTTAAATGAGAAGTACGATGCTTAAAAAGCAGTATCTAATTTAATGTAATCTAGAAATTCACGACGTACAGATTCTTCTTTAAATCTTCCGCCAAATTCACTGGTTACCGTGCTGCTTTCAATATCGCGAATACCGCGACTGTTTACACAAAGGTGCTTTGCATCAATAACACAAGCGACATCTTGTGTCCCTAACGCTTTTTGTAATTCTTGAACTACTTGCATCGTAAGACGTTCCTGAACTTGTGGTCGCTTTGCATAATAATCAACAATTCGATTCATTTTAGAAAGTCCTACAACGCTACCATTAGAAATATAAGCTACGTGCGCTCTACCTACGATAGGTAATAAATGATGCTCGCAAGTTGAATAAACTGTGATGTTTTTTTCTACAAGCATTTCACCATACTTATAATTATTTTCAAAGGTAGAAGCCTTGGGCTTTCGCTGCGGATTAAGTCCTCCAAAAATTTCATTTACAAACATTTTAGCAACTCGGTTCGGAGTTCCTTTTAAGCTATCGTCTGTAAGATCTAAGCCTAAAGTTTGCATAATATGGGTTACATCCTCATTAATTAGAGCGATTTTTTCTGCATCACTCATTTCAAAAGCGTCATCTCTTAGGGGAGTTTCGGCTGAAGCGCTGTGGTGATCATCACCTGCTTCATCGATCGCTTTTAGTTCTTCGTTTTCAAAATTCATATTCATAAAGCTATTAGTCGCTGCTTAGGCTAAAGGCTTGCAAAGATAGTTAATTTAACAATTTAAAAACGTCTTGGTTGTATCAGTTTTGAATCTATCAGTGGGTTATAGGTAAAAAAAAATCCTTCAAAAATGCTTTGAAGGATTTGTAATGTTCTTGTGCTATTTTTAAAGCTGAAAAGAAAGCGATGCGACTATATTAGTATTTATCGTATCTGTAAATGCAGTGTTAGAAAATGCCCCATCATATAAAGCTGTATTGCTTTGTTGTTTTGCCCAGTCATACGCTAAATCAATTCGTGCATTGCCTATCGCATAACCAAGACCTACCGAGTAACCGCTACGATCACCTAAGATTGAATCATTTTTATAAGGGCTTTCTTTAAATTTGTAACCTCCTCTAAAACTCCAGTTACCAGAAAGAAACTCACCACCTACTTTATATGTAGAAGCTCCTGTCAATTGATTTTCGATATCTGTATTCACTTGCTGAAAAAATACATCATTATCTGGTCTGTATTTCATAGATGTATAATCTTCATAAGAATAATCAAAGCTTAGAAACCCGTTAGACCCAAAAATATACGCTATACTACCTGTTGCTTTTCCTGGCGTTTGAAGATCATAATCTTCATATATATTGGTGACATTAGGTGATAGAACTACGTTTCCATTGATGCCGTTTGTAGATAGATACTGTTCAGTCTCTTCAGAAATTGTAAAATATGTAGGGGTATCATAAGTTGCCCCTAGTCTTAAATTCGGAGAAATATGGTAAATACCACCTAATTGTAATGAAGCACCAGTACCATAACTTCTTAGCTCATTATCAAATCGTGTGCTAGACACTGCATTTGCAGCGCTATTTGCGTCCTCAAAAAAGATAGTTTCTCTTCTGAAATTAAATGTATGCGCATTTAAATTTATTCCTAAGTAAAGATTTTCAGAAACCTGAGCTGCTGCATTAAATGTAAATTTACTATTGTTACCATAGCTCAAGTACTGGTATTCTTGATCAAAAGTATTGCCGTTTTGAGCACTGGTGTAGCTTGTGTTGTTGATATCATCAGAATCAGGATTAATTAAATAACCTTGATATCCTAAAAAAGCTTGCTGCGCACCATAACTTTCATTTTCACCTAAAAACTGATACAAACTCGATGTAGTCTCATCATCTCGCAATTCTAGAAGATCTAGTGGAACTCCCTGAGCGTACCCTGAAAAATAATCTGCAATAGAATTTGTACTAGTTCCTGCAGCGACATAACCATTGTCAAAATCGTTTGAGCGATCATAATTAAAGCTAAATGCAAACTTTTTAAGGTTACCATTACCTTGAGAAACAAAAACACCACCAAACTGATTTAAGTCAATATCAGACTTATCTGAAACAGTAATACCATCATTGTAGTAGGTTTGATTATCATAATTACCTGATGATAAAGAGAGTGATACAAAACTCCTGTTGAAAACTGCAGAACCTGCCGGATTGTTCATAATAGCAGAGACATCACCGCCTAAAGCGCCAAATGCACCACTAACTCCACGATACCGTGCTGTCCCTGTTATGTCCTGAGAACTATATCGTACCGCGTCAGCTATTGTTTGAGCGTAAAAAGTCTGCATACTTAGACCTATAAATAGGAGTATGAATATTTTTTTCATTGTAAATAATTTTGAAATTTAATTAACGACCACCACGTCTACTGCTACCCGAGCTACTACTTCTACTTGTGCCTGAACCAGAGCTGCTAGATCTTGATGGAGCAGACGTTCTTGCTGGAGCTGAGCTTCTGGAAGGAGCAGAGGTTCTAGTTGGAACTGAACTTCTAACAGGTGTACTATTTGAATTGCTTCTTGAGTACGTGCTTGTTCTTGAAGGAGTTGACGTAGATCTATTTATTGTAGTATTAGAATTTGCTGAGCTTCTTGTTGCAGTATTACTTCTACGCGCTGTGCTGTTATAGATAGAGTTTGATCTTGATGTATTTGCAGATGTTCTTGATGCACTACTTCGTGAAGTAGGGTTTACACCTACATTATTACGGCTATACGTTCTGCTAGTACGCGCATAATTAACTGATGAGTTTCTTGATCTCGAGGTGGCTGTAGCCTGTGAGTTTGCAGTTCTGCTTGTGCTGTATGAATTATTTGAGCGTCTGTTATTTGCGTATGCAAATCTCCCATTATTGTAACCCGAGTAATATCTGTTAGCATAAAACGGATAATTTCTATACCCATAGCCAAAGTAAGGATTATACCCATAATAAAATGGTGATCTCCACCCTAAACCGTAACCAAAAGCCGGATATCCTCCCCAGGCATAGCCTGAGAAAAACGGGTCAAATCCAAAGCCACCGTAACCAAAGCCACCATAACCGTATCCAAAACCACCGTAACCAAAATTATTACCCCAAAAAGGTCTGGCAAAGCCGAATCCCATTTGATTATAGAATGATGGTTGTATGTTAACTATAACTTCATCATAAGTATCACCCCAACCGGCATTTGCATTGTAAGCAAGGTTCCCTTGTAGCATTGCATCTTCATCATTGTATTGAGAATTTGAGCTGTAAGATTCTACATCTGTAAAAATAGAGCCGTCTTCTTGAGCATTCTGCAGATCAGTTGCACCTTGATTAAAATAATTAGCATAGACATCAGAATTAGTGCTTACCGTTTCTTGATTATAGTCAGTGTCAGATACGCGGGTGCTTCTGCTATATATTCCATCATTCATAGAATATTGAGATGGCCCACAGGAAATAAATCCTACTAAAGTGAAAACAGCAGCAACAGCTGATTTTATAAAAGTTCCTAGAGTTAAGTTCACGCCTCGCATATCATCCGTATTTTATTGTTGTACATTGTAAATTTAGTTAGTTTTGCGCTCAATTTTGTGCATTTAACAAACATGTTGCAAAACTTTCAATTACAGATAAAGACACAATATTTGTGCCAAATAAACATATATGGGAAAGAATTTAACTACAAGAGCAGAGGATTATTCAAAATGGTACAACGAGCTGGTTGTAAAGGCAGATCTAGCTGAGAATTCGGGTGTTAGGGGTTGTATGGTGATTAAACCATATGGTTATGCAATCTGGGAAAAGATGCAAGCAGAATTAGATCGAATGTTTAAAGATACAGGTCATGAGAATGCCTATTTTCCTTTATTTATCCCTAAATCTTATTTCAGTAAAGAAGCTAGTCATGTAGATGGCTTTGCAAAAGAATGTGCGGTTGTGACACATTATCGTTTAAAAAATGACGAAGATGGAAGTATTATTGTAGACCCTGATGCTAAGTTAGAAGAAGAGCTAATTGTTCGCCCAACTTCTGAAACGATTATATGGGATACCTATAGAAAATGGATTCAGTCTTATCGAGATCTTCCTATAAAAATTAATCAATGGGCAAATGTGGTGCGTTGGGAAATGCGTACGCGATTATTTTTAAGAACTTCAGAATTTTTATGGCAAGAAGGTCATACTGCTCATGCTACTCAGCAGGAGGCGATAGAAGAAGCGCAGCAAATGATGCGTATCTATGCTGATTTTGCTGAGAACTTTATGGCAATGCCAGTAATAAAAGGTACTAAGACAGAAAGTGAGCGTTTTGCAGGAGCTTTAGATACGTATTGTATTGAGGCTTTGATGCAGGATGGTAAAGCATTACAGGCGGGTACCAGTCACTTCTTAGGTCAAAACTTTGCCAAAGCATTTGACGTTAAGTTTGCAACTAAAGAAGGTAGTCAGGAACACGTTTGGGCAACTTCTTGGGGTGTTTCGACACGTTTGATGGGTGCATTAGTGATGACACACAGTGATGATAATGGTCTCGTATTGCCTCCTAACCTTGCTCCAATTCAAGTTGTGATAGTTCCTATTTATAGAGGAGAAGACCAGTTAGATTCAATCTCACAAGTAGCGAGAGAGCTCCAGCGTGAACTTAAATTATTAGGTGTCTCTGTAAAATATGATGATAGAGATACACACAAGCCAGGTTGGAAATTTAATGAGTACGAACTTAAAGGTGTGCCATTGCGTATAGCAATAGGTCCAAGAGACCTTGAGAAGCGTACCGTTGAGTTAGCTCGTAGAGATACGCTTACTAAAGAGACTGTTTCTAAAGATGCAATAGTAGATCGCGTACAGGAACTTCTTGCAGAAATGCAAAAAGCACTTTTTAATAAGGCAAAGAATTTTAGAGATAGTCATATCACTGAAGTAGAAACTTATGATGAATTCAAAGATATTTTAGAAAATAAAACGGGATTTGTTAGTGCGTTCTGGGATGGTACAAAAGAAAGCGAAGAGCGTATAAAATCAGAAACTAAAGCTACGATAAGATGTATACCTTTGAATGTCAATGAGGAAGAAGGTGTTTGTGTTTATAGTGGTAATCCTTCAAAAATGCGCGTTCTATTTGCTAAAGCATATTAATTGAAATTTTTTTAAAAAAAGTTCGATTAGCTATTGCACGATCTAAAAATATGTGTATTTTTGCATCCGCAATTAAGCGAAAGACCGGTCCGTTCGTCTAGGGGTTAGGACGCCAGGTTTTCATCCTGGTAACAGGGGTTCGAGTCCCCTACGGACTACAGTAAAGGTTGGTCGTGCGCCTGAAAGCATGAATATTTGACATAATGGCCCGTTCGTCTATCGGTTAGGACGCCAGGTTTTCATCCTGGTAAGAGGGGTTCGATTCCCCTACGGGCTACAATTTAAAAACAAAACAAGATAATGGCAAATCACAAGTCATCTCTAAAGAGAATTAGAAACAGCGAAGTAAAGCGTTTAAGAAATCGTTACCAGAGCAGAACTACTCGTAATGCAATGAAGAGATTGCGTGAGGCTGATAAAGCTGAAGCAACTACTTTGTTTCCATCTGTGGTTTCTATGATTGATAAGTTAGCTAAGAATAATATCATTCATGATAACAAAGCTTCTAACTTGAAATCTCAACTTGCTAAGCACGTGAACGCGTTATAGTAACTTGTTTTAAAACTTAAAAACGCCTACAAGCAATTGTAGGCGTTTTTTTTGTTTGTAGGTATTTACAAAATATTAATCGTTCGATTAGTTTGACTCGCAAGAACTAGGTATTTAGCTATAGTAAATAACTAAATACCTAATTATAATTTATCTTAGAGTAAATTATTTCATTCTGAAAATAGGGGAGGATTTAGCTTATTGCGTTTACCTCTCAAAGCTTTTGTAACTTTCAATTTATAATGTTCATATACTATTATGAACATTATAACTAGGCATACTGCATAGAAGACCAGAAAACCAATTTTAAGATACACTACACCTGCAACAATCCCACCAGATAAATATGCACTTACTATACTAAGTAAGATTTGTTTTTTTGCTATAAGAGCTTTGTTTTTACGGTATTTTTCTTTGGTAAACATCGCGGCTAAAATTCCTAAATCTGTAGTTAGCCCTGTGAGATGAGTAGTTTTTACAGAAAAGTTAGAAATGCTAGCGGTGAGGCCATTTTGTATTCCCATTGCAAATAGCATTACTCCTATCATAATTTCAGTTTCTTGCAAAGTTTCTTGATAATGAAAGAAGCCATAAGTGCCAACGGCAAACAAGCAAATAATTTCGATAATTAAAGGAGCAGAATGAGCGGCATAAGGATTTGTCTTATTGTAATTAATTATTATAAGATTTGATGTGAAGTTGCCTATAAAGAACATAAATATCCAAGTAAAGACAATAAGTGATTCATACCAGTTACCCTTAGCGATTTCTTCGGCAAGTATTGCATAGTGCCCCGTTACATTAGAAGTAAAAGCAAAGAATATAATTACGGAAGTAACATTTACCATCCCGGCAGAAAAAGCTGTCAAAGCACCTAACTGAATATTGTCTTTTACAGTTCTACTATTATTAAATTTTCTCAGCATAGCTAAATCTTTTTCAAGAAAGTCATTTTAACGATGCCTTTAGCTTGTAATTCAGTATGAAAATGGACTACTAATTTATCTTCACTTACATGATACAATTGATAATACTCACTTGAATTTTTATGGTTTAGTTTTAAAATATGACCTCTTCCTTTTAAGGTCCAGGTTAATTTTTCAGCTGTATCTTTATTATAAAGAATAGCATTACCATTTGGCTTGAATTCCCAAATTTCAGCTTCATGAATAATTAAATTCTTCGTAATCTCTATAAGTTGATCATTACTTATTTCTTTGCCTGTGCGTTGCGGAGCTTTCTCATAACGCCAGGATACTTCTTCCCATTTACCAAGTAATTCCTCATTGGGGCTAGAGTTTTTATTGAGTACTACGGTGGCAATGATTATTAGCGTAAGTATGGAAAGAAAGTAAATTAAAGGGATCCTGTTTTCCATTTCTAAGAAGTTAAAAGTTTTGATAATACCCCGTGCTTCACCTTTAAATGCGATGTTTTATAATCTAATTCTAAAACCTCGATTTCTGATTTTTTAAAATATTTATATAAGCAGAATCCAGTTTTTTTATTTATTTGTAAGTCGTGGTAATCATTTGTAGCATAGATCTGAGAAATATTTAAACCTTCAGCAAAACTCTTAAATGCACTTTGAGTAGTGCCTATAAAAAGCTCTATAGAAAGTGAATTTATTTGATCTTTATATCTATTAGTAAGGATCGCTTTACCTTCATTGAACTCTTTATTTGTAAGTTTTTGAATGTGGTTCTTTTTTGAATAAAATAGGAGATCACAAATAGCAGAATCTAGATGTGCTCCATAAGCTAGGACAACATCTAATTTTTGCCCTTTACAAGTACTAAGGGCGTTTTTTAAAAGTACTAAGGAGTCAACAGTGAAATCTGTTGGAATAAGAATCTTTTTCATAGCAATGTTATTTTTAAACAAAGCTATATTCAACGTTTTAGAGAGGTCTTAAAAGGAGATTAGAATGAGATGAGAATTTAAAATTTTCGTGTAGGTAATTTTATCTCTACAGTGGTCCCTATATTTTCTTCAGAATTTATCTCGAGAAACCCATTGTGTTGATATACTACATTACGTGCAAGGGGTAGCCCTATACCATAACCTTCGTATTCTCGTGTATTAGATGCTCTAAAAAACGGATCGTATATATAGGGTATTTCAGATTCTGGAATGCCAATACCTTGATCTTTTACAGATATAATGACATTGTTATTAGATACAGCTAATGCTATGGTTACATCATTTCTTAGATTGTATTTACAGGCGTTTAAAAGAATATTTGAAATTGCTAGATGCAGTAATTGATCATTACCCGTAATTTTAAGTTTTTCAGAATTCTCTGGAAGTAGTGAAAAATCGATTTTGATTTTTACATTTGGGTATATTTTTCCGACAGTATCTTTTACTTCTAATATCAGTTCATCTATTCGAAGTGTTTTAAATTTTTGAGTTTTTCCGTCATAACCGCTTTGTGCTAAAAACAATAAAGCCTTTGTTTTTTTATCTAGCTTTTCTGCTTCACATAATATAGTATTTAGAGTTTTAATATATTCTTCTGGGCTGCGGGTTTTAGATAGACTTACATCTGCTTCCCCTATGATAGAGGTAAGGGGTGTATTTAATTCGTGTGATGCATTGCTTACAAAGTTCTTCTGTGACTCAAAAGATGTTTCAAGTCTGTTGAGCATTGTGTTAAAGGTACTTGTAAGACTAGCTAATTCATTATTATCTGTAGGTACATATAATCTGTAATTCAAATTTTCTGTACTTATTTTTTTCATCTCTTTAATTATACGTCGAACAGGAAGCATTACTTTTCTCGAGAATAAATAAGATATAATACCTATTAATAGTATAGAAAATACTAAAGCGAGAATTAAAAGATTGCGTAAGTAAACTATATGATGCGTACTATAGTAGTTTTGAGCAGAGGCAATTACCATATAATCTTTACCTATGGTTTTATATCGAATTCCAGAATAATACGTTTCATTTTTCTTGTAAAATGCGCGCTCATTATTCAATATATCATTGATAAATGATCTTGGAATATTAAGTTTTTTACTTTCGTTATTTAAATCTGTATTTGATAGATCTATAAATTCTATTTTTTCATCTGGGAGTTTTTCTAAATACTCTAAGCGAATCTCTTTAACAGCATTTATATCCTGAACATTTTCTAACTCAATTTTAGCAGTAGTTATTGCCCTAATTTCAAGTCGTTTGTAAAAGTCATTATACGCATAATTAGAGATTGAGTAGTAAATAAATATGCTAAAAATAGCAGTATGAGTTAGAAATATACTGCTTAATAATAGTACTATTTTAGCTTGAGTAGTCATTTTCTTTCAGTACATAACCCATACCTATTACTGTCTGGATGAGTCGATTATTATTTTTCTTTTCCGTTTTCTTTCTCAAATAGTTTACATAAACATCAACGACGTTAGTGCCTATCTCGTAGTTTACGCCCCATACTTTTTCTAAAAGTTCTTCTCTAGAGAATACTTTCTGAGGAGATTTGATAAAAGTGAGTAGTAATCTATATTCTGTAGATGTTAAGCCTAAATCGAGGCTATTTCGCTGTGCAGTTTTCTGCCTATTATTAACTATTATATCTTGAAATGTATAAACCTCATCTGTTACTTCGAGTTGATGACTTATAGATGATCTGCGCAATAGACTATTAATACGAGCAGTTAGTTCAATAAATTTAAAGGGTTTTGCTAGATAATCATCGCCGCCACTGTTTAGGCCTAGACTTATATTTTCTGAGCTGCCAAGTGCGGTAAGAAATAGAATAGGAGTGTGTTTATCTTTTTCTCTAATTTTTAAACATATTTCGATACCATTCATTTCTGGTAACATAATGTCCAGAATAATTAAATCATAGCTCGTTTTAAGAGAAAGCTCGTAGCCAAGTTTACCATTTAATGCAACTGTAACTTCAAAATTATTTTCTGATAAGCCCTTGTTGATAAAAGCACATACACTTGCATCATCTTCAATTACAAGTATTTTTTTGTTCAAATTTTCCATAGCATAAGACTAAAATACAGACAAAAATTTAAAAAGCCGATATCAAAATGATATCGGCTTTTTAGTATACAGAAGGTTTCAAATATTAACCGTTCATAGAAATAAGAAATTCTTCATTATTTCTGGTTTGTTTTATGCGCTCACTAACAAATTCCATAGCTTCAACAGGATTCATATCTGCGAGATATTTACGCATTACCCACATTCTTTGTATTGCGTTATCGCTCAATAATAAGTCATCTCGTCTGGTGCTTGAAGAAGTAAGGTCTATAGCAGGGAAAATTCTTCGGTTTGCAATCTTACGATCTAACTGAAGTTCCATGTTACCAGTACCTTTAAATTCTTCAAAAATAACCTCGTCCATTTTTGAGCCTGTTTCTGTAAGTGCAGTAGCGATAATAGTTAATGATCCACCGTTTTCTATATTTCTGGCAGCTCCAAAGAAACGCTTTGGTTTATGAAGTGCATTTGCATCTACACCACCGCTCAAAATTTTACCTGAAGCAGGTTGTACCGTGTTATAAGCTCTTGCTAAACGCGTAATAGAATCTAACAGAATCACAACATCGTGACCGCATTCTACAAGGCGTTTTGCTTTCTCTAATACAATATTTGCAACGCGCACGTGCTCGTGAGCTTCCTTATCAAAAGTAGAAGCTACAACTTCGCCTTTTACATTACGTTGCATATCTGTTACTTCCTCAGGACGCTCATCAATAAGTAATATCATTTGATAAACCTCTGGGTGGTTAGCTGCAATTGCATTTGCAACATCCTTAAGAAGCATAGTTTTACCTGTTTTGGGTTGTGATACAATCATACCACGTTGCCCTTTACCTATAGGAGCAAACAAATCCATCACACGAGTAGAGATAGTGCTCTCACGATCTGCGATATTAAATTTTTCCTTCGGAAATAAAGGAGTTAAATGCTCAAAAGAAACGCGATCGCGCACAACGCTAGGATCTAAGCCGTTTATTTTTGAAACTTTAATAAGTGGGAAATATTTCTCACCTTCTTTAGGTGGGCGAATTACCCCAAGTACTGTATCACCAGTTTTTAAACCAAATAAACGAATTTGTGATTGTGAAACATAGATATCATCTGGAGAAGATAGGTAATTGTAGTCTGACGAGCGTAAAAAGCCATATCCGTCCTGCATAATATCTAAAACACCTTCACTTTCTATAAGGCCTTCAAACTCATAATCTGGCTCTCTATAACGGTTACGGGTATCTTTATTTCCGTTATTATTAGCATTAGTATTACGATTATTATTGCGGTTATTAGAATTGGTATTACTATTTGAGTTACCATTACTATTACCGTTAGTATCTCTTTCTCTAGTATTAGAGCGGTTATTAGAATTAGAAGAATTCTCGTTACGAGCTCTAGTTTTTTGAGGCTTATTGTCGTTTTGTTTTGAAGAATCAGACTCAGACTTTGCAGGTCTTGGTTTGCGCTGTCTGTCTTCTTTTATTTCAGGTTTTTCTGTCTTGACATCCTCGTTTTTAGCTGCCGCAGCTGGCTCTGTCTTCTTAGAATTGTCTCGTTCAAGACGATTATTCTTAGGATTGTTTTTGTTTTGAGCTCTTGGTCTTGGTGTCTTCTTAACCTCTGAAGTGTTGGTTTTTGTAGGTTTCTCGTTAGATGAGACCTCTATAACTTCTGCCACTGCTTTAGGATCTGCAGCTTGTTGATCTAGGACTTTATAGACTAAGTCTAGTTTTTTTAAGGTCCTGTATTTGGGGATATCAAGGCCTTTAGCTATTTCCTGAAGTTCTGGAAGTTTCTTAGCTTTTAATTCTGAAATATTAAACATTAAATATAAGTATGAATTTCTGTATTGTATTGAATTTGGAAGCCGACAAAAAATTTTGAAGAAGGTCTAAGAAATTTTTCGACAAGTAAGTAACCAACATAGAAGTGGTTAGGCTTTCTAATGCAATTATACGATAATATTTTTTATTTAAATGATTCTAGTCTCAAAGAAGTTTATATTTTTGTGACCCTTAACAGGTTTATAGAATATATGATTCAACGTATACAGAGTATTTATCTTTTTCTTGCAGCAGTAGTTTCAGCGTGTTTGCTTTTTGCTATTCCTGTATACAGTACAGCAGAGGGTAGCTTAGTGTATGCTGTTGATAAGTTAGAGTTAGTAGGGTTGTTTTTTGGAAGCGCTTTATTATCTTTGATTACTATTTTTTTATTTAAAAACAGAAAGCTTCAGTTTGTTCTGGGCAGACTTAATATAATTTTGAACTTTATTTTGCTAGGTGTATTGGTTTACCAGTCGCAAATCTTATCTGGAGGGGCGGCGGCTCCTGAGAAGGGTATTGGGATGCTAATCCCCATCATTTCTATCGTTTTTATCGCTTTGGCCAACAAAGCAATTAAGCGGGATGAGGATCTTGTAAAATCTGTTGACCGGTTACGATAGATCTACTATCTTAGTTAATTAGTGCAAAAACCCTGTAAGTATGCCAACTTGCAGGGTTTTTCTTTTTATCTAGATTCGATATTTTGTAATTTATTTACGCTCGATCTCAATAACTTCAAGATTATCTATGTTACCATTATCTACTGTAAACCGTAGCATAGTACGTACCTTATGAAAGCCGTGAATTCCTATTGCACCTGGATTCATATGTAACAGATTAAGCTTGCGATCTGGCATAACTTTTAAAATGTGAGAGTGACCACATACAAATAGTTTTGGCGTGCGTGTGCGTAATTCGTCGCGTAGTGCATGCGAGTATTTTCCGGGATAACCGCCAATGTGGGTTATCAGAACATCAACACCTTCGCAGATAAATCTATTATTTAAAGGAAATTCTTTCCTGATCTCGTGATCATCTATGTTACCAAAAACTGCTCGTAAAGGTTTTACTTTTTTTAAGGCGTCTGTAACTTCAAGACTGCCAATATCTCCCGCGTGCCAGACTTCATCTGCTTTTTCGGCATACGCTAAAATACGATCATCTATATAGCTATGGGTGTCACTAAGAAGGAGAATCTTTTTCATAAATTAATCAGATTTAGTCAAAATCTATTGAGAAGAATCATGACTTCTTGCAAAGATGTATCTTTGCAGGCTTAATTACAAACCTACAGTTTGCGGTATTTTATCGAGATAGCATATGATGGTCAACCCTACCATGGTTGGCAACGACAGCCCCAAAGTATAAGTGTTCAAGAAGTCTTAGAAGATGCTTTGTCCACTTTACTACGAGGTGTTGTCGCTGTTACTGGAGCTGGGAGAACAGATGCCGGGGTTCATGCAAAACAACTCTTTGCTCACGTTGACGTAGAGACTGTTTTTTCAGAAGAAGACTTAAAGCATTTGCAGCATCGTTTAAACCGATTTATGCCTCAGAGTATTGCGGTAAATTCAATTTTACCTGTTAACGATGATGCACACGCGCGGTTTGATGCTGTTGCTCGCAGTTATGAATATAAAATACATCAGGCTAAGAATCCATTTTTGAATAATCAATCTTATTTTTTTGAGAAAGAACTTGATGTAAATCTTATGAATATTGCAGCTGAGTATTTGTTAGGTAAACAAGATTTTAAATGTTTCAGCAGGTCAAATACAGACGTGAAAACTTATCTTTGCGAGATTACTCAAGCGCGCTGGAAATATAAAGAGGAACAGTTGATTTTCACGATTACCGCAGATCGTTTTTTACGTAATATGGTACGTGCGGTAGTAGGAACCTTATTAGATGTAGGGATGCAAATTATAACTCCTTCTCAAGTAAAAGATATAATTGCGAGCAGAGCACGTTCTGAAGCTGGAGCATCTGCGCCAGCACACGGGCTTTACTTAACCGCAGTTAAATATCCTCAAGAAATTTTTAAGATAGATGGCAGAAGAAACTAAAGGTAACGCATTTGATTTTGGGCTTTTTAAGCGTTTGCTTGGTTATACTAAGCCATATCGTGTAAGGCTTTATTTTGTGGCTTTTGCTGCGATATTAATATCTGTATTTGCTGTATTAAGGCCCATTTATCTTGAGCTTGCAATAGATGAAGGTATGCAGCCTAAAGATATTGATAGCTTAATTTATTATATACAGCTTACCCTCATTGTTTTATTAGGTGAATCCCTCTTTCAACTGCTGTTTATTTATTTTGCAAACTGGCTGGGTCAACAAGTAGTACGTGACATTCGCGTTAAGCTTTTTGGTCATATGATTCGCTTTAAAATGCAGTATTACGATAAATCTGCTGTAGGTAGACTGGTTACTCGTGCTGTAAATGATATTGAAACTATAGCGAGTATTTTTAGCGAAGGTCTATTTATGATAATTAGTGACATGCTTAAAATGCTAGTCATTGCGGGTGTTATGCTTTATAAGAGCTGGCAATTAGCACTCATCGTTTTTGTAATTCTACCTTTTATACTTTATGCAACCCGTGTTTTTCAAAAGAAGATGAAAGTTGCTTTTGAAGAAGTACGTACGCAGGTAGCTAATTTAAATTCGTTTGTACAGGAGCGTGTTACTGGGATGAAAATCGTGCAGATTTTTTCAAGAGAAGATATTGAGCGTAAGAAATTTGATGGTATTAATAAAAAACATATGCGTGCCTGGAATAAGACAGTCTGGTATAACTCGATTTTCTTTCCGGTTGCAGAAATGGTAACTTCGATAACTATAGGTTTATTAGTTTGGTATGGTGGCCTTAGAGCGGCCCAAAGTGATGTTATAACCATAGGTTTAGTAACCGCATTTATTCAATTTTCACAAATGCTTTTTACGCCTTTAAGACAAATAGCAGATAAATTTAATACGCTACAAATGGGTATGGTAGCTGCAAACCGGGTTTTTGCAATACTGGATACCGATTCTAGAATTGAAGATAAGGGAACTCATATTTTAAATAGTATTAGAGGAGATCTCACTTTTGAAGATGTACGTTTTAGCTATGTTCCTGATGAAGAAGTTTTAAAAGGAATTAATCTTGAAGTAAAAGCTGGAGAAACGGTTGCAATTGTAGGTTCTACAGGTGCAGGAAAATCTACGATAATTAATCTACTGGGTCGTTTTTATGAAATTGATAGCGGTAAAATAAAAATAGACAGCATAGATATTAAGGAGGTAAAGCTAAGTTCGCTGCGTTCTGAAATCGCTGTTGTTTTACAAGATGTATTCTTATTTGCAGATTCTATATTAAATAATATCACCTTAAATAATCCTAATATTACTGAAGAAGACGTGGTAGAAGCTGCAAAAGCTATAGGCGTTGATTCTTTTATAAGTAGTCTGCCTAATGGATATCATTATAATGTAAAAGAACGTGGCGCAATGCTCTCTAGTGGTCAGCGACAGCTTATCGCATTTTTAAGAGCCTATGTAAGCAATCCAGGAATCCTAGTTCTTGATGAAGCAACCTCTTCTGTAGATTCTAATAGTGAACAGCTTATTCAGAAAGCGATAAACAAAATAACAAAAGGCAGAACGTCTATTGTTATAGCACACCGTCTTGCCACTATAAAGAAAGCAGATAAGATTATTGTAATGGATAAAGGGATTATTGTAGAAATAGGCAGCCACAAAGAACTGCTTCAGAAGGAGGGTGGTTATTACCGCAATCTCTATGAGGTTCAATTTGCGGCTAATCAAGAAATTGTTTAATTTTTTACTTCCTAAGCTGTTTTTATACTTTTTAAAAGTTCATCAAACATACCTATTTTTGTCATTACGATCACTGCAATAAATAGTAGTAAAATCAACAAAATACCTATTAAAGCAAATAAGGAAGTTTTCAGGATTAAGTTATAGAAGCTAAGACGATAAAGTCTTTTTAATACATAACATAAGTAAAACATATACCCAATCATCCCGACAAAACTGAAAAAAGTATAGAGGGAAGTTGACCAGATTGTAAGAATTACTAAAATGTAAAACGTAAGGTTAATGTGGCTAAAAGCATACAGGTAAATAACCATATGCTCCAGATAATTAAATTGTTTATAATTCCAGAAAACAATTCTTGAAATCAAAGCTAGAAAAGGAATACTAATAATGCTGAATAATGCCTGATATTCATTGATATTCAGCGTGATCTTTTTAATGAAATCTAATTTGACCTTATTCTGTTTTTCAGGAAAGGCTATGTTTTCAAAAAGAGAATCCATAAAATATTCTCTAATTATAAAAACATAAATACCTGCAATCGAAAGGGAGAGTGCGAAATAGCCAAAAGCAGATATGTATTTTTTTCGCACCCCATTTATATAACCTCCTATAACATCTTCGGGTTTTTTAAAAAGAGCTATAAACGTTTTTGGAAAAGCGCCGTCAATACTTAAAAACCTATCGTTGAAATCCTCAAGAAGGTTTCGTGCCGTTATTCGGTTTTTAATGATTTTAGCACCACAACTATCGCAGAATTTAGCATGGGGAATTAAATGTTTAGCGCAATTTCTGCAGTAATCCACAATAACGAGCGTATTTTCGGTCTTTTCGATACTCATAGAGATTTAACTAAGGTCTTTTCTTAGAATTTCAATAAGTTCTTCATTGCTTTTAAAAAGCACAAATTCACCATCTTTCAAATAACTAATTGCACCGGTTTCTTCACTCACAACAAGGGCAACTGCATCTGTTTTTTCAGTGATACCTACAGCTGCTCTATGTCGTAAACCAAAACGTAGCGGTATATTACGTTCATTAGATACAGGAAGAATTGCACGTGTAGCGGTAATTCTATTTTCTTCTATAATCACTGCACCATCGTGTAACGTAGAGTTTTTGAAAAAGATACTTTGTAAAATAGGTTTGTTTACCTCTAGACTCATAGAGTCTCCGGTATTTTTTACAAAATCGAGATTTGTAGTGCGTTGAATAACAATTAAAGCTCCGGTTTTATCACTTCCCATTTTTTCACAGGCTTCAATGATTACCTCAACTTTAGTGTTTGACGAATCTTTTGCTTCATCTTGCAAGAATTTAATATGCTTTAAAAATCCGCTTTTGCGACCTATATTAGTAGAACCTATCATTAAAAGAAACTTGCGTATTTCTTGCTGAAAAACAACAATTAGCGCAAACATTCCGGCACCTATAAACTGTCCTAGAATGGTACTTAACATTTCCATCTGTAACAGCTGTGTGATTTTCCAGATGACCCAAATAATACAAATTCCTAGAAATATATTAATAGCAACAGTTCCTTTAACTAATTTATAAAGGTAGTAGAGTAGAGTTGCAACTAATAGAATGTCGAGTAAATCGAGTATTCTAAAATTTTCAAGAATGTCCAAGGGCTAATAGGTTTCTGTAAAAATAGGTAAAAATTTCACGCTTGTAGAATACGTTTTCATTCCTATAAATATAGATTACTATAAACCTAGTTTTAAAACTATAAAAATAGTTGTTTACCTAAAAATTTAGTTTTACATTTGATTATCTGCTAATCTTTAATTATTTATGAAAATTTAAAGTTGTTGAATAAGTAACGAATGAAAAGCAAGACAGAATCCCTAAATAAATTTTGACAATGGAAAAATTGACCAACAAAGAAGAAGAGATTATGCACGTGCTTTGGAAGCTTGAAAAAGCTTTTGTAAAAGAAGTGCAGGCTGGTCTCGAGGATGAAAATCTACATTACAATACTGTATCTACAATTGTAAGAAATCTTGAAGAGAAAGGCTATGTGGGATATAAAGCTTACGGTAAAACGCATCAATATTTTCCTATAATAAGTAGAGAAGCTTATGGCAACAAGTTCTGGAACGAAGCGACCAGACGATTTTTTGATAGTTCGTATAAAAACATGGTATCATTTTTTGCGAAAGAAGAGAAGATTACTGCAAACGAATTGCGTGAGATTCTTGATTTAATTGAAAATAAGAAGTAGTATGTTACTTATAACCTACCTATTAAAAAGTGCCACAATCCTAGCTATATTTTATTTAGCATATAAAATTTTGTTAGAAAGCGAAACCTTTTTTAAAGTCAACAGACATTTTTTACTAATAGGCATACTAACTGCTGTCTGTGCTCCACCAATTATATTAACCCGCATAGTTTACAAAAATGAAGCACTTGTAGATTTCAATATTCCTACGCAGAACAATATTTCAAACAAAATTGAAGCATCTAATTGGTTAGAAATTACCGGGTGGGAACTAGCAGGTATTATATACGGTTTAGGAGTTTTAGTAATGACTGTCGTATTAGTTATAAAAGTTAAGAACATCCTAAGTTTTGTAAGAAGCTCACGCTCTACGACACGTAAAGGATTTCATTATATACAGATTGACGGTTTAGAGACCCCATTTTCTTTTTTTAATTACATCGTTTTAGATCATACGGGTCATACCCAAGCAGAGCTAGAGATGATCATTCTTCACGAGCAAACCCATGCTAAACAACGTCATAGTATAGATATGCTTTTAATACAAATATTACTAATTGTGCAATGGTTTAATCCGTTCGCATGGCTTTATAAAAAAATAGTAGATCAGAATTTAGAATACCTCGCAGACTCTGCGACAGCCAGTCAAGTTACAGATCAAAAAAAATATCAGTTGGCATTAGTACGTGTTGCTTTTTCGAAGCGAGTGCCTAGTCTTTCACATTCATTTTATCAATCATTTATCAAAAAACGAATAGTTATGTTAAACAAACAAGAATCTAAAAGAATTAATAAGTGGAAAATGCTTTTGGTCTTGCCGGCATTGGCAGCTTTTATGTACAGTTTCAATATAAAAGAAGTTGTAAGTTATACTTCGGAAAGCGAAGGGAAAAACGTACATGCCAATGTAAAGCAACCCGTATTATCATTATCTTCTAAAAATGCAACTGGCGAAACTTCTAATATGAATACAAAGCCAGTTATAGAATTAACTACTGAAGCCGAATCGCCTATGATAAATACAAAGGAATTTAAGAAGGTTATTTCTAAATCTGCTACAAAATCAGAATTAGATGCTTTAGTAAAAGAATTGAAATCTGAATATAACGTTTCGCTAAAATATTCAAAACTAAAATATAACAGCGATGGTTTTATTACCAGTATATCTTTAAATGTAGTAGATGAAGAATCTGGTAGCCAATCAAGCACGTCTTATAATAGCTCAAATCCTATAGGAGATATTGTCATTTACAGATCTGAAGATGGAAGTTTTGGAGTAGTTTCTGGATCAAATAGTATTGTACAACGCACAAATACAAATACAAAAGTAAGTAGTAGTGACACTATGCAACAAGAACTGGATGCCCGCCGTGCTCAAATGGATGAGCGTAGAGCAGTAATGGATGAGCGTAGAGCAGAAATGGAGAAGCGACGGGAAGAAATGGAGAAAAAACGTGAGGAAATGGAGAAACGTTCAGAATCCCGTAAGCAAGAAATTGAGAAAGATGTAGAATCTCTTAAAATTGAATTGAAAGAAAAAAAATCTAATACCACCTATGCTAATGATTCAAATTCTGAGATAAAATCATCAAAGGCTTTAATTGTAATTGATGGTGAAATTTTTTTAGATAAAGATTTAAATAGTATTGACCCTTCTAGCATTGAATCAATAAATATCTTAAAAGGAGATGCTGCCAGAGCATTATATAAAGATAAAATGGATGGTAAAGATGGTGTAGTAATTATCACCACAAAAGTCAAAAAATAATAAGATTAAAAATATTTGAAAAGAACCGCTAGAGTACTATTCTTTAGCGGTTTTTTTTTTGAATATGATGATAATTGCGTTTAGCGGTAAATTAACTTTAAAAATGCTCTTAGAAAGTAAGAAAACCTAAAATAGAGGTCTGTAAATGTTTCATTTTTCACGTATAGCTAAACTTATAGTTAACGAATGAAACCGAGATTATAGGAATAGTGTTTCAGTATGAAGTATACTTGATTCTTTTACTTACAATACTGTATTCAATTGCATTAATACTGTTTAAAATAATTGTAGATATGGTTTTTACTTGCATTCTTTGTAGAACAAACAATTCATCAATCAAAAAATCACAGTTATGGTAACCTTAATTCTAACAATCATCGAGACGCTATTTAGTTAAAGCACTTAAGTCTTAACACTTTCTGAAAGCGCGCGCAGAATTGTGTTTAATATTCTAAATTTGAAAGAATCAGACTATTAAAACTTAAAGAGTAAAAAGTATGAAAAAGCACCTATTTAAAACTCTGGCAAAAATTAATAAAAAGGTATTGCCCAGTTTTACTAAAAAAGAGTTAGACCTTACTAAGGCTAGCAAATTTCAGTTGGCGCTTTTTGGATATAAATTATGGGTTACTAAAAACTCACTAGATTAGTAATGCACAATGCTGTGTAATGGGTAGTTGCTAATTTTAGATCTTCCTTCCAGAAAATTAAGTTCCATTAAAAAATTGCACTGTACAACAGTGCCACCACATTTTTCTACAAGTTTACAAGCTGCTGCTGCCGTGCCACCAGTTGCTAAGACATCATCATGTACAATTACCAGATCTCCTGGTTTAATACTATTTTCCTGAATTTCGATAGAATCTTCACCATACTCAAGCGCATAGCTTTGGCTAATTATGGCTCCCGGTAATTTCCCTGGCTTTCTAATAGGTACAAACCCTAGTTTTAATTTTTGAGCTAAAAGAATACCCAATAAAAATCCTCTGCTTTCAATGCCTACAATTTTTGTAGCATCAAAACCGTACAAACCTTTTGCAAGTAGCTCTACAGCTTTGTTTGTAGCTTCAGGATTAGCAAGTAATGGATTAATATCCTTAAAAGTAATTCCTTCTTTAGGGAAGTTAGGAACGTCTGTTATATAATTTTTCAAATTCATTTTTTGAAGATATAATTTTCAGTGCAAAGTTGTGTTTAAATAGTTCTCAAAATTTACCTTTAAATTCTATTCAATTATAAATTATGGAAATTTTAGTAAGTCAGTTTTTTGGATCGCTATTTGGTTTTTTAGCAATTGTTTTTGGTGCTTTTGGTGCTCATGCGCTCAAGAAAAAATTAAATGAAGATCAAATGAGAAGTTTTGAGACCGGAATAAAATATCAAATGTATCACGCCATTCTATTATTGATTCTAAGCTTCAATCTTAATTTTAATACACGTTTAGAATCAATTATTATAACCTGCTTTAGCTTGGGTACATTTTTATTTTCTTTTTCTATTTATGGTCTTTGCCTTAGTAGTGCTGCAGGAAGAAAAATGCGATTTTTGGGGCCTATAACTCCGTTAGGTGGTTTGTTACTTGCTGTAGGGTGGTTATTATTAATGGTATATTTTTTTCAAAGTTATTTTTAATAAAAAAAGGCTCCCAATTTGGGAGCCTTTTACATTTAGGTTTGATAGGCCTAGAGGCTTAGTTGTTATATAAATACATAGAAGCAGCTTGTGCTAATGTATTATTTACAGCTGGCGCCACATTACCGCCTTGCGTGAGAGCATTTACAAACGCATACACAGCACCTTGAGCAACATCTACAACAAATACTGTTTTAGTTTTGTTGTCGTAAGCAACATCAATAGGATTATTCATTAAGGTTGCAGCTCCTGTAATTATGTTTTGATTGCTGGTAGCAATAGTACCACCATCTGCAGTAGCAGTTAATAAAGCATTAAAGTTTTGTACAACGTGAATACCACCATCAATGGCACCACCTGCGGCAAGACCTATGTTTGTCATTACAAGTACATCGTCTGCTTCGCTATAATCAATACCATGTGTTCTTACGATACCTGCAATACCTATAGTTTTAGTAGCAGATATAGAACCGTCTGTTGTATTTGTAGTTAAAAAGTCTTCAAAAACAGCTAACTCATTAGAGCCAGGGCCGTCAATTACAGCAAGAAGGTCATTACCCTTAAATGTAATTCCCCAAACGCTTCTTAGTGTACCTCCGGTAAGATCTACAAAATCTGGAGTGAATGAATTTACTAGTGTAAATGCAGTACCAGAATATGAGTAAACAAATAACATTCCACTTGCGTTATCAGCTACCACAACCTTGTTACCATAAACAGCGATTTCTCTTGGGCTTGTTAAGTTTGTATTAGTAGCGCTTGCAAAGCTTGCTGTTGCAGTCATCGCTGCGCCAGAGAATGCACTATAGTATTCTAATTGCGCTGCAGGCGTGCGAGCTCCTTGAATTAAAACATCTGTAAGAGCAGAGTAGAAGATACCTTCAGAACCTGTAGCAGCAGATGTAACAGTTTTTAAAGTAGCACCAGAACCGTCATAGATTGTAATATCACCATTAGCAGTGCTAGTAGTATATAATTTTGTCATTTTATTCATAGAAGCCATTCCGGTTTGACCATCAGTCTCATCACTAGAAAAGTAAATAGAAGAAGCTCCTTCAAGATCTTTAGAGAATGAAGGCGTTAAGTTACCACCAGTTCCTATGCTTGTAAATCCTAAGACTTTTCCGTTTCCAACTTCAGAAATATATACAGCGTTAGTTTCAGAGTCATAAGCAACGTCAATAGGATTTCCCATCATCGTGTTTGATCCTGCAACACGTACTTGCATACTTAATGGTAAAACTTCACCATCTGATAAAGCATCAAATTTTGTTGAAAAATTAGAAATCATATGAAAACCACCATCATTATTTGCATCAGCAGCACTACCTATATCGGTCATAATCATAACATCATCGGTGCCATCGTATGTCAAACCGTGTGTTCTTACGATACCTTCAATAGTTACTCGCTTGGTTGGATTTAAAATACCTGTTGTTGCATTAGCTGCAAAATTTGCAAATACTGCCAGTTCATTAGAACCTGGACCATCTACAACAGCATATAAATCATTTCCTCTAAAAGCAATTCCCCAAACCGGAAATTGAATATCTATAGTTGCAGTAAGAGTAAAACCAGAACCACTTAATGTATATACATAAAAGGTATTGTCAGAATTGTCTGAAACTACATAGGTATCACCCATTACAGCAATTTCTCTAGGTGAAGTTAAATCTGCAGAACTTGTAAAATCTGCCGTAATTGTTGAAGTTTCTACACCACTTGTTCCTGAGAAAGCTTGTAAAACACCAGATGGCATTGCTGCAGCCTGTACTAATAGATCTGATGTTGCATTATAGTATATACCTTCGGTAACTGTAGAGTTTGTAGTAAAAGTCACTAATGAATCTCCAGAAATACTGTATTTAAAGATTGAAGGGTTTGAAGCGTTTGTATTTGTAACATAAAGCTCAGAACGTCTTCCCGGTGTTACAGGAACTGCGCAAGGTGCACAAGAGCCCCCACAATCGATACCTGTTTCTGTACCATTCATAATCCCATCATCACAAGTTGCGATTGCAATAGGATCTTCAGAATAATCGTCGTTGTCGCAACTACTTAGGCTCAAAAGCGCAAGTGACAGCATACTGATTTTAGTAAAAATGTGTTTCATAATATTGAGTATTTTGGATTAATTAAAAGTTGTATCCAAAGAGAATACACAATATGTACGGAGTATTGATTATTAAGGTTTTATTGAGTTGTATTAAAGATTTGTTAAAAACTATATGTGATGATTACGCATAATGAATACTTTGTGCATAATTTAGATAATTTTCATATCGATAATTGCTATTTCTTAGCAAAATCTCAAAAACGTTTTACCCCAATTATAAAGAATTCTTGAAGTATTTATTTGACTGAAGGACAACTTAAATTGTGATATTTAGATTTGGTAAATATTTATATATAACCAAAAAAAAAATCCCCTAGTTAAATCTAGGGGATTTTGAAATATATAATTAACGCTTAGTGAATTCGATATTAAGGCGGCTAATCCAAATAAATATATAGAAAACATTTTGTCAATCTTACTTACTTATCTTAATGACGATAGGTTTATTCTTGCGTGACAAATTTTTTTTTATTTAATTGAATTTTAACAATTAGATCTCCCAGCTATTTAATTTTGAAGCACTATCCCAAAACATATATTCGAGCTGACTAGCGATGTAAAAAGCACTATGCATTTTATCAAGTTGACTTTGACTGCAGTTTTGTGCTACCCGATCGCATATAGCAATAGCTTGTTCTACCAGTAATCCAAATTCTTCACCAGCATAGGTGTCAATCCATTTTTGGTACGGATTATTTTTTGAGGTTTGATTTGCATAAATAAAATCACCTACTTCTTTATATATCCAAAAGCAGGGCAGTACTGCCGCCATTGCAACTTCAACCTGATCTAGTGCAGCTGTGCTCTTTAAAAAGTGAATATAGTGATGACAAGCAGGGCTTATTTGCTGTGTCTTGGTGATTTTGAAATCATTAAAAAAGGATTCATGCAAAGCATTTTCTACTACAATTGCACCTTCAGCAAAACGGGTATAAGCAAGGATATCCTGCACATCATGACATCGCGCAGCAATTAAAGCAAGTGCTCTCCCAAAGTTTTCTAAATAAATTGAATCTTGCTGTATATAAAATTGAAACTGCTCAAGCGGTAGCGAACCATCTGCTAATTGATTGATAAATGGCATTTTAATAATTCTGTCGTATATAGGCTGAATACGGTTCCAGCTGGTATTACTCCATTTCATTTTTTATAAGTTTTTGAGGATCAAAAAAGTGATTTAATGGTCCGTTACCGTTACCTATCATCACATCTTTTGCGTGATAAATTGCTTTATGCACATAGTCCTGTCCTAGTTTTACTGCACGCTCTAAGGTTTCTCCTTGTGCGATATACGAAGCAATCGCCGAAGAAAGCGTACAACCAGATCCGTGCATATTTTGGGTTTCAAAACGTTCATATGAATATTCTACAACGCTCCCGTCTTCTTTGAAGTAAAGTGATGTAAGTATATTTTCTTTTAAATGTCCACCTTTCAATAAAACCGATTTACAGCCTAATTGTAAAATTTTTTGTCCAGCAACATACATATCGTCGAGATTTTTTACTTCCATATTTGCTAACAAAGCAGCCTCATCCATATTTGGGGTTATAATCGATGCAACAGGAAACAAATGAGTGGTAAGACTTTTTATAGTCGCTTCCTCAATTAGTTTATGACCGCTGGTAGCTACCATTACAGGGTCAAAAACAACAGGTATGTTAGGATGCTGGTTGAGGTATCTTGCAATAGTTTCCACCAGTTGCGGGGTATGTACCATCCCTATTTTTACTGCGGAAGGTAATATATCTTCAAAAATAGAAGCTAATTGCTCATCAACTACAGAAACAGGAATTGAGAAAATTGACTTTACTCCGGTTGTATTTTGAACGGGTAGTGCCGTCAAGACCGTAGTAGCATAACACCCCAGAGCAGAAATTGTTTTTAAATCTGCTTGTAATCCCGCGCCACCACTGCCGTCAAAACCTGCAATACTCAAAACAGAAGGATACGTATAATGTTTCATGGTTTAGCTTAAGTTGTGTTTATATCTTGAAGCTTTTTCAATTTCTTTACGAAAAAGAGATGCGGCTTTTTGAGGGTTATTAACACCACATATTGCCGAAACAACAGCCACACAATCTGCACCGGCTTCAATTATTTCTCTTGTATTTGATGCTTTTATACTGCCTATTGCAACCAGAGGTTTTTCGGTAGCATTTCTAATTTGCTGAATACCTTCAATTCCCCAGGCGGTAACAGTATCGGTTTTTGTGGGAGTTTTAAACACCGGACTTATTCCCAGATAATCTGATGTATAGGTTTGTTCGTTATATAGCTGTTCTAGATATTCAATAGAGTAGCCCAATAACCTGCAGGTTTCCCAGTCTTTTCTAATTGCTGTGGGGTTAATATCGTTATTACCCACGTGTATTCCGTAAGCTTTTGCTTCCTGGGCAACGCTTAGATTGTCATTAATTATTAAGGGAATATCATATTTAGTAGTAACCTCTTTAAGCCGAAGCGCTTTATCTAAAAACTCTACATAAGTTGCTTTCTTTTCGCGCAGCTGTATAAGGTCTACTCCACCTTTTATAGCTTCTTCGGCAACTTTTAAAAAATCTTTACCACCGCAAGCTTCTTCAGATAGGACTAAATACAATCGGTATGGAAATGAATTTTTATTCATTTAATTAGAAAGTTTAATATGTTGTAAAAATTCGGTTTCTGTGATGTTATACAATTTATCGAGGATATTCATTTGTAAACTGCCGGGCCCTGCGCTATGTTTTGCAGCCAGTTCACCAGCTATACTAATTAGAGCGGTAGCGGCTATAGCTGCTTCAATTTGATCTGGTATTATAGCAATGAAAGCAGCAAGTATAGCGGTTGCAGAACAACCCATACCTGTGATTTTTGTCATTAAGGCATTACCATTACTTAATCTAAATTCTTGATCTTCATTTACAATAACATCAGTCTCGCCAGAGATTACAACAAGGCATCCAAATTCTTTAGTTAAGTATCTGGCAGCATCTATAGCTTCAAGACTCGACGCAGAACTGTCAACACCCTTAGTTTGGGTTTTATTGTGTTTTGCTAACGCCAAGATTTCTGAGGCATTGCCTCGTATTGCAGTAGGTTTAAGATCTAAAAGTCTATTTAATACTTCATCGCGATATGGCGTAGCACCTGCGCCCACCGGGTCTAAAATCCAGGGTTTGTTATTGTGGTTAGCCTCTGTTGCTGCGATGAGCATAGATTCTACCCAATATTCATCTAAGGTGCCTATATTAATTACAAGTGCGTTGCATATTTTTTGCATAGATGCCATCTCATGGTGTGCGTGTGCCATAATAGGAGATGCGCCAATGGCAAGAAGTGCATTTGCAGTGTTATTCATCACTACATAATTTGTGATGTTTTGTACTAGAGGTGATTGATTTCTTACGGTTAAAATATGTTGCCAGAGTTTCTCGTTCATCGCGTATGTTTTAAAATTTACGGCTAGAGGATACTGCTCTTTCTGGAGTAGAAGTTCTGTTACTTTTCCCTACGCTGGTGTTAACCAAACAGGTTCAAAGGGACTGTCTCAATTCTAGATAGAATACCCCTAAAGCCAACTCAAAGATAGGAGTTCTGTGAGAGAATACCGCAGCTTAATCATGCAAAAGACTAGATGAATATGCTTAGTGTTTTGAAGGTAATAAATTTAGAAACACCTGCCCGTTTATACTATATCTGGCGAGGTTGTACATATAACTGCATAGTTTATCCATATGCTTAAAGAAGATAAAATCTATTCTTGTAAAGCGTATTTACACTACACCAATCAGAATTTAACCATTCTCGGTTGCCATGAGTTCGAAATCGATTGCGAGTCTTTGATTTTTGTAAATTTATATAGACTTCAATAGATTTTCTAACAGGTCTAAAAAGTACGTTTTAAAGCTAAAATGTTTAATTAAAAATAAAATATTATGGATGCTACAGCAAACGGTCCTATGCAAAATCTAGACGATTGGGAAGATGACTTATTAAACAGATATCCAGACCCAGAACCTTCAGAGAAAAGTGAGGAAGAATTTAGAAACTATATAGATTCAGATCGGATAGATACGGTTAAAGAATTTTACCGTGTAAATCATAAATACCAGACGTATGATTTTGTTACTCAAAAGGAAAACGAATTTTTAAAGTTTGATCGTAGAAAAATGTCTATATGGGAAGCCATCGACTTCTTAAATACACTCGTAGATGATAGTGATCCTGATATTGATTTAGATCAATTGCAGCATTTACTACAAACATCTGAAGCTATACGTGCAGACGGTCACCCAGACTGGTTTGTGCTTACCGGATTTTTACACGATGTAGGCAAAGTATTATGTCTTTTTGGAGAGCCACAATGGGCAGTCGTAGGAGATACTTTCCCGGTAGGGTGTGCTTTTTCTGATAAAATAGTTTACCCGGAGTTTTTTAAAGACAATCCTGATATCCATAATGAGAAGTACACATCTAAACTTGGGATTTATGAAGAAAACTGCGGTCTCGATAAGGTTAAAATGAGTTGGGGACACGATGAGTATTTATACCAGATACTTAAAGACTATATGCCCGAACCTGCATTGTATATGATACGTTATCACTCGTTTTACTCACAACATAGAGAAAATGCATATGCACATTTAATGACTCAAAAGGATCACGAGATGTTTGAGTGGGTTAAGAAATTTAATCCCTACGATTTGTATTCAAAAGCACCAGTGCCGCCAGATTCTAAAAAATTGAGACCGTATTACGAAGAATTGGTAAAAAAATACTTACCGGAAACCTTAATGTTTTAATCGGGCAAAGAAGATCTTTTAAATTATGACAGCTACCTATATAGGTTTTTTTGGATTCACCTTATTTGTAATTCTTTATACGACCTGGAAACTACGTAAAGATCAATTTACAACCGCAAATGGTTATTTTTTGGCCGGCAGAACGCTTACAGGTACTGTAATTGCCGGGTCAATGATTCTTACAAATATATCTACAGAACATCTTATAGGTATGAACGGGAGTTCGTATCAAAATGGTATTATAGTAATCGCCTGGGAAGTAACCTCGGCGATTGCGCTCGTTATTGCAGCCTTATTTTTTATACCGCGTTTTATACGAATGGGGCTCACTACAATTCCTGAGTATCTCGAGAAACGCTTTGACAGTACCACGCGATCTGTAGTTGCATTTTTATTAATGCTCTCCTTTGTGGTGACACTGTTGCCAATTGTATTGTATACAGGTGCGATAAATATCGAAAGTGTTTTCAGTTTTTCTGAAATGTTTGATATTTCTAGGTCTACAGCACTTGTCTATACCGTCCTGGTAATAGGAGTAATTGGTTCTTTATATGCGATTTTTGGCGGACTGAAAGCTGTTGCCTATTCCGATACTTTAAATGGAGTAGGGCTTATGGCGGGGGGAATTTTGATTCCGCTATTTGCGTTATATCAAATAGGTGATGGAAGTATTTTTGGAGGAATGCAAACGGTTTATGATTTTGCTCCCGAAAAGTTTGACATCATAGGTGCTGCTGATTCTAACCTTCCTTTTTCAACTTTATTTACCGGTTTAATGATTAATCAAGTGTATTTCTGGGGGATGAATCAAGCGATTATTCAACGAGCATTTGGTGCAAAGAATCTTGCTGAAGCGCAGAAAGGGCTTATTTATACTGGTGTTTTGAAGCTTTTTGTCCCCATTATCATCGTGTTGCCGGGACTTATAGCGTATTACTATTTTCAAGATGAATTTCAAGCAACACCAGATTTAATTTATCCATTGCTCGTAAAAAAAGTATTGCCTACCTACTTATTCGGTTTCTTTGCTGCCGTAATTCTGGGAGCAGTTTTAAGTACCTTTAATAGTGTACTCAACTCTGCGAGTACCATATTTTGTCTTGATATTTATAAGAAGCTTATTAACCCAACCGTATCTGATAGAAAGCTGGTGCGCTTTGGTAAGTTATCTTCATTAGTTTTAGCAGTTTTAGCTATCGCTGTTGCTCCTATGGTTGCATATGCACCAGACGGTTTGTATTTATTGCTTCAGGAACTAAACGGAATCTTTTTTATTCCTATTTCTTCTGTAATTATAGCAGGAATCTTCTTTAAACGAATCAATGCCAAAGGAGCAAAGGCAGGTTTGCTATTTGGTTTTTCATTCTATATTCTAACAACGTTTATTCTAAAATTAGATATACACTTTGTGCATCTTTGGGGTATTGAGTTCGTTCTAAATTTCCTGATTATGTTTTTGGTTTCTAAAGTAACTTTTAAAGGTAATTATGTTCAGGAATTGTATCCCAATCCCAGTGAACCCTGGAAATATGTAAACGTTGCAGGATCTATACTGGTTGCACTTACCGTGGGAATATATATATGGTTATCCTAAAAGAAATTTAACTTAAAAGGCAAGTTTATAAACCGGCTTGTCTTCTTCAAAGTCAAAGAGTTTTGAAAAGTCCATCACATTTGCAACATTATCAAGTTTGCATAAAACAGCGACTGCTTCACACATTCCATTAAACATGACTTCTTTTGAGTTGCGGTCGATAGTTTTGTTTTGCTTTCGCGAAAGTGGAAGTGTATATCCACAGCCTTCTAAAAAAGCAGCTTCAATATGCAGCAATTCTGAAGGTGAGTAGCCGTTTAATTTACGACCAAAAGCTTCATTTACTTTACCTACGTAAGTAAGTTGTAATGAACCGTGTCCTTCAGTTAGATGTTTCCAAGTGTCTGTATTGTCTAGAATATTACCTACAGCGCAACTTTTACAACATTCTGGGTTAAGATTACCACTGTGAAAGGCGGTATAAAGCTTACTAATAGCTTGTTCCAGACGTGATGAGGTTTTCATAGCTTATTTTTTTCTTTTATTAAAGTTACGAAAAATGTGATTCAGGGGTTCTTCAAGTCTAATTTTTTTGCTTTATGAACGAAAACATTCTTTAATACAGTGCCATTCTAATTTTAATAGGATATTCATATTTTAAATTCTGCCCACAACGGATAATGATCTGAGATCAGCCAGGAAAGACTATTTTTAGTTAGCTCACGGTTGCATAGCGCTATATCTACAAAATCATAACTGCCTCCGTTTAAAAATTCTAAGGAGAGCTTCGGTTTGCTACTTTTAGCATTAAACCAGGCAATCTGATCGTAATATTTTGTCTCGTTAAAAATGGATCTGGTTACGTGTTCATTTTGTAAAGCTTCAGGAATGTATAGACCTTCAGAAAGAAATGTTTTATCTAATAAATCGCCACGGGCATCTATATTAAAGTCACCCAGGGCAATAAAATCTTGATGATAAGAATTAATGTCTTCTGCCCAATCTCTCAACCATTTTGCAATACCTCGTAGTTCGGGAATTCTATTAGTTTTATTTTTTCCGTAGAGAATATGCAGGGTCACAAGAATAAATGTATGCGATCCAGATTTAAAAGATACGGCATAAGGGGAACGCACAAACTGTTTAGAAAGCGCATTATCCTTTATTGAGTTTTCCCATTCTTCAGGTACCACAAGCTCACCTGCTAGCCCTGATAAATGGACTCTTCTGGTATCAAACAAGTACGCCATGCGCTCCCCATTGCCTACGTTGCCTTTATTTACGTCTGTTAAGATAAGTGACCAATTAGATCCCAGTAGTTTTAATGTGTCTCTTAAAGCTCTGAGGTTGTTTTTTACTTCTTGCAATGCAATAACATCAAACCTACTTATGATTTCAGCTATACAAACTATGGAGTGAAGATCTCTTTTAGGAGAGTCTGTATCATCTGAATCCCATTTGCGCGTCAAATTTCCAAAAGAACGAATATTCCAAGTAGCTATTAAAAGGTTTCTGTCTAATTGTTTTGTAGGTATTTTGAGATCTAAATCACGCTTAAGAAGATTAAGGTTAGCGCGCACTTCTGCTGGTTGCTCATCTAAAATTGTAGGCATATAACAAGTTGATTTCTATAAATTTAAGGTTTTTTAGAATCGTATTAACTTCTTTAATTTATAAACCGAAATCAACAAGATATACAGGGATGTAAATATTTAGTTTAGGGTTTCTAAATTTAATGTAGCTGTTTTTAAATTGGTACCGCTAACCCTAAGTTCAATTGCTCCAGGTGTAGTATCACTTTGCACTAAGACTACAAGTTTTCCGCTAAACAATTTCATCGTTGGCTCGTGAAATAGTTCAAGTGATGTGGCATCGCCATTACAGGCAGCGCGATAACTTCCATCACCGGTTACTTTAAAATTAAGTTGATTTGTAGCGGTAGGGCATAAGTTACCTTCTTTATCTACCACAGAAACGGTTACAAATGATAAATCTTTGCCGTCTGCATTTAAGGTTGTACGGTCTGCATCGAGTTTTAGTGCATAAGGTTTGCCTGCAGTTTTCACCTCTTTTTCAGCAACTGGGTTTCCTTTAGCATCTAATGCGACAACTTTAAGAGTGCCGGGTTCATAGATAACATCATTCCACATTAAGCGATACCGAGTTTGGGGTGTAGCATTATCTTTAGTTTGTATACCTTGACTTTTACCGTTTACAAAAAGTTCAGCACTATCATAGCTCGTATATACAAAAACCGGAGTTTTCTCGCCCGCACGACCTTCCCAGTTCCAATGCGGTAATATATGTAAGGTCTCTTTTTCGGTATTCCAACGGCTGCGGTATAAATAGTAACGGTCTTTGGGAATTCCTGCTAAGTCAATCATACCAAAATACGAACTGCGAGAAGGCCAGCTTTCATCATAAGGAGTAGGTTCGCCCAGATAGTCAAAACCCGTCCAAACAAACTCCCCAATAACCCAGGGTTTATCATCTTGTAATATAAAATCATCTTCGGGGAGATTAGACCAGCTGCAATATTCTAAATCATATGACGAACTCTGAAAATCCGGATATTGTTTCATACTTGCCTTTTCAGCCGGAAATTTATAAACACCTCTTGAGCTCACTGTTGAGGCAGTTTCTGAGCCTAAAATAAAACCTTGAGGAAATTTATCATAAGCATCTTCATATAAATGCACTCGGTAATTAAGTCCGGGAACATCTAGAATAGCACCAAACCCAGACTCCATGGTATTTTCAACCTGGTCCATACCCACAGTTACAGGGCGTGTAGGGTCTTCTCTATGGAAAATATCTTGCAACCATCGCGCTCGTTTTACACCTGCGCTTCCGTACTGGTCTGGCACTTCATTACCTGCACTCCACATAACGATAGATGGATGATTTCGGGTTGCACGAACTAAATTAACCACATCCTTTTCGGCATATTCATCAAAAAAACGGTTGTAACCATTTTCAACTTTAGGTTTTTTCCACTCGTCAAAACTTTCTGCGAGAAACATAAAACCCATTTCATCAGCTAGTTGTAGTTGTTCAAAAGAAGGCATATTGTGCGAACTGCGTATAGCATCACAGCCCAAGTCTTTTAATATTTGCATCTGGCGGCGCAGTGCAGCTTTATTCACAGCAGTACCCAGAGGTCCTAAATCGTGATGTAAACAAACACCCTTAAATTTCCGGGTTTTTCCATTAAGTTGAAAACCGGTTTCTGCGGAATAGGAAATAGAACGAATACCAAATTTTGTCGTCACTTCATCTTTTAATTCGTTCCCCGAATAAAGGCTTGAAATTGCTGTGTACAAATACGGATTTTCAGGACTCCATAAATTGGGTTTTTCAACCTTTAGATTTTGATCAAACTGATTGCTATACGCTATTGCTGTAGAATCTTGGGTAATTTGATTACCATCCTTATCAAAAACTGTGGTAACCAATTTTAAATTATTTCCGCTAACCTCAGTTTTAATATTAATTTTTGCTTCTTCTTGCGTAGCAATAGGAGTAGTGATAAAGGTTCCCCATTGATCTATACTTTGTTTGTCTTTAACTATAAGGCTTACGTTACGATACAAACCAGCACCGGGATACCAGCGTGAGGAGAATTCTTTATTACTTAATTCTACGGCAAGTGTGTTTTCACCATTTTTTAAAAATGCCGTGATATCAAAATAGAAATAAGAATATCCATAAGCCCATTCACCTATTTTCTCTCCATTTAGGTAAACCTGTGGTTCGCTCATTGCTCCTTCAAATAATAAAAGCACTTTTTTATCTTCTGAATATTCTGGCACTTCAAAATTTGTACGATACCAGCCGGTTCCTGTAAAAGGTAAAGAGCCGGTACGTCCTGTTTTTTCGGTGGCGGTTTGTTCACCATTTTGAGTTATGGCTACGGTTTGTTTATCGATCTCTTTATCAAACGGACCGTAAATAGCCCAATCGTGAGGTACAGTTACCTCTTCCCATTTAGAATCGTCAAATTCGGGTTGCGCAGCATTTTTAAAATTTCCTTTTTGAAAACGCCAACCCTTATGTAACTCTGTAACCGTACGGGTTTGACTAAATAAAGTTAAAGTAGAAAATAAAAAAAAGAAAATTGATCTAAGAACCATGGTAGAGCATAATTTTAATTTAACACCGATATAAAAATACAGTATTAAGCGTAGATATTACGCTTTATGGTTTGTGATGATGTGGTAATCTGTTTTATGGAAACATATCGCAACGGCACGCGTACCACTGTTTTGTGAAAGACTCCAACTTATCTAAATAAAGATTAATTTCTTTTTGCCCTTCAATTAATTGCTCACCGTCTTTAAGTTGTGGTCTACTAAGTGTATTGTTAGTCGTGATTTCTGAAGGTATTAATAGAGATTGTACGCGTTCATCTAGTCCAGCGTACTCTTTTATATCTGGAAGAATTAACTGCATATTTAAGTTTGAGATTAATTAAACTAAGTAATATAAGTCGTAGAGAAACAAATTAACTTTCTAAAAAGGAAACCTTTATACTATAATTTTAAAAAACTTTAACTGTAATAAGAGAATGGAATTCTAAAGGTTTTTTTGAACCTTATCTGAGATAAACATTGGTCACGAGACGTGAAACTGTAGGATGGTCATTACCTCCGGCAGGTTCTATAGTTATGTTTAAAGATGCTGCTTTATCTATATAATTCATCGCCAGCAATTCACTTTCTTTAGCAATAACACCCATATCTATCATCACACCTTCTACATCTGCCCACATTTGGTAATCGTGATTTTCGTCTAGTTTAGGTAAATCTTTAGCATTTACTATGATTGATTTTTCTTTATGATTCACATAACTAATAACCTTAGCATCGGGAGCTAGTTCATTTCCCTTAAGAATGTATTGTTCAGTTTCAGGAGATTTTAAAAGAGCTAACAGCTTTGATGTTTGCTCTACATTAGTATTAAGATCTTCTATATTTTTATTTAAAACTGCATTTTCAGTGTCTACTAGCTGTAATTGATTGCGAGTGTCGCTCAATTGTTTTAAAATGTAAAGACTTGTGATCATAAATAGCACGGCAATTGTGGCCGCAATACTTAGATATACTTTTAATGAGTTGTTTTTTGGGACAGGATTTTCGCTGATTTTGGATCCCCTAACGGCCTTCATTAAAAAATCTTTTACTTTTTCTGGAGGGGCAATTGCATTTTCTAAAGCCATTGACTCAAAATTAGATTCGAGCGTATGTAAATGTTCTTTCAAATCTGAATCTTGTAAGACTAACTTTTCAATCTTTTGTTCATCGGCGTGACTCAGCTCACCTAATAGATATTGCTCTAAGATGTTATGTTTTAATATGTATGACTTATCCATCATCGTATCACTTCAATTAAAATCATTAACCATACCACAGCTTTGCTATATGTTATTTGTAATTTTTTTAAAGCTTGTTTTATGTATGATTTAAATGTTCCTAATGGGACATTCATTTCTTTATGAGCTTCTTTGTGGGTTAACCCTTTGAAATAGATCAACTCTAAAGCTTTCTGGTGGTGTATGTCTAATTGTTTTAAGCTTCCTTTTAATTTTAAATAATCATGTTCTGGAGCTAAGGGTTCTTCTTCTAAATTATATACGCTAAAATCATCTGTCTGGATGAGTTTATTTTCTGACCTTAAAAAGTTTAGCGCTTTATTCTTTGCTATACGGTACGACCAGGTATAGAATTTCCCCTTGTCTGGATTGTATTGAAATGACTTTTCCCAGATTGTTAAGAATGTGTCTTGCAGAATATTTTGTGACTCCTGCTCATCTTTACAAACTCTTAGTATTACACCATACAGGGCAGGGGCGTATTTGTCATAAAGACTTGCCAATGCTGACTCTTCTTTATTCTTAAGTCTTTCAATAAGAAATTTGTCGTTCTGCATGAATGTTAAAGATTTACCAAAAATGAGCTCATGCTCATCCAACGTAAATTATCTGGTGTAAATATAAATGAATGCGCTTCAAATGAAAACAAAGCGCAAACGTTTAACCAAAAAATCAAATTTTTATGAAAAAGCTAGTATTTATTTTAACCGCAGTAATTACGTTAACTGCAAGTCAGTTTGCATCTGCACAAAAAACAATTGTTGATGTTGCTGTAGGTAATGAAGATTTCTCAACCTTAGTAACAGCACTTAAAGCAGCAGATTTAGTTTCTGCATTGCAAGGTAATGGTCCTTTTACTGTATTTGCACCTAACAATGCTGCATTTGGTAAAGTAGATTCAGAAACTTTAGGAATGTTGCTAAAACCAGAAAATAAAGATGCTCTAGCGGGAATATTAACGTATCACGTAGTGTCTGGTAAACTTGCTGCTGCAGATGTTGTTGCTGCTTTAAAGAAAGGAAACGGAAGCGTTACTTTAGAAACTTTAAATGGGCAGAGTATTACGGTTATGCAAAAAGATGGTAAGATCTGGTTACAAGATCAAAAAGGAAGTTACAGTGAGATTATAGCTACTGATGTTATGGGTAGTAATGGCGTAATTCATGTAATTGACACAGTTGTAATGCCAGAATAGTTAGGGAAATCAATTGCTATGATTGTAAAGGGAAATCTTTTTTTAAAAGGTTTCCCTTTATTTTTTTAATATGTTGCATACTTATGAAGAACAGAATTTTCAAGTCATTTTTTTAAAATATTATCAGAATTAAAGAAACTTATGTGGGTCTTAAGTAAAAACTTATAATAATTAGCTCTAAAATCTGCTGTTAAAAAGAACTAAACTATATTTATCCCGGTAACTATAAGAAAGTCCCTACTTTTTGAATACTTCGGCCGGCGAAATAAAATCTGTTTTTCAAAACGATTACAAGAACCTATGTGTTTTTGCGTACGGTTATGTGCTTGATAAAGACAATGCAAAAGATATTGTGCAGGAGGTCTTTGTTAAGTTGTTAGAACTAGATGATATAGATCATATAAATAATTTATCTGCTTACATTAAAACAAGTGTTTATAACGCGAGTTTAAAATCTATACGCCAAAACTCTAAAATAGCAATTCTAACTAATGCAGAACATCGCATACCTTCTAAAAATCTTACCCAAGAAAATCAAATAATAAAAGAAGAAGAGAACCGTAGTATTCTTAAAGAATTAGATCTTTTACCTAAAGAATGCAGGAAAGCATTTGAACTCTGCGTAATACATGGTTACAAATATGCAGATGCAGCAGAAAGTCTCCACATTTCTAAGAATACATTAAAAACACATATAAAAAAGGCATACAGAATTTTGCGAGAATCAATGAAATATGCGCAGGTTTTATGGGCGTTCTCTAATTTTTAAATGTTAATTTTTACTTTTTTATAAATTTTTTCGCAATTGGAGTCACCCCAAAGAAGCTTTCAAGACTCTTATTAGTAGAACCCTTATTATGGTGCTACTATGAAAAAAGAAATTAATCTTCTTTTAAAAAAACTCAACGGAACATTTACTCCTGAGGAATCTGCTTTATTTGATCTTTGGATTAATGAATCTGCAGATAATAAACACTTCTTTAATAAAATATCCGCTTTAAAATCTAGAGGTGCAGATATAGAAGAATTACAGAATCTTGACACAGATCAAGCTTGGGAAATTGTTTTAAGTAAAGTAAAAGATCAAAAACCTGTTGTATCACTTTTACCAAAGAAAAAAATTAAGGTATGGCATTATGCCGCCGCTGCTGTCGTTGCCATACTCATAACTTTTAATTTTGTATATCGTCCTTTTGCTGACACTATTAATACTCAAAACGCCCTAAGTGTAGAGACTGAAAATGGAGCGATTGAAGTTATACAATCTAACAAGCAGATTCAATTATTTAATAAAAAAGGGATTCAGATTGCATCTCAAAATGCAGATACATTAAGCTATACAAATTCTACAGCAACTACAGAAATTGCATACAATACATTAAACGTACCTAACGGAAATTCATTTACCTTAAAATTAGGAGATGGTTCTATTATACGGCTTAATGCCGGCAGTAGGTTAACCTACCCTATAAATTTTAAATCGGGTACAGAGCGATTACTTACCCTTAAAGGCGAAGCGTACTTTGATGTAAGTAAGCGAAAAAACCAACCTTTTATTATTTCAACTCAAGGCGTAAATGTTGAGGTTTTAGGTACATCATTTAATGTAAACTCGTATGCAGAAAATAATCTGGTAGCAGTAGCTCTGGTAGAAGGTTCTGTACAAATGTATAATGATTCTAAAACTCAAAATCAATCTGTTATTCTTAAGCCAAATCAGCTTGGCTCTTTTAATTCTCATTCAAATTCGATTTCTGTACAGGAAGCAAATATGTGGGAACATACCGCGTGGTTAGAAGGAAGATTGATTATTAGAGATGCATCCTTTACAGAAATTCTTCAGAAAATTGAAAGAAAGTATGCGGTTACCATTTTAAATAAAAACACAACTATTAACAAAGAACGTTTTAATGCAAGCTTTGATACCGAAACTATAGATGAGGTTTTAGAAGCTTTTGCTCTTGATGCGCCATTTAAATTTACGCACAAAGAAGACGTGATAATCATTAATAATCTGTAAAAAAAAAATCAGGAAATGCGCCAACATTCCCTGATCTAATAAATGTAAAGTCAACTAGTTCAAATTAATTAACCTAACAACGTAAATGTATGAAAATCCCTATTTGTACGAGGCATATAATGTCTCGTTTACACAAACATTCTCTAGCGATGAAAATCACGACGCTATTACTTTTTGTATCCTTATTTAGTCTACAGGCAAACTCGTATTCCCAGCGAAATAAGGTGACGCTTAATCTTAATGATGCGAGTATAGTACAGGTACTAGCCGCAATCGAGGCTAAAACAGATTTTAAGTTTATTTACAATGTAAAGACATTGAGTACAGACAAACTACTATCTATTCACGTAAACGACGAAAAAATAAACGTCGTCCTTGACAAGATTTTAGCTTCTTCTAAGACAGATTATGTCATACGTAAAAATCTAATCGTACTTAAACCCGCTCCAGAAGTTGCAGTAAGTTCATTTATTGAGTCTGTAGAAAATTCTGTACAAAAACGGGTGACTGGTGTCGTAAAAGATGCTAATGGTTTGCCCTTACCCGGAGTAACAGTTAAAATTAAAGATACTCGTATAGGGGCATCAACAGATTTTGATGGTAAGTATAGTATCGCTGCTGCGGCTAATGAAACTCTTATATTTTCCTATGTAGGTTTTGAAACCTATGAGACTGCCGTAGCTGGCAGAAGCCAGATAGATATAACCTTAAAAGAGTCACTCGAAGAAATGAGTGAAGTCGTGGTTATAGGATATGGTGAAGTTAAAAAAGAAAACATCACGGGTTCTGTGGGAGTAGTCGATATGGAAGGTTTTCAAAATCAGGCACCAACCATTAATGTAGATCAAGGCTTACAAGGTCTCGTAGCGGGTGTAAATGTAAGTTCACCTAATGGTCAACCGGGTTCGGCTTCAAAAATTCGCATACGGGGTACAACTTCTCTTTTTGGTTCTAACCAGCCTTTATATGTTATTGATGGGATTCCTGTTGTTTCAGAAAGTAATATCCCGGTAGGTGGTACCGAAGGCAGTAATCTAGGTCAAGAATTAGATAATCAAGGATTGAGTACGCCTATAGGAAACATAAACCCCAGTGATATTAAATCTATTACCGTTTTAAAAGATGCATCTGCCGCTGCCATTTATGGTTCTCGTGCAGCAAACGGAGTTATTGTCATTACGACAAAACAAGGTACGAAAGATGGTAAAACACAATTTGAATTTAGTGCTTCTACCACTGTACAAAAGACACCTACTTTAGATGTTTTAAATGCAGCGCAGTTTAAAGAAGTTTGGCTTACTGCTGTTAATGCAAGTTCAAGTACAGATGCGTTTTCACAAAGTATTCGTGACGGTTCATACTTCGGAAACGCAGATACAAATTGGGAGGAGGAACTCAACCCATCTAATCAGGTTTCTTCAAATTATAATTTGAGCATACGTGGTGGAAACGCAAGTACACAGTACTCAACGTCACTTTCTGCACTTAGTGAGCAGGGAGCACTTGAAGGTTCAGACAGAAAACGCTATACATTAAATCTTAATTTAAATACCAAAGCGACTGAAAAATGGACGTTCGGCACACGTTTACAAACCACTTTTTCAGATCAGAATGCTACAGATTCAGGCTTATTTGATCGCATATACATCTATAGACCAGATGTTCCTGTTTTTGATGAAGATGGAAATTATTCCTTTTCAACCGGGAGTAATTTTGAAAATCCAATAGCATTATCGCAGGCAAATAACACCAATAAAACCTTTTTATTTTTAGGTACATTTTTCACTCAGTTAGAACTTGTAGAAGGTCTAAAAGCTGAAACCAGATTGTCTGTTAATTACAATACAGGAAATCAAAACAGCTACTATCCTGAATATTTATCACGTGGAGGGTGGAGTCGTCTGCGAGGTGATGGCGATGGTTACGCACAAGATAGCAGATCACAATCATCTGTAGTACAATGGAACTCAAATCTTACCTATTCAAAAACTTTTAATGATTTACACAGCATAGAAAGTGTATTAGGAACTACGTTTGAGAAAGTAAGTTCTTCGTATAATAAAGCTTTTGGAGAAGGCTATAGCAATGGAGTTTTAAGTAATGTAAGTAGTGCAACTTCTAGTAATGGTGGTTTATCAACTAGCCAGGGCTCAGGACTGCATTCGTATTTTGGTCGTGTTCATTACGATTATGATGATCGTTATTTACTAACGGTTTTGGGTAGAGTAGATGGTTCTTCAAAGTTTGCTGTAGAAAATAAATATGCCTTTTTCCCTGCTGCTGCGGTTGCCTGGAGAGCTTCCGAAGAAGCCTTCTTAAAAGGAAATAAAACACTAAATAACCTAAAATTTAAAGCGAGTTTAGGAACAACCGGGCAACAGGATTTTGGTCCATACCAGTGGCGAACGCTTTACGAAACGTACACTTATGGTGGAAGCGCGGTTATTTTAACGCAATTGGGTAACGACAAGTTGAAATGGGAAACCACGCAGCAATTAGATTTTGGTGTTGAGTTTGGGTTCTTAAATGATCGTATTTCAGGGGAGTTTGGGTATTACGAGAAAAATACCAGAGATGCTATATTTCCTGTAATTCCTCCCGGAAACACTGGGACGGGATCAATATTAGCAAATGTAGGAGAAACTCAAAATAGAGGTTTAGAACTGTTAGTTAATATAGGAGTTATTCGTTCTAAAGATTTCTCGTGGGATCTGCGTATAAATGCCACTAAAAATAACAATAAGCTGACTAAAATAGCAGATGATTATAAAGACGATGAAGGTTTTGTAACTGGCATTCCCGGTAATGGTGGGCGCTTACGAGAAGGGAGTCCTATAGGTTTAATTTATGGGTATAGAGCAGAAGGTCTTTTTCAAGATCAGGCAAGTATAGATGCTTTAAATGCTAATGCAGCAGGCGGAGTTTATCAAGACGACGAGACAGCACCTGGCGACATAAGGTTTAAAGATATTTCAGGACCAGAAGGTGTGCCAGATGGTATAATATCATCTTTTGATCAGGAGGTAATAGGTGATGCACAGGCAGATTTATTTGGGGGTATTTCAAGTACTTTTAGATATAAACAATTATCTCTTGCGGCTCAGTTTAGTTACTCTGTGGGAAATGATTTATTCTGGTTTTCGCAAACGCGTAATGTAAACTTTCAAAGCTCATTTTTTGCTGAAAATAAAATTACAGATGTTCTTAACGCGTGGACCCCAGAAAATCCTACAAATGTACCTAGATCTGTTTACAGAGATCCTAATGGTAATGGTAGCATCTCTAGTTTTTATGTGCACGACGGCTCATATCTACGATTAAATACGCTTAATCTACGCTATGAATTTTCTAAAGAATTTTTAAATAGATTCTCATTTTTTAATGGTTTAGCCATTTACGGTATCGCTCAAAACCTGTTTACCATAACAAACTATCCCGGAGCAAATCCGCAGGGAGGAAGTTTGTTTGATAATGACATATCGGGTTCAGGAAGAGATACTAACAGATATCCGCTTCAAAGCGCTTACACCTTAGGTATTAACTTAAGATTTTAATTCTACACTTATGAAAAAATATATTTTATACAGTTTATTAGCTGCATTGACGGTTTCTTGTGAAATAGTTGATGCGATAGATCAAAATCCGCCAAATAACCTCGTTCCAGATAATGTGATTCAAAACAGCGATGATGCAGAAGCGTTACTTAGTGGAGCTTATGGTCAGATTGTATCTTTTACTTCTGCACATTACTATATGTATTCAGAATTAATACCCAGTGCGATGATAGGTACGATGAGTACTGCAGGTGGGGGTACTGCAAATTCAGAATTTCAGGAAAACGATTTGCATTCAGATAACGCTAATGTAAATAGTTTTTGGAAGATTATTTACGCAGTTATGGATGCTTCTAACAATAGTATTAAACTCACGCAACAACTTTCAGGAAGCGAGATTTCTGAGACGTTGCGAAGTGAGATTATAGGTGAAGCCCATTTTTTACGAGCAATGACCACTTTTGATGCATTGCGCTATTTTGGTCAGTTTTACGATAGATCTAGTACGTTAGGGGTAGTTATAAGAACCGAACCTGTAAACTTTGTAACCCGCAGTAAGCCTAGAAGTACTGTTGAAGAATGTTACACCCAGATTCTTGCAGATCTTGATTTTGCTATAAATAATGCACCAGATTTTACGGTAAATTACAGAGCATCTAAAATAGCTGCTCAAGCACTTAAAGCTCGTGTTTTATTATATATGGGAGCCTATGCAGATGCAGCTGTTGCAGCAGATCTTGTAATAAATAATACTGTGAGATCTCTTGAACCCTCATATGCAGATGTATTTAGTAAAGGGTTAAATTCTAAAGAATTAATACTGCAGATCTATAGAGACGCTAATTCAGACACCGATCAAAATAACAGAAAGCGTTTTTATTCGGGTAGAGCAGGTAATACGTGGTTTCCTACCTTGATGGCAGGTGACTCGAGGCAACCTTTAACCAATTCTGGTTTGACAGTGCTAAAAACAAACAATACAGCAACTTTTAGACCCACTTATTTTATGCGTCTTGCTGAGTTATATCTTATTAAATCTGAAGCTCTTGCCCGCAGTGGCGCAACTGTTGAAGCGAGCCTTACACCCCTAAATGTAATACGCAACAGAGCAGGTAATGATGATGCAGTGGCAACCACAACTGATGAAGTTTTAGAACTGGTTTTTGAAGAAACTATAAAAGAACTTGCTTTTGAGAATGGTGCAGACTGGTTTGCAGCCATACGTTTTGATAAGGCAATGCAGTTAAAATCTACCATCACCAGTATCAACCAGTATATTCTCCCAATACCTCTAGCGGAAATAGAAGGTAACGAATTCATAAAATTTGAAGATCAAAATCCTGGTTACAATTTCTAAAAATTAAGGATTAGCCATATAATTCTCTTTTTACAGGATTGCTTGCAATATCTGCAGGCAATCCTTTTACCTAAAAACAAGCACATGACACGTTTACTCACAATTATTAGTATTGTTTTACTTTCCTGTTACACCCCTTTACAGGCACAGAAGAAAGCAAATTTCACCAATTTAAAACAGCAGTTGCCTTTAGACCCTTCAGTGATTACAGGAAAACTAGATAACGGTTTAACGTATTACATAAAGGAAAATTCAAGACCTCAAGATAAAGCAGAACTGCGTCTGGTAATTAATGCAGGCTCTATTTTAGAAGATGAAGACCAGCGCGGATTAGCCCATTTTGTAGAGCATATGGCATTTAACGGTACCACAAGTTTTCAGAAAAACGAACTTATTGATTATTTACAAAGTATAGGGGTTGAGTTTGGTGCAGATTTAAATGCGCATACCGGTTTTGATGAGACAGTTTATAAACTCACCGTACCTACAGATGATCAGAAGATCTTTGATACCAGTATGCAAATTTTGAAAGATTGGGCCGGTGCAATCACTTTTTCAAATGAAGAAATAGACAATGAGCGCGGTGTTGTAGCAGAAGAGTTAAGAGCGCGTAGCGGTGCGGGATCTAGAATGTATGATGAGTCTATACCGGTAATAACAAACAACGCGCGCTATGCAAAACGGTTGCCTATAGGAAGTCTGGATGTAATTCTAAATTCAGATTACGAGGCTATGAAACGTTTTTACAGAGACTGGTACAGACCAGATTTAATGGCACTTGTATTGGTAGGTGATTTTAATGCTAAAAAAGCAGAAGCACAAGTAAAATCTCTTTTTAGTGATTTAGAAGTATCACAAAACCCTAAAACCCGTACCGTTTATACTATAGAAACGGCAACTGAACCGGTGGCAAAAGTGATTACAGATAAAGAGACTCAGAATACCACGGTAGCTTTTTACTATAAAAAAGAACACGAGAAAACGCTGAGTTTTGAAGATTATAAAACGTCCCTTCTAGAAAGCTTATACTCAGGGATGTTGCGTGAACGCTTTAATGAACTTACACAAGATAAAGATGCACCTTTCTTGAGTGCTTCGGCAGGAATAGGTTTTTTCTTAGGAAACAAAGACAGTTATTTTTTAAGAGCAAATTTAAAAGATGACCAGATATTAAAAGGAATAGAAGCCGTTATTGCAGAAAGTGAGCGTGCAAAACGTTTTGGCTTTACAGAAACAGAGTTAGAACGCTACAAGGCAAAAGTTCTTCAGAATGCAGTGCTTTTTAAAACGGAAGCAGATAAAATACCCAATCGTATTTATGTAGAAGCGCTAATTGATAATTTCACTTTTGAAGATCCTGTAGTTAGTGAAGATTTTAGGTATAATTTTTATAAAGAAATTTTACCAACGATTACCTTAAACGAGGTTAACGCTGTAGCGCAAACCTGGGTAGCAACTTCTGATGTTGCTATTATTGTAAATGCTCCAGAGCAAGACCTTGCCAAATTACCCAAAGAAGCTAAGCTTTTAGATATTTTAAAAAATGCAGAAGGTTTGAATTTAAAGCCTTATGTAGATGATATGGCGAATGTAGCATTGATGAAAAATAAGCCGCAACCGGGTAAACTTACAGCTACATCTTATAATGATAAAGTAGACGTTACAACCTGGGAATTTGCTAATGGTGTTACCGTTATTGTAAAACCTACAACCTTTCAGAATGATATGATTGCTGTACGTGGGTTTAGACCCGGTGGTAGTTCTGTTGCGCCAGATAATATGTATGTTTCGGCACGTGAAGCCGGTAGAATTGTTTCAGAAAGTGGGGTGAATTCAATTTCTAATATTCAACTACAAAAATTGAATATGGGTAGAGATGTCAAAGTAACCCCGTATATTAATTATTATGATGAGCTAATTTCAGCAAGCAGTAATAGAGAAGATCTGGAGCGTATGTTTCAAATGATTCATTTATACTTTACAGCGCCTAATAAAGATGCAAATATTTTTGGCTCTCATAAAGAGCAATTAATTTCTTTATATAAAGGGGCAGATGATAACCCGGGTTCTTATTTTGAAAAAGTGATTGCACAGACGATGATGAATAATCATTTAAGAGCTGTACCTCTTGAGGTAGATCAAATAGAAGCAGAGCTAAATATTGATGAGGTTTATGATTTTTACATAGAGCGTTTTTCTAATGCAAATGAGTTTACGTTTATTTTTGCAGGGAATTTTGATCCTGATCAAATTAAAGAATTATCAACACGGTATCTGGCGAGTTTACCATCTAACCTGGATGAAGGAAGCAATTGGAGAGATATAGGCTTAAGGAGAGTCACCGGGAAGATTAAAAAAACGGTAAATAAAGGAATTGATGATAAAGCTCAGGTAGCAATGCGATACACGGGTACACTTGATTATTCTCCTGAAAAATTGAAAAAACTTAACCTACTGGCAAAGGTTTTAAAAATTAGACTTACTGAAGAGTTGCGAGAGGAAATGGGAGGCGTATACGGTGTGCGCGTAAGTGGTTTTACAACAGATAGACCTTACGACTGGTACAGAATGGATATACGTTTTACTTGTGCGCCTGAGAATGTTGAGGTATTAAAGGACAAGGTTTTTGAAGAAATTGCCGCTATCAAGAAAAATGGTGTTTCTCAGGAAAACGTCGATAAAATTAAAGAAGCAGAATTAAGCAATACCGAAGAGTTTCTAAACTATGACTCGTTCTGGATCGCTAAAATTAAAGAAGCTTATGAGTTGGGACGGGATTATGACAGCTTTTTAAACTACAAAGAAGATATTTCAGCAATCGATTCAGATTATTTTAAAGATGCAGCAAAGATTTATTTTGATGAAACTAATTATGCAGAATTTGTATTACTCCCAGAAGAGTAAAAGTATATTTTAAGCGTTTTTACAACCCTCACTTATTGGTGAGGGTTTTTATTTTTATAACTATTTAGAGGCATATTTTAAATCAAGTAATTTTTGTTTAGCGTACTCCTCAAATAAGATTATAGTGGAGTATAATTTTTCATAAATTTTACCGACTAAAGCTTTAAACTATTTTAATGTCAGAAAAAAAAGTAAGTATTCTCAGTGCTTTTAAAACCATTATTTGGCCCAGAAGAAAACTGGTATTTATAGGGTTAATTTTAATTGTGATTAGCAAGGCAGCAAGCTTTGTAGCACCCCTGTCTCTTAAATATTTAATGGATGATATTATACCTAATAAGAATGTAGAACTACTCAAGCTCTTAGTCGCAGCTGTGGGTCTTGCCATTTTAGTACAAGCCGCAACTTCATTTTTGTTGACTAAGATTTTGAGCGTACAGGCTCAATATATGATCTCAGAGTTGAGAGCTCAGGTTCAAAAAAAGGTACTGTCTTTACCCATTCGGTTTTTTGATAATACAAAATCGGGAGCGCTGGTCTCCCGTATTATGAGTGATGTAGAGGGCGTACGTAACTTAATAGGAACAGGATTAGTACAACTAGTAGGAGGTAGTATCACAGCTGTGGTCTCGCTCGTGTTGCTGTTACGCATAAGCTGGACGATGACTTTGTTTACGCTTATTCCACTGGCTGTTTTTGCACTGATTGCGCTAAAGGCTTTTAAGATCATTCGACCTATTTTTAGAAATAGAGGGGTTATAAATGCCGAAGTCACAGGAAGGCTTACAGAAACTTTAGGGGGTGTACGCGTAATTAAAGGTTTTAATGCTGAAGAACAGGAGAATAAAATATTTGAAGAAGGTGTAGAGCGACTTTTTCAAAATGTAAAAAAGAGTTTAACGGCGACTGCGTTAATGACCAGCTCTTCAACATTTTTGTTAGGATTGGCTACCACCGGAATAATGGGAATAGGAGGTTATAAAATTATGATGGGCGAATTAACTATAGGTGATTTCCTGACTTTTACGTTTTTGTTAGGATTAATGATAGCGCCCATTGTTCAAATGAGTAATATAGGAAGTCAATTAACAGAAGCTTTAGCAGGTCTTGATCGTACTGAAGAACTGATGAATATGACACCAGAATCTGATGAGGAAAACCGTACCCAGCTTCTTCAAAACTTTAAAGGACATATTGTTTTTAAGGATGTATCTTTTGCTTACGAGGAAAATAAAGAGGTGTTGACGGGGATTAATTTTGAAGCAAAATCGGGTGAAGTGGTAGCTTTAGTTGGGAGTTCAGGTTCTGGAAAAAGTACCATCGCAGGCCTTGCGGCGACATTTTTAAATCCGCAGTCTGGTACAATAACCGTTGATGGGCAGGATATATCAAAAGTGAATTTAAATAGCTTTAGGAAACATCTTGGTGTTGTTTTACAAGATGAATTTCTATTTGAAGGCAGTATACGACAGAATATTTTGTTTCCGAGGCCTAACGCTACTGAGGATGAATTGCAAGCGGCGGTTAATGCAGCATACGTAAATGAATTTACAGATAGGTTTGAGGACGGTTTAGATACTTTAATTGGTGAGCGTGGTGTAAAATTGTCTGGTGGTCAACGTCAACGAATCGCAATCGCGAGAGCCGTTTTAGCAAATCCTAAAATTTTAATTTTAGACGAAGCAACTTCTAATCTCGATACCGAAAGTGAGGCATTAATTCAAAAAAGTCTGGCTACTTTAACTCAGGGAAGAACAACCTTTGTTATAGCCCACCGTTTAAGTACCATTAGAAAAGCAGATCAAATCTTAGTCATAGAAAATGGTCAGATTGCAGAACGCGGAACACATGATGAACTTATTGCTAACCAGGGGAGATACTATAACTTATTTACCTATCAGGCGCGTATTTAGAGTTTTCTCTAAATTTTTCCGAAGTAAAAACCTTTAAGGGCCGTTAATTTATAAGAGCAATAAAGGAGCTATAAATCCAACGCGCACTTCATTTTTATTGAAAGATGATGCGCCAAAAGAATCTATCGCATAATCTGAATAATCATAATATCTACCTATATAGGCAAAATAAAACTTGAGGTTAAGATCTTTAAACGGACTATAATATATAGTAGGAATAACGCCATAACTGGTTCTTATTAATTCATTACCGGCTTGTGCGTTATCGCGAGCGCTACTGGTCATTAAGGTTAACAACCCCTCAACTTTAGGGCTAATGCGATACTTACCACGAAACCAGTTTTCTACATAGGTTACATTCTCTGCAGCTACTTCATTGTCAATTACTCGGGTTACGATGCCCTTTGTATCTATTTCTTCATAACTGTAATGAAAGTCATACATTAAGGTTATGTTTTTGTTTTCATATTTATGTCCCAGTGTAAAAAATGTGGTACCTCTATCTTTAACTTCTGTAGAGTGACTCAAACTATATATTGTTTCTAGTTTACCGTCAAAAAAGCTTCCGCGCCAGTTGCCTACAAAAGTAACCGGCCAGTCTGGTTCCTGAATATTTTCTGCAACCACATCACCATAGATGTCTTCGTAAAGGGCTGTTCTTGAGTTTAATACCTGTAATCCAAAAGTGTTATGTTCGGCAGTTTTATAACTCAAGCCGGCGCCGGTAACAAAGGCCAGTGCATTACCATAAATATCATTATATTCAAGCACATCACGAGCAATAAACTCATACTCATAACCACCGTATAAAGCTGTCATTTTGCCAAGATACATATTGAGTGCATTACTCAATTTAACATCTATATATGCCAATTCTATATTACTTCCCAGCCTATCGAGGCTTTGCACATCGCCACTTTTATTGAAGCGATTTCTAAATTTAAATTTTAGGTTATCATTTATTTTTGCAGCTATTCCCAATGCCGTAAATCCATTTTCAAATTGGAGACCGTTGTAGTAATTATCACCACCTCTAAAAGTGTAGGCTTGAAAGTCCATACGTAGATCAAAGGTGATATCTATATTTTTTAAAAGACCTGCTTTATCAACTGGAATTATAGGCTCATCAGGGCTACCATTTTCCTGTGCAGTGACTGAAAGAGCCAAAAATAAAAGAATACTTAATATGAGTTTTGTCATAATAATAAGATTAGCTCACCCGATTTTTTAAGTAGAGGCTGATGATTTTAGGTAGCAAGAAATACTGCGCAAGCACATTTTGCGGAAAATACTAAAATTTATTTAAAGCAATACTTATAATATACTCTGAAGGATAAAACATTTTAATCAGAAATAGTATATATTAGTTTGGAAATCATTGTACTTCCCAAATTCTAATTTAATTGTTTTGTATGTCTGGCACTGCAATTCTTGTAAAAAATAATATTTTCAGTAAAGAACAAGTAGAAGGATTAAAACTTTTAGATATTAAAAAGAAGCGTTTAAAATATCTTAGTGGGTTTAAATTTTATGAATAGGTAGTGAACGAAGTATTCATAACTAAAAAAACCACACTTTAAGAGTGTGGTTTTTTTGTGACCTTGCCAGGATTCAAACCTGGAACCTCCTGAGCCGTAATCAGGTGCGCTATTCAGTTGCGCCACAAGGCCTTTATTTCAGCAAAAAAACAACATATATTTGTCTCATTTTGCGGGTGCAAATATAAGTCTTTTTTGACTATCTGCAAGATTAAATTAAAAAAAAGCCATTTAATTTTTAAATGGCTTTTTCTAGGGGTATTTTGTTTACTAGTACATGTTATTTAAAGCGGTAATATCATTGGCGTTAAATTCACCATCTTCACTAGCGCTAAAGCAAGCTAACATAATAGATGTAGCATCATAGCCACTAGGTGTACCGGGTACTAAATTTACGTCTCCACCTTCATTTACATTATCTCCACAACTTTGTCTGCTAAACCAGTCTGTATGTCTAAAACCTACAGAATGCCCTATTTCGTGAGTGATAACGTGTTCTACTACGTTTGTATCATAATTTGCTAAACCGTATATCTGAACAAATTTATGTGGCAAACCATTACTTGGAAACCCAGCGCTCCCACCGGCACCGCTAGGATTGTTTACTGTATTGTTGTAAACAACCATATCCTTATTTTGGTAATCTGTACCAAATGTTAGATTAAAGCTTATAGAAACCCCGCTTAGTCTGTTGTAATTGTCAACAGCCCATTGTAGAGCAGTACGCTCTTTGGTACTTAATGCCTGGTTTCCGCCGGTATATCCTATTATAGAAATAGTACGTCCCTGAGACACTAATGCAGAAGTCCTGTATTGTTTACTCTGTGTTGCTCCTTTTTCAACTTTTGTCAAATTAACCATTGCGGTTAGCTGCTCTGGGGTAACGATAACATCTTCTTCTAAAAATAGGCGGGGTTCAGAAGTGCCATCAGGAAAATAGAAATCATCCCATTTTACAAATCGGGTATTCATTCCTAAATCTTCAACCTGATCAAGAATTGCCTGAGACACTTCAAGTGCAGCAGTTTGTTGCATTTCTACTTCAGGAGTTTCGGTTGCATCCTCAGAACAAGAAGCAAATACTAAAGAACAACCTAAGCTGAACAGGGCAGCTTTTCTAAATGTGTGTACTAACATAGATTAAAATTTTATATTAATGATTTGTGAAAACTATTAAAAAAATATTAATATCAAAACGTTTAAACGTTAAATATTTACACATAATCGATTAAATGGATTTAAATGGTATTTATTTAACAAGAAAAAGCCCCCGTAAGGAGGCTTTTACATAATTATAATTTACGGTATTTATCAAATAATTTCAGCACTTAGGCCGGCATCAAGTAATGCGCTACATCTAGGTTCTAAATATTCATAACTGCCAGTTTTGACGGTGCATTTACCTTTATAGTGAACAATGAGAGAACATTGTTCTGCTTGAATAGGTGTATGCTCACAAACATGGATCAAAGTTTCTATAACATGGTCAAATGTGTTAACATCATCATTATAGACGATTATCTCATTATTTCTATCTTCAGCTTCGAGGACATCTACTTCTTCTTGAATCTTTTCTCTTGTGCTCATATGTAAAAAACTTAAATTCAGGGTTTTAATTTTTTACAAATTTACAAGCTACCCAATTATTTCTTTCAAAATTCATGATAAAATTTAGCCCTTGTTGATTACAAATTTCTGTAATTGCAGGAATATCCTGTGTGTAAAAGCCGCTAAGAAGCAACGTGCCTGTATGGTTTAGACAAGCTGCATAGGCCGGTATATCTGCTAAAAGTATATTTCTATTTATATTAGCAATTATTAAATCATACTGTTTGCCGTCTAGGAGTTTCACATCTCCTTCAAAAGCTTCAATAAATGACACTTCGTTGCGTTCTACATTTTCTAGCGTGTTCTCATAACACCAAGGGTCTATATCTATAGCTTCAACCGGCTTAGCGCCTTTCATAGCCGCGAGTATTGCTAGAATACCTGTACCACAACCCATATCTAATGTTTTTTTACTAGTAACATCAAGTTTTAAGAGATGCTTAATCATTAAATGTGTGGTCTCATGATGACCTGTACCAAATGACATTTTAGGTTCAATAACAATATCAAATTTAGTATCTGGTTTAGGGTGAAAAGGTGCTCTAACCGAACAAATACCATCAACCTCTATTGGCTCAAAGTTTTTTTCCCACTCCTCGTTCCAGTTAATGGGCTCGATTAAATTAACAGAATAACTAATTTGAAAATCCTGATTTTTTAAGATATAAATATCTTCAAGTAAATCATCGCGATCTAATGAGGAGATTATATAAGCTTTCACGCCATCTTCGGTCTCATCAAAACTTTCAAAATCAAGTTCACCCAGTTGCGCAATGAGTATTTCTACGCCTGGGTTTACGGGATTTACTTTAAACTCATACTCAGAATATGCTTCAGCCATTTATGTATATTAAAATGCGTTTACAATTGCCATAAAGTCTTCTGCTTTTAAAGAGGCACCACCTATTAAGCCGCCGTCAACATCTGGCTTTGAGAAAATCTCCTGAGCATTGTTAGGTTTTACACTTCCACCATAAAGTATAGTAACTTCATCAGCAATTTCTTGTGAGTACTCATCGGCAATTGTTTTGCGTATAAATGCGTGCATTTCCTGAGCTTGATCAGGGCTGGCAGTCTCACCTGTACCTATTGCCCAAACAGGCTCATAGGCTAATACAATATCCTTCCACGCAGCCGAATCTAAGTGAAACAACGCATTGCTTATTTGTTTGTTAACCACTTCAAAATGCTCGCTAAAGTTGCGGTCTTTTAATTCTTCACCAAAACAATAAATAACTGTCATATCATTGTCTAATGCCGTATTAACTTTCTCAGCTAAAAGATCTTCTTTCTCACCAAAATAAGCACGACGCTCACTATGACCTAGAATTACAGTTTTTACACCTATGCTTTTTAACATATCTGCGCTAATCTCACCAGTAAAAGCACCTGAAGCAGATTGATGCATGTTTTGAGCAGCAATGCTTATATCTAAACCTTTTACAGCTTCAAAGGCGCTGTAAAGATTTGTATAAGGAGGAGCAATTATAACTTCTGCATCAGAAGTTTTAGCGATTTTCTTTAAGTCTGAAATTAAATCCTGAGTTTCGGCAAGATCTGTATTCATTTTCCAGTTACCGGCTACGATGTTTTTTCTCATTGTATTTTGATTAGTAGTTGTTTGTATTAATAACTCTTACGCTATAATATTATTTTTAAGTACAATATTAAAATGTATTCCATTATTTTTGTCAGAATAAACTTTCGTTAAAACAATCTCAAAGCGAAAAATTTATCTTGAAAGTGTGACTGTTGCTTAAAATTTGAACAAGTTATAAAATTAACGTTAGTAAGGCTATTCTACAACATTTGCCCTACCTAATACGTACTTTGGGATCTAGAAGTCCATAAATAAGATCTACCAAAATATTTATGAGTATAAACATAGAAGCAATTACTAGTACAGATCCCATAATTATGGGTAAATCGAGAGTATTTAAAGCATCAACAATTTCTTTACCAAGACCATTCCACCCGAAAATATATTCTACAAAAACGGCTCCTGCGAGCATTGAAGCAAACCATCCAGATACAGCTGTAACTACAGGGTTGAGTGCGTTTTTAAGTGCGTGCCGCCACACAATCTGCCATTTATTTAAGCCTTTAGCCTGAGCCGTACGTATATATTCTTGATTATAAACTTCTAAAAGCGAATTACGCATCAATTGAATAACCACAGCTAGTGGTCTAATGCCTAAAACAATAGCAGGTAATACAATATTTTTCCATTTTATGGTGGTAGCCTCGCCAAAATCATCCATCTCATAAAGACTTCCCGTCATATTAAGATTTGTGAGATTGTGAAGTACATAACCAAAAAGCCAGGCAAATAAAATAGCGCTAAAAAAACTGGGAACACTCATACCTAGCGTACTAATTACCTGTATTAATTTATCTAACCAGCTGTCACGCGCATTTGCAGATACAATACCTAAAAAGATACCCAGGAGTATGGCAAGTGTGATGGCGCTCACGGCCAATACGATGGTATTTGGTAAAGTCTCTGAAATAACTTCTACAACTGTTTTTCCGGTTTTTTGAAACGATTCTCTTAAGTATGGTTCTTTTAAAACCAGGGTGTGAGTACGTGTTGAGAAGAGTGTTGTATACGTGTATTTACCCGAGGATAAACTGGTATAATTTGTACCTGTATTGTCGTGAATTGAGATGGGCGATAAGTCATTTAAATAATAACCATACTGCGTTAATATAGGCTGATCAAAGCCATATTTATGCTTAATTATTGCCAATTGCTCAGGATCTTCATTCTGATCAAGCATCATGCGTGCAGGATCTCCCGGCAACACCGTGAATAATAAAAATACCACAGTAACTACTCCAAATAGAGTGAGCAGGGCATAACCGATTTTATTTAGGATATAAGAAATCAGAGTGTTTTAATATCAGATAATTTTAATGCCTTATAACCAGATTTATCTCCCATCAAATCTGCCGCATATTCTTCTATAGTATTAGTAAAACCTGCTGCGGCACGTCTTTTATTTACCATTTCAGGATTTTTTATGGGCCAAATAAAAAAGCCGTTTGCAGCAGTAATCTGAGCTTGAGTTCCATAAAGTTGTTCTTTATGCTGTTGCATAAGATACTTATCTTCTAATGCCGCAACTTGTGTCATAGGGATTTCTCCCTGAGCTGCAGCTTTTTTAAACAAGTCTAGATATTCTTCTATTTGAATAGGATTGTGTTGTATTACTTCAAGCGCAATAAGATTTGTAGGTTCGCCTACTAATGATTTTCCGGGATAACCGTAATTATCTAAAATTGTTTTAATAATTTTTAGATTGCTGGTGTCTATCATTCGTTGTTTTTTCCAAAGATCACCAGTGTAATCTTCTTTAGCGATACCTAATTCTAGTGCTAATTTTTCACGTTTATCAGGATCTGATTCCTGTAATAATGGGCGGTATAATTGATCATAGCGTGATATGCTGTCTAGTCTGTTTTTCAAATCAAAATTGAGAGTAGATTTTGCGCTGGGCAAAACTTCAAGATCTATTTCTTTAGCATCGATCCAGTGTTTTTTCTGAAGAATAGTACCATTATTTAACTTCAAAATACCGGGATTACTACGTATAATTGTTTTTAAAACGGTAGCGTCTGTAAAGTAAAAATCAAAATTTATATTTTGTTTTTCTTTGAGATCATTAACCTCATTTTCGCCCGAAGATGTAAGACCAATTACGGTATAACCATTTTTTAAGGCTTCGTTCGTGAGTTCCTTAATAACTGGCCAGCCATTCCATTCTGTTTTATTAATATCGTATGCAATGATGATAATAAGATTTGGCGTATTTAGAAAATCTTCAGTATAATTCTCACCTTCTTTTTCTATTGTAAAATCGTGTATAGGTGGTACATAACCTTGTGAAACAACTTCGGTTTCTACACCTAGAAATTTTCCTTCAGAAGAAGGGTATTCTCCTTGAGTAGTAATAATTTTTTCAGAACCATTAACGTCAAATTTCCAGTGATAATCAAAAACAGCTTTCTCGGCATCCTCAGGAATAGCCATTCCCTTCTGAATATTTACTCCTATTTTATAGGCTCTAAAGTCAAATACCGGAAGATGCATTAAAACATAATATCCAAAACTTAAGCATCCTATAAATGTGGCAAAAATGACAATAGATCTACCGAAATTAGAGAAGAAAGGCTGAATGTATTTTAAATTGAAAAACAAAAATAAAATAAGAATTAATAAGACTACATCTTTTGAAAACGACTGCCACGGAGTGAGCGGCAGAGCATCACCAAAACAACCGCAATCTGTAACCTTATTAAAATAGGCAGAATAGAAGGTAAGGAAGGTGAAAAACAAAATCATTAATAACAAAAGCCACATCGTAGGTTTTTTATAGTAGCCTATAATTAATGCAACTCCCAAAACGAGCTCAACGATTACCAGTAATATGGCAAGTCCTAAAGCAAACGGACTTAAAAACTCGATATTTAAAACATCTGGAGAGAAATACTCTTGCAGTTTAAATGAGAATCCTACAGGATCATTCAGTTTTATAAACCCTGAAATCATAAAGAGAATACCTACAAAAATGCGAATAACACCAACTAGTTTTTTCAAATTTTTATTTTTTTGCGGAATCTTCTTCCATTAATATTAGAGCAAAGACAGCGTAGTTAAGCATATCCTGATAATTTGCATCTATCCCTTCAGAAACCAGCGTTTTACCTTTATTATTTTCTATTTGCTTTACGCGCAAGAGTTTCTGTAAAATAAGATCTGTTAACGAGCTAATACGCATATCACGCCAGGCCTCACCATAATCGTGATTTTTATTTTCCATTAGATTTTTAGTGACAGCGACGTGCTTATCATACAAATTTAGCGATTCATTAAGGTCTAAATCGGGTTGCTCAACGACTCCACGATCTAGCTGAATTAATGCCATTACCGAGTAATTTATGATTCCTATAAATTCTGAGCTTTCGTCCTCATCAACTTTATGAACGGCATTTTGCTGAAGCCCACGTATGCGTTGTGCTTTAATAAAAATTTGATCTGTCAATGACGGAAGTCGTAATATGCGCCACGCACTTCCGTAGTCACTCATTTTTTTAGAAAATAAATTACGACAGGTGGTAATTACCGCATCGTATTGTGTCGAAGTCTGCTTCATTAATATAGTTTAACTACCCGAGGGGCTTTGGTGCTTCAATTGTATTTGAATGTATATTTCTTGAAGTCTATAAATAATGATTCAAGAAAGAGGCTCATTCATTTTGCGTAAATTTCGCCTAAAATAAGCAATCTAAAAAAACATAGTACATTTTCATGAAAAGCATTAACTGTAAAGGAACACTTATAGATCTTTCAAAACCGAAAGTGATGGGAATTCTTAATGTTACCCCAGATTCTTTTTTTGATGGAGGTAATTACTTCAGTGATTCTAAACTATTGAATCAAACAGAAAAAATGCTAAAAGAAGGTGCTACTTTTATTGATGTAGGAGCATACAGTTCTAGGCCGGGTGCTACAGATATTTCTGTAGATGAAGAGCAAAAACGTCTATTACCTGTTATAGAGTCTATTTTAAAACATTTTCCTGCAACCCTAATTTCTATAGATACCTTTAGGGCTGAAGTGGCGCGCAAAGCAATAGATGCAGGTGCTGCAATAATAAATGATATTTCCGCAGGGATGCTCGATGAGCAAATGCTTACTACAATTGCAGACTTACAAGTGCCTTACATTATGATGCATATGAAAGGTACTCCGCAAACAATGGCAGGTCTTGCGCATTATGATGATGTGCTCACAGAAGTGCTCTTTTATTTAAGTGAACGGGTAGTCGCTGCTCGAGAATTAGGTATTAATGACCTTATTTTAGACCCTGGATTTGGTTTTGCTAAAACCAGTACTCATAATTTTGAACTTTTAAATAATGCTGAAAAGTTTGAAATAACTGGTCTACCTTTTCTAATTGGTATTTCCAGAAAAGGAATGATTTATAAAACACTTGACATTTCTGCTGCGGAAGCTTTAAATGGTACAACGGTTCTTAACACTATCGCTTTGCAAAAGGGAGCTTCTATTCTGCGGGTACACGATGTGAGAGAAGCCATGCAGGCTATAAAATTACTAGAGGTACTTTCAAATTAAATTGGAATCTTTACTAAGTACACTTATTTCTTGAGTTAGGATGGGTTTCTATATTCTCCATTTTATAGGTTGGTTATGTATCTTCGCTGCATTAAAAAAGGTTTATGAGTATTGTTTTTATTTTGGTGGGTCTCACGCTGCTGGTTATAGGAGGTGAGTTTTTAGTTAGAGCTTCTGTGGGCTTATCTTTTAAGCTTAAGCTATCTAAAATGGTAATAGGCTTAACAGTAGTTTCGTTTGCGACCTCTTCTCCAGAATTGCTCGTTAGTTTACAAGCAGCCTTAGACGGTTCTCCAGATATCGCTTTAGGTAATGTTATAGGAAGCAACATCGCAAATATTGCGCTGGTTTTAGGATTAACCGCGATTATTTCTACTTTGGGGATAGATAATGACTTCTTTAAATTTAACTGGCCCGTTATGGTTTTGTTCTCTTTAGGACTTTATCTGGCACTTATGAATGACCAAATTATCTCAAAGTTAGAAGGGTTTATTCTACTGGTATCTTTAGTTTTTTACCTTATTATTTTAATACGTAGGGCAAAAAAGTCACAAGCGACTCAAGAAGGACAAAATGACGAAATTGATGCCGGTCTCTCTAAAACCTCCTATTTTAAAATTACAGTTTGGTTACTTATTGGGGCCGTAGCTTTATATTTTGGATCAGAGTGGTTAGTACAAGGGGCTAAAGAATTAGCAGAATCGGTTGGGATAAGCGACTATGCAATTTCAGTAACTGTTATTGCAATAGGTACGAGTGTGCCAGAACTTGCGGCTTCAATTATAGCTGCATTAAAGAAGGAAAAAGCAATCTCTTTAGGAAACCTCATTGGGTCTAATATTTTTAATATCGCCTCAGTTTTAGGATTAACGGCAGTGATAACTCCTATACTAGTAATTGATGATCGAATCTTAGATACTAATATGTTTTGGTTATTAGGTTTTGCAATTATTCTTTTGCCACTGGGATATCTCCCGTTGCGATTAGAATTAAACCGCTGGAAGGGTTTTATTCTATTTGCCGCCTATTGTGTATTTATAGGTTTGGCATTCAGTTAAAGATAATTTCTCTAAAGTATACAGCATAAAAAAGCCCGCATCAAGCGGGCTTTTATGTTGTATTTGAAACTGACTATAATTTAGCTTCAGCTCCTTTTACAGTTTTCACAATTCTACCAGCAATACGGTATGGATCACCGTTAGAAGCAGGACGACGATCTTCTAACCATCCTTTCCAGCCTTTTTCTACCGCAATAATAGGAATACGTATAGATGCACCTCTATCTGATATTCCATATGAGAAATCGTGAATAGAAGCGGTCTCGTGCTTACCAGTTAAACGTTGATCGTTAAATTCACCATAAACAGCAATATGTTCTGCGACAACCGGTCTAAAAGACTCACAAATAGTATCGTAAACATCTTTAGAACCTGCGGTACGTAACGTAGTGTTTGAAAAGTTTGCGTGCATACCAGAACCATTCCAATCTCCTTTTACAGGTTTTGGGTGGAATTCTATATAATACCCGTAATCTTCAGTTAGACGTTGTAATAAGTAACGTGCTACCCAAATTTCATCTCCTGCCTTTTTAGCACCTTTAGCAAAAAGTTGAAATTCCCACTGTCCACTTGCAACCTCTTGATTAATACCTTCAAAGTTAAGACCTGCATCGATACATAAATCTGCGTGCTCTTCTACGAAAGCTCTACCGTGGGTATTTTTACCACCTACAGAGCAATAGTACATACCTTGAGGACCTGGGTACCCACCTACTGGGAAGCCTAGAGGAAGTTGAGTTGCTTTGTCCATTATAAAATATTCTTGCTCAAAACCGAACCAGAAATCATTATCGTCATCGTCAATTTGTGCTCTATAATTAGACTCGTGTGGCGTGCCGTCTGCATTTAGAACTTCAGTCATTACTAGGTATCCATCTCTGCGTGCAGGGTCAGGATATATAGCTACGGGCTTTAGCAAGCAATCAGAAGATCCACCTTCAGCTTGCTTAGTTGAAGAACCGTCAAAAGACCATACTGAACAATCTTCTAGTTTTCCACTAAAATCATCTTCAACTTTGGTTTTGCTTCTTAGATTGGCAGTAGGATGATATCCATCTAACCAGATATACTCTAATTTTGATTTGCCCATAATAAAATTAATTTTAAATTTTTTGAATTAAACTAATAACAAATATAGCAAATCTTTAATATCTAGCATTTCGATTTCAGGGGGTGTAAAGGTAAAATTGATTAAATAAATTTAATTTACCCCCTATGCTATAGGGGTGTATTGCGGAATTATATATTTTTACCCTCTAGAATTTTTAAATTCATAAAAATCTATCAAAAAATGAATACTTTACGATTTTTTGCTTTGAAAGAAAGTCTTTCGAGAAAACCTGTTTTTATTGAAGAAAGTGAAAGAAGATCAGCGCTTTATGGTAAACATGTCTTTGGTAAGCAAGCAATGCGCCAGGTGCTCTCTATAGATGCGTATGAGGCGGTGCAGGATGCTGTAAATACAGGTTCAAAAATTGATAGATTAATGGCAGATAGCATAGCTGCCGGGATGAAGCAGTGGGCGATAGGACTAGGAGCAACGCATTATACGCACTGGTTTCAGCCACTAACAGGAGCTACTGCAGAAAAGCACGATGCATTTTTTGAAAGCTTATCTGACGGTAGTGCCATAGAAAAGTTTGAAGGAGCAAAATTAGTTCAGCAAGAACCAGATGCTTCTTCGTTTCCTCACGGGGGAATACGTAATACCTTTGAAGCTCGTGGGTATACAGCCTGGGATCCTACTTCCGCAGCATTTATTTTAGATACTACCTTGTGTATTCCTACGGTATTTGTTTCTTATACAGGAGAGGCCTTAGATAATAAAACTCCGTTGCTGAGAGCACTTAATGCGATTGATACATCTGCAACTGAAGTTGCTAAATATTTTAATAAAGGCGTTACAAAGGTGACCGCAACCTTAGGATGGGAGCAGGAGTATTTTCTTATAGACGCTGCCCTGGCTGCTTCACGCCCAGATATTATGCAAACCGGTCGCGCATTATTAGGTCACGCTCCCGCAAAGGGGCAACAATTAGACGATCATTATTTTGGGTCTATACCATCAAGAGCATTAAATTTTATGAAAGATCTGGAGCAACAATGTATGTTGCTGGGTATTCCTGTTAAAACCAGACATAATGAAGTTGCTCCAAACCAGTTTGAGCTCGCTCCAATTTTTGAAGAGGCCAATCTGGCTGTAGATCATAATTCATTAATTATGGATTTGATGGCGCGTGTTGCAGAGCGTCACAAATTAAAAGTTCTTTTTCACGAGAAACCTTTTGAAGGCATTAACGGAAGTGGAAAACACAATAACTGGTCACTGGCTACAGATACAGGTGTAAACTTGTTAAGTCCGGGAAGCACCCCTATGAAGAATTTACAGTTTTTAACGTTCTTCATAAACACGATAAAGGCGGTGCAGGATTATGAGGAATTGCTGAGAGCTTCAGTAGCATCGGCATCTAATGATCACAGGCTGGGAGCTAATGAAGCGCCACCCGCAATAATGTCTGTCTTTATAGGAAAACAATTAACTAAGGTACTTGACGAACTTGAGAAAGTATCTGACGGAAAATTGTCACCTCAGGAAAAGACAGATTTAAAACTGAATGTAGTAGGTAAAATTCCTGAAATTTTACTGGATAATACAGATCGTAACCGTACCTCGCCTTTTGCGTTTACAGGAAATAAATTTGAATTTAGAGCTGTAGGATCTACAGCAAATTGCGCTAAGCCAATGGTCGTATTAAATACCATAGTTGCTAAACAATTAAAAGATTTTAAGATTGAAGTAGACTCCCTTGTAGATAAGAAAGGAATGAAAAAGGACGATGCCATTTTTAATATTCTTAGAGAATATATAAAGGCATCTAAGAAAATTCGTTTTGAAGGAGATGGTTACAGTCCAGAGTGGGAGTCTGAAGCTAAAAAACGCAAATTAAGTAATAACCGAACCACGCCTGAGGCTCTAGATATTCAGCTTTCAAAAATCACTACATCATTATTTGAAGAGATGGAGGTTATGAACGCAGTTGAACTGAAAGCGCGTCATGAGATAGAACTTGAAGAGTATGTGAAACGTGTTCAAATAGAAAGTAGAGTTCTAGGTGATATGGCAAGAAATCATATAATTCCTACAGCAATTAGATATCAGAATTTACTCATCGAGAATGTTAAAGGTTTAAAAGAAATTTTTGAAGCAGACTATAAAATTATAGCGAAAGAGCAGATCAAAATTATTGAGCAAATCTCTACGTATATCAAACAAATTAATGAGAGTATTACAGCAATGATAGAAATACGTAAGAAAGCCAATCAACTAGGAATGAAAGAGCGGGCTTCTATGTACAAAGATTCTGTAATTCCTTTTTTTAAAGATATACGTTATGCCTCAGATAAATTAGAATTATTAGTCGAAGATAAATTATGGCCTCTTGCTAAAAACAGAGAATTATTGAATCTTCGTTAAGATTTGAGTCTTGCTTTTAGCATATTTATGTAAATAAATTGTTATCTAAATAATTCTTTCCTACTTATTGTGTAGGTTAAAGACTACACTTTTTTTTCTGCATAATAAAAGGGTGTTTTTCCCTTTTCAGCCGTCAACCTACTATCTACAAGGCTTTCCTAGCTACAACGATTTCGATAGGTGTAACTTTCATCGAAAAGTTATAGAAATCATAAAATCAGCACTTTAGTTTTTCCTAATTTAGCCTTGCGTTGAAACCGAAAAAGGATAATGCTGATAGAAATTCTTCGCAACCCTATATCTCCTAAATTTTTGTTTTGGTTGTTTAGATCACCCCTTGATCATAACCAGAAACTGTTGTTAAGTATATTATTAACCATTCTATATATTATTAATTTAAAACTTTCTATTATGAAAAAAGTTGTATTAAGCGCAGCAGCGCTAATGTTAGGGACGATTGCATTCGCCCAAGACAACACTGGTACGTCAACCCAAACTGGTACTGATAATGCAGTACGTGTTAGACAAATTGGTACTAGTAATGATGTCAAGCTAGAACAAAACGGTGATAACAATTTTGTAGGCACATTACAAACAGGAGATAATGGTACTACAACACCAGGAGGTGATGCTAACCGTATAATATCTGAGCAAATTGGAGATAATGGTACAGGGTTCTTGCAGCAAGAAGGTGATTCTAACCGTATAAACCTTAATCAAGACGGTACTTTTAATTATGCAGATGTAAAGCAAGGTAATGCTGGTAGGTCTGAAGGTAACATTGCAACTGTAAATCAAAACGCAGGATCAGCTAATAACGCGGCAAGTATATTTCAAACTCACGACGAGAATGATGCAACGATAAATCAAAATGGTACCGCTGATTATGCGCGTATTAGACAATCTGCAGATGGTAATAACCCTAGTTCTCCTGGGGCGGCTACAGAAAATAAAGCAACGATTACACAAACTAGTACTAATACAGGTACACATGCGGGTAGTACTACAAATGCTAGTGATTATAATAACGTTTCATTTATACGTCAAAATACCGAGGTTGATGGTGTTAGAAACGTTGCAGCTATTGTAGTTGATGGTGAGGACAATTATGGAGATATTAAGCAAGATGGTGATGGGAACAATGCGACAATAAATCAAGGAGACTTATCAATGGTTCCAGCCGCTTATTCTACTGTAAATGCTAATGCTAAATCTAATTTAGGGAAGGCATTTATTGTTCAAACGGGGGATGAAAATAAAGCTCAAGCTCATCAGTTTGGTTCTGGAGCAACTGATCCTTCAGATCTTTCGGTACAAATGCAGTTGGGAGATGATAACCGCGCTGTTGTAGTACAAAATGCTGCGGGTAGTAGTGTTGCAGATGGTAATTATGCACGTCAAATTCAAGAAGGTGATAACAACACGGCTATAACACAACAAAATGGCAGAAGCCACGAGGCTTATACACTTCAAGAAGGTAATACCAACAAAGCTACTATAATGCAGCAATCAACTAATGGATATGCGCAAATTTCACAATATGGGGATTCTCATGTAGCGTCAATTACTTCTAGCCAAGGAGGTAATGCAAATGCTGTTATTACTCAACATGGTGCAGTAAGTGGTTCAGGACATTCTTTTTCTGCAGTTTTAACAGGAGGTGCTAATAATGCAATTAATGTACATCAGCAAGATGCTGGTATGACTTTTACAGATTATACTAATCCACAAATGGTAACAAGCCCTAGTATGAAAAATGCAACAAATCTTCATACAGATAAGAGCCTAACTTCAAACGGATATAACTAATTGCAATGAACATTTAATTTAAATATTATAATTAATTTAAGGAGGGTTAGCCATTTGGTAATACCCTCCTTTTATTACTAAAAAAAAATAGTTATGATAACTTTTAATTACTATAAGACTAGAGGGTTTAGCTTCTTAACAATAGTGTTTTTGTCTTCAATTAATTTTTTTAGTTATAGTCAAACTTATAATGACGTTAAAACTGATACAGAGAAAGTAAAAGATAAAGAAATATCTAGCTTAGAAATGCTATCTACATTAGGGGTGAATTTTAAATCAGAAGTCTCTTATGATCGTATAAAAGGGAATTCAATTTTCTTAAAGCAAATAGGAAACTATAATGAAATTCAAATCTTTACTAAAACTGAAAATAGCGATATAAGTTTAAAACAAAATGGAGATTACAATAGTGCAAAATTAAACTATACTGCTCAAAATGTTTTTGCAGAGATATTGCAAGATGGTAATTATAACTCTATTACAGATTACATCAATAACCCAAGAGAAAATATTTCATTAGAACTTACTCAAACAGGAGATAATCTAAATTTTATTCGAGAGAATGCTAATCAACTTACTAAAAGTTTGAAATTTAATCAAAGTAATGCTTCTCCAAATCTTATTATCAGAAGTTTTTATTAAATTAAAATAACAGATTACAATTAATGTTTTTAATAACCCCTAAATACAACATTTATATATATTTCTTTATTATTTCATTTTCTACCTATTCTCAGATTATGAATAAAGAAGTTAAAGCTCAAATTTTACTAGAGCGTAATAGTGAATTCCTGAATTTTATCGCCACCGCAGAAAATATTTCTAATTCTGATTTTAATGTGAAATATAGCTTAATGGTATTTCAAACTGAGGAAAATGGTGACATATCAAAAACAAATGATGAAAATCTTTTGTTTATCAAATCTGGGACTAAAATAATTTTACCATCTGTTACAGTAAATTATAACATATCTCAAAAAATTATCATAGTTCTTCTTATTTATGACTTAGACAACAAACCTATAGGACAAGATCGAATTGTTTTAGAAAATGGAGGGCAGACAGATCTCGCACACTTTGACGACTTAGATTTAGACGATTATTTCACATATGATCAAGCTAAACCACAGGATGGGTTTATAATAGATGGTTTAGTGATAGAGAATACAATAACAAAATCAGGTAAGGATTTTTACAGGTATTTTTATGCTGAATATTTCAATTTGCAAGTAAAAAGTTCCCGAAATATAATTATTGAAGAGGTTCCTGGTCGGGGTCGATTTACCAGAATTTCTGTAATAGTTGAAAATCAAGTTGTGTGGCAATTTTTTGCACAACCTAAAAAAGAAATCTTGAAGCAAAATGCATCTAGAGCTCTAGATCTCTCTATCTCATATTTACAACAACTTGAAAAAAGTAAAAAAGATTTTATTCGCTATTAATATGAAAAATATACTATTTATAATGCTTTTAATAAGCTCATTGAATGTTTGTGCTCAACAATTTGCTTATAAACCTTTGAATCCTGCATTCGGGGGAGACACCTTTAATTACAACTGGTTATTAAGTTCCGCATCTGCTCAAGATAAACTTACTGCTCCTAGAAGTGAAGCTGATCAACGTTCTGAACTCGAGCAATTTGGGGATAATCTTAACAGGCAGGTTTTAAGTCAAATTTCAAGAACATTACTTCAACAGCAGATTGAAGGGATAGGAAATTTTGATCAGGAAGGTACTTTTACTTACGGTACACTGGCGGTAGAGGTTTTTGAAAGTGAAGAAGGTTTAGTAATAAATATTTTAGATACATCAACGGGTGAACAAACCCAGGTAGTTGTCCCAAATCAATAATAGTTTATGAAGTATTACAAATTACAATTCTTATTTATAAGTATGTTTCTGCTATCATCCTGTGGAGCATATTTTAATCAACCATTTGATCAGACTCCCGCCAGGTTGGGAGAATATTCAAAATCTACAAAAACACTGCTTGGTCTTCCTCCAGCTCAAGCTCCGGTAGAAGTTGCAGTCTATAACTTTTCAGATCAGACCGGTCAATATAAAGCCGTTGAGAATGGTAGTACATTTAGCACCGCGGTTACTCAGGGTTCGACCGCAATTCTCTTAAAAGCTCTAGAAGATAGTGGATGGTTTATACCTATTGAAAGAGAAAACCTAAGCAATCTTTCTACAGAGCGTAATATTATAAGAAATACAAAACAAGAATATATAAAAAATCTAAACCCTAATGAGCCACCGTTACCACCTCTTAAATATGCGGGTATCATATTAGAAGGAGGTATTGTATCTTATGATACTAACATAATTACTGGAGGAGTAGGAGCGCGATATTTTGGTTTAGGAGGGTCTGCAAAATATCGGCAAGATCGTATAACGGTCTATTTGAGAATGGTATCTACTAGTAATGGAGAGATATTAAAGACCGTATATGTTTCTAAAACCATTTTATCGCAAGCATTAGATGCTAGTTTATTTCGGTTTGTAAAATTTCAACGTTTGTTAGAAACCGAAATGGGAATAACTCGTAATGAGCCGGTACAATTGGCCATTAAAGATGCTGTAGAAAAAGCTGTACATGATTTAATAGTTGAAGGTATAGAAGGTGGATTTTGGTCTGCAAAAGGGGGGAATTCAGTAAATGAAGAGGTGGTAGCCAATTATAATGAAGAAAAGGAAATAGCAGAATCTACAGGTATCTATAATCGTATTTTTTTTCAGCAAAAATTTAAAAATTCAATAAATCTATCACTCGGAGCTTCCTTATTTGATGCTGATTATAGCGATAAACATTTTGGACCAATGGCAAAGTTGGGCTATAATTTGGGATTAAGTGAGGTTTTGAGCTTAAATATAAATGGTGGATTTATGAAGCTTAAAACAGGAAATAGCTTTGATGAAAGTTTTGCAAGCATAGATGTAAACGCAGAGTTTAGATTACTGCGTAATGATAAACTTTCACCATTTATTTATGGTGGTGGAGGAATTCTTCTAGGCTTTGAGAATAATGGCTTTTTAGGTTTAGATTCAAATCAAACAGATGGTAAAATTCAATATGGAGCGGGTATAGAATATGCGCTATCTCCGCGTATAGGAATGCGCGCCTGGGGGGAGCATAATCTAGCTTTTTCTGATAAAATAGATAATCTAGTAAATGGAAAGCGTAATGACTATCATTTTAATTTTGGTCTAGGATTGAAATATTATTTCAATTTTTCAAATAAAGAAAAACAAAATTTAGTGGAACAGTCATCAATCAAATCCCCAAAAAATTAAACAGATGAAAAATAAAATTTATTATTTGATTTTGAGCCTACTGGTAGTTTTTACATCATGTAGTGAAGATACTATTGAAGAAAACGGAATAGGAAAACTTACAGGTACTGTAGTCGCAAAAAGCTCTAATGAGCCGTTAGAGAACATTAAAATCGTAACCAGCCCGGCTTCAAGTACAGTTTTTACAGATGCATCAGGTAATTTTGTTATAGAGAATATTAGCGTAGGAGATTATTCTGTACAAGCAGAATCTGACGAGTATGCAGATTCTTTTGAGGCAGTTACTATACTTAATTCAAAGACAAGTACTGTTGTTTTTGAACTTGAGGTGAGCAAATCTACTAATGTAAAACCCTTAGTTCCTAAATTACTTACTCCGGTAGATGGCACATCAGATTTAGATCCTACAGTTAAATTTGTGTGGTCATCTTCTAAAAATGATACAGATGATATTACCTATACATTACAATTAAGAAATGGATCTACTAATGAAATACAGTTACAAGAAGTAGTTGCAGATACTACTATTATAATTGAAAATCTAGGATTAGGGACTAACTACTTTTGGCAAATAAGTGCTTCAGATGATAATAGTGATCCTGTTCAAAGCGCAGTGAGTCAATTCAGTACGAGTACAACACCCCAAAACAGTTATTTTTATGTACGATCTGTTAATGGAAATAGTGTAATATTTTCAGGAAGTGAAAATGATTCCAGTGGCGATGATAGCGAAGTTAACTTTAATGAGTTCAAATTAACTTCAGAGTCGTTTAACAGCTTTAGACCTCATAAAAATGTAGAGACTTCTAAAATAGCTTTTTTAAGAACTATAAATGGAGCAACTCAATTACATACGATGAATGTTGACGGCAGCGCTGTAAAACAAGTTACGAGCAGTATTCCTGTAAATGGTTTTAGAATAGATGAATTAGATTACACTTGGGCTCAGAGTGGAGGTAAATTATATTACCCTAACTTCGATAAATTATACAGTGTTAATCCTGATGGCGGTGGTAGTACCTTAATCTATACAACTGCAGATGGTAGTTTTATTTCAGAAGTAAGTACATCAGATTTCGATGATAATCTTATCGTGATAAAAACAAATAACAGTGCGGGATATAATGTACGTGTCTATACAGTACGTTTATCATCAGGAACCGAAGAAAGAGTGATTTTTCAAAATGGAACAGGAGCTGTAAAGGGAATAGACTTAAATGCAAACGGAACCCAATTAGTATATTCTAAAGACACCTCAGGATCTCAAAATGATCAATACAGACAATTTGCAAGTAGAATTTATATTTATAATTTAAATACGGGTGTTGAGCGTTTACTTGATAATGGTCCCATTACCGGTTCTAACGATATTCAGCCCAGATGGTCTCCTTCTGAAGGTGAAATTATATTTGTTAGAAAGCCTAGTAATATAAATTCTGAACCAAAAGTTTTAGTAAGTCCTTTAAATGATTTTACCTCAGATAATGTTCTTTTTACAAACGCAGCAATGCCAGATTGGGAAGATTAATTTAACTAACTAATCAACCTTAAGAACGTCCTGAAATTTCAGGACGTTTTTATTTCTTACTTTTGCCAAATAATTAACAAGAATGAGTCAGGAAATTTCTAAAAGGTACGCAGGTCGCGGTGTTTCGGCTGGTAAAGAAGATGTGCATAATGCTATTAAAAATGTAGATAAAGGTTTGTTTCCACAAGCCTTTTGTAAAATTGTTCCAGATCATCTAACAGGCAGTGAAGAGCATTGTCTTATTATGCACGCAGATGGCGCAGGTACAAAATCTTCATTAGCTTATATGTACTGGAAAGAGACCGGTGATATTTCTGTGTGGAAGGGAATTGCCCAGGATGCATTAATTATGAATGTTGACGACCTGCTTTGCGTGGGAGCAACAGATAATATTTTGCTTTCCTCTACTATAGGTAGAAATAAAAACCTAATCACGGGTGACGTTATTTCAGCAATTATTAACGGTACTGAGGATCTTATTGAAGACTTAAGCAATCACGGCGTTACCATTAAAAGTACTGGTGGTGAGACGGCAGATGTAGGTGATCTTGTACGTACAATTATTGTAGACTCTACGGTTACTGCGAGAATGAAGCGAGAAGATGTTGTGGATAATGCACATATTAAACCTGGTGATGTAATTGTTGGCTTGGCAAGTTTTGGCCAGGCTACTTATGAAAAAGAATATAATGGAGGAATGGGGAGTAATGGTCTTACTTCTGCACGCCACGATGTTTTTGGTAGTTATTTAGCCGAAAAATATCCGGAAAGTTTTGATCACGCTGTGCCCTCAGATTTAGTGTATAGTGGTTCTAAAAAACTGACTGATGCTATAGAGAATTCATCACTAAATGCGGGTAAATTAGTATTATCACCTACACGTACCTATGCGCCTGTTATCAAAAAAATTCTTCAGGAAGTTGATCGCAATTTATTACATGGTATGGTACACTGTAGTGGGGGAGCTCAGACAAAAGTTTTACATTTCGTGGATAACGTTCACATTGTAAAAGATAACCTTTTTGAACTTCCGCCATTATTTAAACTTATACAGGAAGAAAGTGGCACTAGCTGGAGAGAAATGTATCAGGTATTTAATATGGGACATCGTATGGAACTTTACGTAGATCCTGCTCTGGCTGAAGAAATCATTGCTATTTCCAAATCTTTTAATATAGATGCTCAGGTTATAGGAAGGGTTGAACCTTCAGAATCTAAAAAATTAACAATTAAAAGTATGTTTGGCACGTTTACCTATTAGTAGTAATTAAATAATTTTCGGTTTGTACAAGATTTTTTTCTCCTTAGCGCTATTGTCTGGTTTACTTTTTAATCAAGCACTAACGGCACAGCACGTGGCTTTTCCACTACCTATCAAGAAAAACCTCATTAAAAAACTTACAGACCAAATCATTATTCAAGAACCCACAAACTGGACTGAAACTAACAGAGTAGGTCTAGATTTGAGTGAAGTTGCTTTTGTAAATTGGAACGCAGGGGGTAGTAATTCTATTTCAGGATTAGCAGAGCTTGTTATAGAAAGAAACTATAATGATGAGCGTACTAAATGGAGAAATAAACTTTCAGGTAGATTTGGTATAAATAGTCAGGAAGGTAGAGAAATTAGAAAAACAGATGATATAATTGAAATCACTTCTGATTATGGGTATCGCAGGGATACTATTTCTAACTGGTACTATTCTGCAAAGTTTAGATTTGCTTCACAATTTACAAACGGTTATAAATACCCAGATACTAGTGTGCCTATTTCTCAATTTATGGCCCCCGGCTATATATTTTTAGGAGTAGGGAGTGAATATGGCAAGCGCATAGATAATTTATCTATATACGCTTCTCCCTTAACTTATAAATCAACATTTGTATTAGATCAAAATTTGGCGAATAATGGCTCATTTGGTGTAACACCAGCCGTACGTGATGCTGATGGGAATATCATAAAAGAAGGTGAAAATGTGAACAGTGAATTAGGAATTCTCTTACAAAGTGTTTTAAAGGCAAAGCTAATGGAGAATATAAATTTTACAAATTCTATTAATCTCTATACAGATTACTTAAATAGCTTTGGAAACGTGGATGTTGACTGGGAATTAAATTTGAATTTTAAGGTGAATAGTTTTGTGCTTGCCAGATTAGGTTCGCATTTAAAATATGATAACGATATTAAGATTACCGAAACAAATGTTGACGGTGAGGAGATTACGATGGGAGCCAGAACACAATGGAAACAGCAACTAGGTATTGGGGTTATTGTTGACTTTTAAAAAATAACACACATACCGAAAACCTTTTAGTCTGTTTTATCGTATGTTTATCGATCGCAATTCATTTTCATGATTAAAACATTATGAGTTTTCTAAAGTCCATAAATTCTAGAGATAGGATTTACTTCATACTTTTTGTCACTTTGGCTATTTTAGTTAATCTGACAGTTATTGCGTATATGGATTTGGAGACCAGCCGGTTGATTAGATTAATCACTGTTTTCATCTTTTTTATTTACTACACATTAAACCGAGGATTCCTTAATATTTGGATGCTTTCGGTTCTAGCATTTTTCTTTGTAAAAGATGTATTTTTTCAATTTTATGAGGAGGCCTGGGGTTACAAACTTTATCTAATATTTGGGACATTAGGCTATCTAACGATTGTTTTAGAGCGGTTACCCAAACTATCTGAAATCAAATTTAAACCGGGAATCGTACTAATAACCACCATTTTGGTGGCGGCTAATACCTATACGTTATACATTATTATGAACATGGTGAGCTATACCTTTCATGATGGTGTAGAACCTGTACTTTTATATTTATATGGTGCATCTATGATGTTGCTAGGTGTAGAGGCAATTGCCTATAATAATAAGTATAACAGCACACGTTCCTTAATTTATACCTTCTTTGCATTTGGTTTTGTGTTTTCTGACATTGCCGCACTATTTGCTTACTATTTTGGATTTGAAATTTTTTACTACTTTGACAGATTTTTATTCTTATCTGCGCTGGGTATGTATGTTCATTACAGCCTCAATTATGAGAGTATTAGAGAAGAGTATTTTCAGTATGAGATGATAGATAAAAAATTATAGATCATCCGGCTTGTCATTTCTATTAACTTTTTCTTTTTTATAGTAAGCTTCAGATTTATTTTTCCTGAAAAGTTTTTATATTGATTCAACTAATTAATTTAAAGAATGAAAAATCTTCTGGGCATAGGCTCACGTATAAAACACGATCAATTTGGTCAGGGTGTGGTAACAAATATTACATCAAAACTTTATTGGGTAACATTTATTGAAAATGGTTTAGAAACGATAGATATCGATTCTGAATTTGAGGTTATTGAAGCGGTTGAAGATGAGGTTGACAGTGTTAGCTTCTATGAAGTCGAAAAGACGCTAAGAACCCTTCTGAAGCAGTATTCAGATATATCAGAGGTTGTACCTATAGCAGATAAATGGAGAGGAGGCTCGATTACCTTAAATCCCGCTGATCCTAATCTGGCCAATAAAGAAATCCCTATAGATAGTTTTTTTCATAAGATTGTTATGGTACGGGATCGCATACGTGTTATGGAGCAAAAAATTAATGCTAGTAAAAACCTGGATGATCAGGAGAAAATAGATTTACAGCAATATATTACGCGTATTTATGGTAGTCTAACCACTTTTAATGTTTTATTTAAAAACAGTACGCAAAATTTTAAAGGAGAAGGTAAATCTAAGTAGCGATAAAAGCTCAGATTAAATAAATTCAGTAAATGGTCTAAGAGAAATTAATGAATCTCTTAGACCGTTTTCTAAAAACAATTGGTTTTACCTATTGTTTTTCAGTTTAAACACTTCTTTTAAAGTCCCTTCAACGGGAGAGTTATCAGCATTTGTTTCCATAATATCTGCCATATAGGCCCACCATTTTTTAACTATGGGGTCATTCGGTAAACGTGCAGTGCTGTGATTTGATTCTAAATTTTGAAAACCAAAAAGTGTCCCTGTCTGCTCATCGAGATAGATAAAATATTCCTTAATTCCAGAATTATTAAGAAGTGATTCTAGTTCTGGCCAAATATGATCGTGACGGCGTTTATATTCTTCTTCAAAACCCGGTATCAATTTCATCGTAAATGCGTGAGTCATAAGTTTAAGAGGCTTATTGTTTTTTTTAAAATTTATAATTTGTAGTGGTATAGTTTATCTTCGGAAACTACACAGTCTACATAAATGCACTAATTTCTTAATTCTACATTAACTATAGGAGTATCCTTGCTAAATTCAGTTTTAAGTACATCTTGAAGGTATCTTAGTTTTTCAGGATTAGTTAAGTTTAGATTATTAGTTTCAGAAGGATCTGTTTCTATATTGTAAAGGGCATAATCAGGTACACTTTCTAAATGTCTGGTGCGTATTAGCTTAAACGGTTTGATTATTAAGCTTTCTTGCAGATGACCGCGGATGTAAATGGGTGTTGAGCGCTCTACTGTATCTTGCGTTAAAAGGTACTGAGTAGATTCACCTTCTACAGTAACCGGTATTTTAGTAGATAATGCCCATTTTAAAAAGGTAGGCATCCAGTCTGTAACATTTATATAATTAGAACTTTCACCTTGTTCGATGTAATTTTTCCAGGATATAATAGCCGGAACCCGTATTGCTCCTTCATAATTTGAGGTTTTAAAATCTCGAAGCGGTTGATTGCTTCCTAGTGTTAAATTAGGTCCATACTTACCCTCATAGAGTTCGTTTGAAGGAATCCAGTTTTGTTGTGCTCCATTATCACTTATGAATAAAACAATGGTATTTTCTATTAGATTTTGATTATTTAGAGCGTTTAGAACTCGACCGATACCAGAATCCATATGGCTCATTGCAGCTGCATAGGATCTGCGACTACTATCTTCAATAGCGTTATATTTTTCTACCCAAAATTTTGGTTCTTGCAGTGGTATATGAGGAGCGCTGTATGCTAGTTGTAGATAAAATGGGGTAGTAGTCTTCTGCTCATTAATATATTTGACTGCGGCATTTGTCAAAAGATCTGTCACGTGACCATCTTCAGTAATAAATTTCCCATTTTTATACCAGGTACTATCACCATTTTTGTAGGTGTGTGCGTATTGATCTAGTTGACCGTGCAGAAAGCCGTAAGAATTATCAAAACCATAAGCTTCGGGCCCATTTTCGGGTTTCAAGCCCAGATGCCATTTACCCATTAAAGCGGTTTTATAGTTTAACGCTTTTAAAGACTGCGGAAGAGTTTTAAGAGAGTCTGGCAGACTCAATTCACTGCGCCCGCTAATGGGAGCAACAATGCCCATTCTACTGGCAGGTCTGCCGGTCAAAAAACTTGCACGTGCAGGTGAGCAGGTGGGATAAGTGTAAAACCTACTAAGTTTCAGCCCAGATTTTGCAAGGCTATCTAATGTAGGTGTTTTAATTTCAGAACCATTAAAACTAAAATCATTCCACCCTGCATCGTCTGCGATAATTACCAGAAAATTAGGTTTTATAACTTTTTGAGGATCTTGCGTAACGTCTGTTTTAGTTTTATTTTGACAAGAGGTGAGTACTAGAAACAGCAATGCTGCAGTAAATAGCTGCAGCATTGTTAGTTTATTAATAGTTTTGATTAAGTGTTTGTATTTCAAAGTAATTCGCATTTAATTTTTAAGGTCAATTAATCTTTTTATCTCATTTAAGTAAACTTGTTTAGCCTCATCTGTAAGTTGAAAGTAAAACGAACCACCAGAATCTGCTCCAAACCCAAAATAAGTACGAGGGCCTGCCGGTGACTCACCGGCACCTTCATAAAATTCTATATTGGGCTCAAAACGTACATAAAGCATAGCACCACCTTCATCATTATTTGCTTCTCCGGGAGCACTTGTAACCATTACTTTTCCGTTTGTTTGTGTAGCGGTATAAAGAAGGTTTATTGGGGTACTTAGCCAAGATAAAAAATTATTATTTTCTAACGTAACATTTTGAAAAACAGCATCTGTGGGGTCTTCAATCTTAGCCTTCATCACTACTGAAGAAGTAGTGAAGGGTACAGGATCACTTGCCTGATTAAACCAATTAATACGACTATTTCGAGATATCCATTGAGAATTTAAAATTAAGGGTACTGTTAATGAATTCCAGGCTGTTTTACTGGTGCCATTAAAATTTCCAGAACTACCAGAACGACCTATAATCACTAAATCTGCACCGTTCAACTCATCAATTTTACTTTGATCATCGGGATCAAACCTACTATGATCATACTTTGTGCTTACAATGTAGCCGTTTGTGCGCAACCATTCAATTTGAACGTTATCATTTGCACCATTTGCAATAAAATAAATTACCGGAGGTGCAGCAAATGAGGTCTCTGTATAGTTAGAATATATGGTATCTATTGCCGTAGGAGTAGGGCGGTAGGCTGATCTATATTTAAGTACAGATTTATTTTTATAATCTGGTATAGAGATCGTATTTAATTTAGCATCTAAATATACATTTTCAGTATCACCATCTAGATTGATATAGGTGATTTCGGTACCTATAATACCGCTGCTAGCGGCTGTAGGACCGTATTCTAAATCAAGTTTATTATCTAATAGAAGTCCGGAAATTAATTCTCTGTTTAAAGCATTATTTTTAAATTCTTCACCAAAAACGGCAGCCGCACCTTTTAGGATTTTAGAACTTTCACCGGTATTACTAAAAGTTTGAACTTCAAAAGTATATAGGCGTTCTTCCAGATTTTCAATAAGAGCGCTTATAGTATCTGGGTTAGATGTTGCATTTACAGGAATAGATAATGCACCAGCATCCCAGGTAATTTTTACCTCAGAAATATTCTCATCATCTATGACACCCTTAACAAGTACTCTATTTTCTCCAGACTGAATTTCAAAAAATTTTAATTCTGCCAGAGCATTTGTTTCATCATCAGGACTTAGCAAGTATTGATCGTCAGACTTACAAGAAATACTACTAATGACAATAAAAGTCAAGAGTAGTAGTCGTGTCGAAATTTTTCGTATCAGTTTCATAGTAACTCTTTTATATTAAGTTTAAATGCTAATTATTTAATCTTCGGTACTCCAAACAAAGGGTAAGTACCAGTTTTCTTTAGACATCAGTTTTGTACGGATGGATGCAGCCTGTGAATTGCCGTCTGCAGCTAATTTTGCGTATACTTTATCGGCTAAAAATGACGGGTCGTTTCTTCTTAGTGCAACTCGTACAAGGTCTCCCCATCTGTTACCCTCGTATGCTAATTCTAGAGCTGCTTCTTCAATAATATTATTTTCTAAAGAAATTAAGCTATCACCTACAATCGGTGCGCGTTCTATGTAGGCGCGACCCCTTAAACCACCGCTACGGTGCCAGTCTGCTCTAAACCTGGGAAAATCACCATTACGTGCATCAAAGTCGTATGGGAAGGGCTGAAACGTTTGCTCTATGTCTGTCTTATCTGTTACGCCGGCAACGGTATATTCATTACGTATCCCAAAATTTAATAATGCATCTGCAATTCTATGTTGATTATCCCGGTTTGCCGCTTCTGCATATCTAAGATGTAACGTTGCAGCTCTGTATAAAAACCAACTTCCATCGGTTTGAAAAACATCTATAGGCATCTGTCTAATAGGATCTAAAAAGTTATAGATATATTTCATTATCACCTCATCACCATCTATTACATTATAAGTAAAGCGTTTTCCTCTGGCGTCATACGGAAAACTATTTTGCTGATTTTGATTTTCCCAGAGGTTCACTGCATTTTTTGAAGGCTTTACCAGATAATCCCCACCGCGATTAGAAAATAAATCTATAAACGGATTTTTAGGTGCAAAGTCACTATCAAAGGGTAATGACCAGATCCATTCGGTATTCCATAATACATCGCGCTCTCTGGCAAAGATTGAGCGCCATCCCTGCGTATTATTGTTAACTAGAGAGCGAGCATCCTGCTCACTGTATCTTCTATATCCTACAGCTAAATCATTATTTGAGGCAATCTCAGCATATTTAATTCTGTACACATCATAACGCTCAACATCATTACCGCTTCTGGAACCTGTTTCCATCACATTTTTATAGTGTATTGCTGCCTGTGTATAATTATTATTCCACAATTGTAAATCACCTAAAATACATTCTTTGTTGATAAAGAATTTTGCTGTATTGTATCCGTCTACATCAATAACTAAAGTGCTGTCTTCAGAATAAGGGCTTGTGTAGTTAAGACCTTCAGTAAACTCTACAAGATTTTGTATTAACTCCTGAAAAGGGATTTTAGGATATTTTGAAGTATCTAACACATCATTCAGATTTTCTAAAGGTTCTGTTATATATGGTACCTCACCATAGTGAATACCTAACTGTAGATATACCCAGGAGCGTAATGCGCCTATATCTGAATAGCGCTGATTATATTCAGTCTGCGTGAATTTTTTATCAGCAAGCATATTATCAAAGTTCTTTAGATTGTCATTACAGTTTTGAATAACCTCATAGAATTCCTTAGGGTTTGCAAATCTATTTTCTGTAGTGACCGCGTGTTGTGAGAGTTCAATAAGTTCTGGATCTGAGTTACGCGTTGTAGTCATTAAATCTGCGCGTAATTCATTAAGTAATACGTACTTTTCGGCAAGCTGCATAAACTTTCCGTAGGTACCTACAATTGCTGCATCTGCATCAAAAACATCTCTGTATACCTGATCAGAATTTAATTTATCTTGAGGCTCAACGTCTAGATACTCCTGGCAGGACGTAAAGCTTAATATAAAAGCAAGCATCCCAAGAGTTATAGTTTTTTTGTTAATTTGAATCATTGTCATCATTTTTCTTAGCTCTATAAGATTATATTATTATAGCCCCAGGCGTACGCCTATTTGTATTGTAGTAAATTGAGGTACAAGACCTATATCTGCACCTTGTCCAAAAATGGATGATGTAGCACTAAATTCTGGATCGTACCCTAAGTAATCTGTTAGAGTAAATAAATTATTTGCTGTAGCATAGATTTTTACAGCATTTAAATAGTCAAGATCTAGAGGTATATCATAAGCTAGAACCAGTGTTTTAAGTCTCAGATAAGAACCATCTTCAATCCATCTGTCTGAAAAAGAGGCATTACCCATGGGGTCTCCCCAAACTGCTCTTGGGATTGAAGTTTGCTGCCCTTCTGCAACCCAGCGATTGCGTACTGCAATGCTCTGATTTTCGTAACCACTCATTTTTTCTAAATTATTACGAAGGCCATTGTAAATATCATTACCTACCGAAAAGTTGAATAGTGCAGAAAGACTTAATCGCTTATATGCAAAGCTAGTACTCAGACTCCCTGTAAAATCAGGATTTGGATTACCTATTACAGTACGGTCTTTTTCATCAATTACTTGATCGCCGTTTAAATCTGTAAAAATTACATCACCACCCTGAAAAGGAGCAAAATTGCCATTGCCTAATGGTATTTTTAAACCCGCTGCAGTTGCTTCTGCTGTTGAAGCGTACACACCATTTGTTTGATACCCAAAAAATAAATTAGCATCTTCTCCTTCCTGCGTGATATAAGTAGCACCACCAAATCGAGATAAAATAAACTCGTTAGGAATATCTGTTACTTCGTTTATATAACGTGATAATGTAAAACCTAAATCAAATTTTATATCTGAGGTATTTACTAATCTACTGTTTAAGGACAGATCGATACCGCGCGTCTGCATAGTACCGCTATTAGAAACAATATTATCAAAACCACTTGTTGTGCTAATGGTTTCGTAAGTAATCATATCTGTTGTTTTATTTTCATAAACATCAACCGATGCATTTAGGCGCTCGTTAAAAAGTGCTACATCTGCACCCAGATTAATTTTACGTACCGTTTCCCACTTTAACTCTGGGTTACCTATATTATCACGTACTAAACCTTGCAGTCCTAATAAATTTTGTGATACATATAATTGTTGAGCAGTATAATTACCTATATCATCATTACCAGAAAATCCTACGCTTCCTCTTAATTTAAAAAGGTTAATCGCGTCTATATCTTTTAAAAAGTTTTCTGAAGAAACGAGCCACGCAGCAGAAAGTGATCCCATAGTTGCAAAACGAGATCCTCCTAAAGTAATACCACCGTCATTTATTGCATCACCAAAACGACTAGAACCATCTAAAGCTGCATTAAAGGTTACAAAGTATTTATTAAGGTAATCATACTCTGCGCTTAAATAGGCGTTTACCCAGTTCCATTCACCCAGTGCACCACCTACAAATCGTAAAAGATTACTTCCTGCACCTACACTGGTAAAATCATCTGTAGCAGAATTAAACCCTAAGCCCAGATCACTTTCGGAATTGTTATTTTGAGTGCGTAATCCCAGACGCAGGTCAAGTTTGTTTTTGAAGTCTAATTGTTTAGTGTAGTTAAGATAGGTATCTGTAAGAATGCTATATAAGCGTTGTACTTCACTACCACTTCTATTATTTCCAATTGCAGTAGGTAGCACAATATCTGCAACTCCAAAATCTGGAATAAAGAAACTCTCACGCTCTTTATTATAGCTAATACCAACTATAGTATGGGCACTAAAATTTTTATTAAACTGATATTTAAAATTAAGGTTTCCAAAAAAGCGATAATTTTTATTTACTCCAAATCCATTCTCTAGAATAGCTAAGGGATTACTCACATTAAATAAATCTACATCTTCTAGGTTGGGTGATACTTCACCTGAAGCATTTATCGCATTTATCGCCATAAATGGAGATTTTGTTAACGATAAATATAACGGACTCGTTTTATAAGCCAACCCTTGATCATTTTGATATTCGGTGTTGTGTATAAAAGAAAGGTTAGCGTCTACAAAAAGCTTTTCTGTAAGTTTTAATGAAGCATTTAAACGGGTATTGTAGCGCTCCAGGCCAGAATTTTTAAGGATTCCGTCACTATTTAAATATCCCACCGAAAGACCATACTTAGCGATATCATCACCACCTCTAATTTTTAGATAATAATTTTGATTTCCACTGTTTTTATAAATCTGCTCCTGCCAGTTTGTATTATTTCGATATTTAAAATAATTGCCTGTAGAACGGTCATCACTTACCCAGGGCTGATTCTCAATTTGGGTTTGGCTGTCTCCACGGGTAGCCACTAACTGCGATAAATAACTTCGATATTCACCAGAATTTAATACAGGAAGACGATCTGGAATTTGGTTTACACCGCCATACATTGTAAAATCTATTTTTGTACTTAAATCTACAGCGCGGGTTGTGGTGATAATTATAACACCATTAGCGCCTTTTGTACCGTAAAGTGACGAGCCATCTTTGAGTACGGTGACATCTTCAATATCTTTTACATCTAGCATAGACAGGGGTGAAGAGATGTTATTCTGAATAATCCCAGACCCGTAATCTTCATCATCGTAAATCAAGCCATCTACGACTAATAACGGTTTGTTAGTTGCATAAAGCGAATTAAATCCTCTTAAGGTTAGATAAGCCCCAGAGCCTTGCACCCCAGATTTGCGTACGCTGTTAAGACCAGCAACTTTACCTTGTAGAAAGTCTCCTACAGATTCATTAACAGGATTGCTCCATTGCAATTCATCAAAATCTTCAACGTGCGTAGCTTGTGTACCGGTATATTGTAATTGATCGTTACCCGGTAAACGAGCAACTTCATAAAATGGAGAATAATTAGCTTCAAACAGTTCTATTTCAAAACCATTCTCTCTGTTATTAATTGGGAAGACTTTTGCTTGATATTCTAAACCACTTATACGTAATAACGCATTTAGATGCGGTACTTTTATTGAAAATGTACCATCTTCATTAGTAATAGCAGCAGAAAAGTTTTCAACGGCAATACTTATTCCTGAAATTCCTTTGCCTGTTTGAGCATCTTTGATAAGACCTTCTACTGCCATACCTTCTTGACTCCGGGTTTTAACCGCTGTAGAATCGGGAGAAGTTTGCGCATAAAGTCCCTCATCTATTCCACCTAAGAACAGTATGCTAAGAAGACAGGTTAGTTGTAATTTTTTGAGCATAACGATTGGTTTAAAAGACTTTATTTAATTACAGGTACGAGTTTAAGATAATCAAGACTTAAGGTGTTTGCACCGTCTGAGGTTGAGTTTGCAGCCATAAGCGAGACCAGTATTTGACCACTTCCTTTTAGAGTTAATTCAAATTCACCTACATAAACTTCTTCGTAAACATTAGGAGCTACATCAGTGTATGGTAGTTCTGCAAAAGGCTCTAGCAAGCTCCCGTCTTCTGCAGATATAAGTCCTCCAATATTTACCCGTTGCTGAAAAGTATTAGTCTGTATATCATTTATAGCACGCCAGTAAACTTTATAAGTTGTCGTATATAGATTAGATGCCCCATAGTAAATAGTGAATCTATTTACTCGATGATTCTGTACCATTATATCATTAAATACATTTCCATTAGGGTCTTCTTTTTCACGATAAAATGTATTCCCGCGTTTATCTCCCTGGCTAAATTGAAAAGGTTCTTCTCCCTGAATAGTAGTGGTAAGCAGGCGGGTTTCTAGCGGAATTTCTAATTCACCCATCACATAAACAACCCCATTACTTAATTGAATTTCTTCAGTAATCGTAGCGTCATTTAACGGTACTTTTACTCCAAATTTAGAAACTAAAGTATCTGGTAAATTCTCGCGAGCAATTGCCTTATGAAAAGCCAAATCTCTTACTGTAAAATAATTTGTATAGGTTGTAGTAGAGTCTTCACTTATACGATTCATATAAGGTCTTAATCGTTCGGTCTCCGTTACAAAGCTTCCGTCTTCTAAGAGAAAAAAGGTATATTTATTTTCCTCATTATTAAGATTATAGACATTGGTAAAGTAGGAGTTCGTTAATGAATCTGCATAAATACCCGGTAGGGCTAAAGACTTTTGAACACTATCTCTAGAATAAATATTAACTTCATTAAGATCTATTAAATACTTGCTCATTGCATTAGTCGAAGCTTTATCCCGTATATACTCCCAGATATTCTTTTTTGGAGCCAAAGCTTTATCGATTATATGATATAAACCGTTAGATGTGTACTTATCTGCTTCTACAATATTTGCATCTGCTATTACCTTACCCAATTTAAACTCCAGGTATTTGTTTGAGTACATTTTTACAGTGACCGTATCTTGCTGTGTTACTGAAGAGAAAGCGGTTAATGCGATATGATTTTCTACAAAAAGTTTTTTTGCAGCTGCACTTGCTAATGCTGACGCTTCTACTTCAGCGAAAGCCGCATTAGTAGGAGCCCACACCGTAAAAGTTTTTGAAGAAGCAAGTATTTTATCGTAACCGGTTTCCGTGAGTAACTTGCCAAATTCTGAAGTTTGAGCAGAAGCGGTGAGTGCCTCACCTAGATTAACACTTAAATTAGTATCGCTAGTTTCTGCGTGTTCTTCCCAGGGGTCAGAACAGGAGATAGCTCCTGCAAGCAGCAAAAAAGCAATAACTGGTTTTATATAGGTCTTTATTGATTTCATCCTAAAGGGATTAAGTTTTATACTCATTTTTGTTCAAATTTTATTCAAAAATTAAACCGTCTCCACCGGCTTCAAATTTTGGGTAAAGCTGGTCCATGTCAATAGGCCTAAACTCGATAACATCTATCCAAGTTTGTCCGTTTCTACTATCTTGAATAGCTTTAATCTCAATGCTGTGTGTTCCCGTAGTTTCGATAGTGACAATTCCCACGAGCCTACAATTGAAGCGGTTAGTGCTAGGTTCTATGTGACGTTTATAGCCTTGAGATTCTAATACCCGTTCCGGAAGATCTGTGTTACCATACTCTCTAAAGTTTATTAGTCTTGGCATGGGAACTCCGTCAATAGAAACTTGTGCTGCGGCAGATGAATTTTCATTAGTTCTATAGGATACCCATACTTTGTATTGCCCTTTGATAATTACGGGTGAAGTAAGGTTTAACGGATTGAGATAACCTTGTCTAAATCTATTAAGCTCAATAACATCCCCATGCCAGGCTCTATCAAGTTGAGAATTACCTCCTATAGCAGCAGCTACATAGGTTAGGGAGTTATTATCTGGCCAAGTTATTAGACTTAAATCCTCTTTTTTAAGTGAGGTACTTGGAGCTCCCGGTGTTCTAAAAATAGAACTCAGTTGTCTAAATTCCGGTTGATCTGCAACATCAAAATACACCGGAGCAGGTAATCGTTTCTTGATAAAAAAGTTGTCGTTAACTAAGTGTAAAGCCCCGTTGGATGCGGTTATATCACTTTTATCTCGATCTATAACGGTTCCTTTTTCTAGAATACCGTTAAACGTTTCTTCATTGAGTAATAAGGTGTCTAATGCCAGTTTAACCGTAATAACTTCAAGTGGAGCCTTTGTAATTACCGCAGGTGTAACGGCAAGATCTGCCAGATAGTTAAGACCCGGTAAAATACGGTAAGCTACAAACAGGTTCAAACTATCTTTAGGATTTAAAGGGTCTCCTAAATGACTGTATCTGGTTTTTAAATCTTCAAGTGTATTTAAACCAGAATCCTCAAATGTTTTATTTGTTTGAGCTAGTACAGTGAGATAACTGGGAATACTATCTGCATTATAGGTAAGCGGTAAATTTAGTTTGTCATACCAGCCGGTAGCTTTTACAGCTTCCGTAAATAATGTAAGAGAGGTGTCATTATCTAAAGTTTGTGCTAGCGTCTTGTCTGCAACCCGAAGTACTTCATCTAAAACGTGAATAACACCATTACCTACTTCAATATTAGATGAGATAATACTTGAAGTTTTATTAACAGTAATACTTGATGCTCCATTTTTATTAGACGCCCCTGTTATTAAAAATTGTCCTTGTAAACTGGGAGTAGCGATTTTACCATCTGTAAATTCTGTTGTTTTAATAGTTTGTTCAAGAATGTGAAGTTTAGTTAAATCCTGTAAATCGTCTAAAGGAATGTCTGATAATGAACTTACACCCATATCTGATAGTAGTGCAGCCACAGCATCATTGTCTGGTAAAAACAATGTGTAGGTGCCGTAGGTATTCATAAAAGACGCATAATCTGTAATTTCCAAAATTTCTAAAAAGGAAGAATATTCTGGGTTAGCCTTTAAAAACTCGGTTATGTTAAGTGTCTCATCTGTAGATTCTTTAAATTTTTCTGTAGTACAGTTTGAGACCGTGCTGGCCAATACGAAGACTAGAATAAGTCTGAGCAAAATGGGTAAGGTGAATATTTTTTTCATGACTTAAGATTATTTATAAAATGGGTTCTGTATTAAAGCTTTGTTAGTTATCAGCTCATTTTCACTAATAGGTAAATAATGGCTGTTAGGATCTTGTAGTTTTGTGGTAATACTTTGTTGTTGATTTGCAGGAGCACTTTGTAGTGCTACGCTTAAGAGAATATCTAAATATGCATAATTCTCTTTACGCGCATTACGCAGAATATCAAACCAGCGTTTGCCTTCAAAAGCAAATTCACGAGCGCGTTCAGCAAGAATATAAAGTCGTATTGCATCTTGATTGTCTGCACTAATTTGTTCTTGTGTTTGACGTATGGCATCCCTTTTTTCGCGCAATTCACTTACAATAGCCAGAGCTTCTTCACCACGATTTAACTCATTGAGAGCTTCAGCTTTCATTAATAGTGCATCTGCATACCTGTAAACAAACCAGTGAGTGTCTGACTCTTGTAATGATTTTCTAACAACAGTATTGAGACCGGTGTATTTGTAAATTTCATTTGTACCCGGTACAAGCGAACCGCGTTCTCCACGTATATCTTTATTTTCAGGATTATTAAAATCTACGCCAAATATTTGCTCTAGAACGGGTGTAGCTGCTAGATACTGTGGGCGCTGAAAGAATACACTATAAAACGGATTCAGGTTTTGAGTGGTGTATTGAAACTCAAAAATACTTTCTGAAGAATTGCCTTGCGCATAAACAATGTTAAGCCATTGCGAGTTGGCATCGATTAGCGCAAAGTCGCCAGTGTTTATGATTTTATTAGTTGCTTTTAAGGCCTCTTCATAATTCTCCATCCATAGGTAAACATCTGCCTGCATCGCATTTATAGCGTATTTGGTAATTCTACCTTTGTTTTGATCGCGAGCACCATAATCATTAACTCCTAATCGTTCTGCCTCATTGAGATCTAAAAGTACCTGAGCAAAAACCTCGGTCTGTGGTGTTGTAGGTATTTGAAAATTTTCTTTATCAGACAAGGTTGCTGCTAACTTTACCGGCACATCTTTAAAGGTACGTGCGAGAGTAAAATATAAATAAGCACGTATTGCTAAAACTTCAGATAAATAATTGTTGAGTTGCTCCTGTGTTAGGGTAGGGTCTTGAGCTAAAACGCCAGGGGCCAACTCAATAACCGTATTACAATAATTAATAACCCTGTAAAATGAAGACCAGTTTGAAGTGTTATTAGAGGGTAAAATATTTGTGGTTAATACATCTCGTTGATCTTCTGATGCCTGAGCACCAGGACTAACCATACCTCCACGTAACTCACCATGCATAAATATGTATTCTGCAATAGTCAAATCGCTTTCAGAAGGAGGTGGGTTAAGTAATGAAGAGTAGACACCTATAACACCAGCCTGTATATCTTCTTTTGTTTTCCAGAATTCATCGCGTACCGTACCATCTTCTGGTTTTAGGTCAAGGTAGTTATCGCAAGACTGTGTTATTACAGCCAGGATAAGTAATAATGTATATAGTAATTTAGTGCGCATAGCTTAATATTTAAAATCGTGTTTGAATACCTATGGTGAATCTGCGTGTAGGAGGTGTACGTGAGTAATCTATAGCTATCTCAAAAGGATCACCACCACGTCTTGAAACCTCAGGATCCTGACCTCGGTAATTTGTAAATGTGAGTAAGTTGTCTGCAGTTAGAAAAACACGCAGATCATCAATTTTCATTTTTCTTAAAAGTGGTTTTGCAAAACTGTAGCTAAAGGTTGCAGATCTAAATCTTAAGAAAGAGGCATCTTCTACATAGCGGTCAGAACCTAACCAATTATAACCACCGCGATAAATAGCTCTGGGAATATTAGTCTCATCTCCCGGGTTACGCCATCTTGATAATACCGCAGTACTCTGGTTGTCGTAGGAGTACAGGTTTGTGGTGCGCATATCTGTACCATTTATAATGTCATAGTTTAATCTGTAGGTAAAAAACATTAAAAGTTTAAACTGATCATTGAAGGTTATTGTAGGTCCAAAACCTCCGGTAAATTTAGGGTTGCTATTTCCTAGATATACGACATCACGACTATCTATATTACCATCTTTATTGATGTCTTCATAAATTGCATCTCCCGGTTGAAATACATAATCTGTACTCGGGAAATTAAATCGCATAAATACTTCCTGACCATTAGGACCTATAATTACATTGTTATTTGCATCTCTTGCTTTTGTTGCTTCTAAATCTGTATAGACTCCTTTAAAACGATACCCGTAGAAAGAACCAAACGGATTATCAATTTGTAAGAAACGTTTAAATTCTCCGTTACGATCTATATTACCACTCTCACTAGGAAAGAATTCTGAAATCTCTCGTATAATATTTTGGTTTTGAGAGATGTTGAAATTAAAATCTACTTGCCACTTGTCAGACTTGTAAGGGGTGGTATATAAACCTACTTCCCAACCTTGATTGTCTATAGTTCCTACGTTTTGGTCAGACACACTACCGTAACCAGAGACAGATGAAATTGATAAGTTTTCAAAAAGTAAATTAGTAGTTCGGTTTTGATATACATCTACATCAAGAATTACTTTCTTATTAAATAATTGAAGATTAAGCCCTAAGTTTTTACCGGTAAGTGTTTCAGAACGTAAATTGTCTAATTGAATATTTTGAGGATATACACCATTCAAGCCTAAATACTCTGTATCAAAGTTTCCGTAGATATTAAAATAACGGTAGTCATACCTGGGTGTACCTCCAGATTGACCATAACTAGCACGTAAACTTAAATCGTCTAAGAAATCAAAACTTTCCATAAAAGGTTCTCCAGAAACTCTCCATCTGGTTGAGATAGAAGGAAACAGCGAATACCGGTTGTCTGCACTAAATTTTGAATTACCATCTCCTCGTACACCTACGTTAAGAATATAGCGATCAAGCAGGCTGTACTGCGCACTTACTAAAGCTGCAACGCTTCGTGACTGACTGTTATTTGTGTACAGACGTAATTCAGAATTTTGCGTTCTTGATGGGATTGAAGGATCTGTTAATAAAGAAGAAGCCGTGTTAGCCGTTAGAGCCTGGTGTGACTCATATCTGTAATCATTTGTTTGCAGACTAAAAAGCGCCTGTAGACTTTGTTTTTCGCCTAAATCTGGGGTATAGATTAGGTTTGTTTTAGTCGTTACGGTAGAAGCATCTACATCTGCATCTGAAGCCTGGTTTACAACCGTTTCTGTGATAGGGCGTCCGGTAGCATTTTGAGGTAAAAAAGCTTTTGCCTTTGTGCTGTTAAAGTCAAACTGAAGGTCAAATGTAGATACTAAACGTTTAGGGATTAAATCTACTTGCAAGTTAAAATGCGGTACAATACGATCACCCGTTTGTTTATTACTGGCATATTCTGCCAATGCCACCGGGTTGTAAGTATTTGGGTAAGCACCTTGTATATTTATTGCCGGCGAAAAGTAATTAGGTGTAAGATCGCCCACATCATCGTACTCATAAATACTCATATTGGGCATTTTAGTGTATGCAACACTTCTTAATCTGTCACGATCTGATGTACCAAATGTATTTACGTAATTACGATCTGTATCTGTATGTGTGTACGAGATATCTGTTCTAAAACGTATGCGGTCAGAAACGATATAATCTAAATTTAATCTACCGTTTATACGTTCAAAGCCGGTTCCCTTAGTAACCCCTTTAGAATTGTAATATCCTACAGATGTATAATACCGTGCTTTCTCACCACCACCCTGAAGCGATAAAGTGTGTTCGCCGGTTAAACCAGTTTGAGAAATTGCATCTACCCAGTCTGTATTATTACCATAGTTTTTAAAGAAATAAACTTCCTGTGGGTCATACTGAAATTCTTTAACGGTAAGTGTATTTAAAGGAATACCATCCCGGTTCATAAACTCTTCTGGTATCAATTGTGAATATTGATCACCATTAAGCATAGGTATTGTATTGGGTAATTGAGAATAGGTTCCTGTAAAGTTGTACCCTATTTTAGGAGATCCTACAGAACCCCTTTTTGTGTTAATTACTAAAACACCACCTGATGCCCGTGATCCCCACATTGCCGTTGCAGCAGCATCTTTTAAAATGGTAATGCTCTCGATATCTGAAGGCGCGATGTTTAAAAGTGCCGCATAACCCTGTTGATCTGCTGTACCAAAATTAAAATCCTGTGGAATAGAGGTTTCATATGGCATCCCGTCTACAACAATTAACGGATCTGATGATCCTGAAATTGATGAGGTACCTCGTATTCTTATTTGCATACCCGCACCAGGATCACCAGAGTTTGCGACAATATCAACTCCGGGAACACGACCCTGTAAAGCTTCATCAATAGATGCTGCCTGTGTGTTTTCTACTTCACTGGCGTTAACTGTTACGTTACTGGTCGTTTGGTTGCGTTCTGCAATATTTAGCAAACCACTTTCAACTTTTTTATCTACTGTAATCATGACAGTTTCTAGTTCATCAACAGATGCAGTAAGTTTTATGGCGTAACTGCTTTTTCCGGTAAGCTGTATCGTTTGCGAAGAATATCCCAGAGTTGAAATCACTAATTTATTTGAAGGGCTTTTAACTCGCATTGCAAAGTTTCCGTCAAAATCTGAAATAACACCCGTTACGGTACGATTATCTGCATCTTGTTCTGCAATTGTTGCACCGGGAATTGGCTGGCCATTACTAGTATCGGTTATCGTCCCACGTACTACTAAATCACTGTTTTGAGCATTCAAAGCAGCGCTTGAAAACACCAGCAATAGGAGTGTGAAACAATATAAAAAATAGGTAGTTTTTTGTCTCATCTTATTCTGTATATAAAAGATAGTTGTCAACTAGGTGAATTAATGATCGGTCTGCCAGATTGTTACTCAAAGCGGGTATGTAATTTGCAACGCGATTTGCAGCATCTGTAAAGAATAAGTCATCTTGAGCGCTGCTAATATTTATATAGGTTTTTTCGCCCAGTTCATCTTTTAGTAAGGTTTCAGTAAGACCGTTTATAAGCCCGTCATCAGACGCCGTGCGTGTCGCTAAAATGTGATATCTAATAAAGTCTGCAACTATATCTTTTTCACCTTGAGCGCTGGGATTATAATTAGGAATTCCTGTTGTGGGGTCTCCTGGAAGTACACCATCTCTCACGGCCTGTGTTATAGCTGCGTTGTTAGGTATCACAAAGGTGTAAGACGTACCTAACTCTATACCATCTATAACTCCCGCATTGCTATCATAAAGTGTAGCATTTTCTAAAAAACTATAGAAATTAGCATACTCAGAACCGGGTTCTTCTGCGAGTCTTTTTAAATCAAGGCCCTGTGGTTCTTCACTGAACTCTAGAAGTTTATCTATATAATAGGTACGACCGTTACGTTGATCTTCAAAACCTAATATATTAACTCGGTTTTCTAAAACTTCATTTCCTGCAGCATAAACCTGCCCGTTTTCCCATTTAATATATTCACCCGGAAGGTCAAAGTCGCCAGAACGTATTATTCCTGATCCAGATAGATCGTTTAATTCGTCATTAGGAGTAGGTATTATTCCGTTAAACAATACGCGTAATAAACGTGATCTAGCAATGTTTGCCGGTAAGACATTACCACCGGGAGACGTGTAAGTATATGAAGATGTAGGAATATCATAACCATAGCCAAGCTCTGCTAGTACCGTATCAGAAGGTAAAAACAAGGTATACCTACCAGAAAGATTACTTATAATCTCACGATAACTAGAACCATCATTAAATAATCTGGTTGCCAGCGTAAACTTAGGATCTAAATACGCAGAAGTATATACACTGTAAAATAAGTTTGATTCTTGAACTTTGTTTGTTCCGTAGAAAAAACCATTACTTAAAACCTGAGCTTCAATAACATTAGAATTAAAATCTATTCTTAAATCTTCTCCAAGTTCATTATTATACCCTGAAGCTAATGAAGGCCAAACAGCGCTTTGAACCATATGTGCATTAAAAAAGTCTTCAAAAACGTATTTAGGTAATTTATTTAGAGCTGAATAATTTTTAAGTAATATATCATCAACAAACTCTTGAAGAATTGTGTTTTCAGGAACAATTAGGGTGTACGCTTCACTTTGACCATCATTGTCAGATTCTTTAATATAGTTCTCATTATTAGGGGAAAACGATAGAGCTGCATCATAAACCTTAACAAATACATTGTCAGATTTACGGGTAAAGTTTTGATAGGTGGTAGTAGCATCCTGATCAAAAATGTAATTTACCAGATTGTCTTCGAGCATACTTCTAAAAAGACTGTAATTACTACTTTCTTCAAGTTTCTGATCAAGGTTGATTAATGGTAAAGAGACTTCACTTACTTCGTGAATAATTCCATTTTCTGCTACAATATCTGTTTCCACAGCTTCTGCTTTAAGCACATTAAAACCGGTATAAGTTGCGTTAGGGAAGAAGTAGTTATAATCACTTGCCCCTAGGCCTGCATTTGTCATATACTCATCTAAGAAATAGGTGAGGTATTTATTGTTATTGTCGCCGGGAATGTAATAATCTCCACCTAGTGAATTATTTCGGTTAGAACCTACAACTACCATAGACTGGCCATTAATAGTTTTAGTTTGGAAACCGTCGTAATACGCTGTTCTTCTTCTAAATGACGTACTTTCTTCCCAGCCGCCACTCGATTGATAATCACTTAAGCGTTCTGTTCTAAACGCATTATATATAAGTGCGTAACGTACAATCTTTGCTGCAGTAACCGAATCTATTTGAGAAACATTAGAAATATTGTTTTCAGAAAAGTATTTAGTAAATGCAGCATCATTAGGAGCCATCATCGTCCAGTAACCAGACTTACTTAAAATATCTTTGTATCCTGCTTTATCAATAAGTGTCGTGAAATTTGAAAAATTACCCCGTGCTTCGAGTTGTTGAAAAATGGGATCTTCTAAATCATCTGGACGGGCGTAATATTCATCTACTTCTTCCCGGCTACAACTGCTCAAAGCAACAAGCACAGAAAAGAGTACTAAATAGTGATGTAATTTTTTATTCATTCTTAAAAACTGTTAAATACAAAATGAAATTTTAACGTTCGAAATAATTGCGAAATCGTTTGCAATCAAATGTAGGGGGCTGTTAGTTGCTTGGCGTCCTGTACTTTCCTGTTATCTTAGAGGTTAAACGTTTTACTCGGTATATTTTAACAAAAAAGAATCTTAATTAGTGTAGTTGATCTTAATAATATGACTTTGAAAGAGATTGTTGGAAATATTAATATCCTCTTTTAATTGAATTTCAGTGATTTTTAGGTATCAAAAGCCGAAAACTTAGTTCATTAAGGCATTCTAAGAATCGAATGTTAACAATAACCAAAGAAATCTATTCTAAACTTGATTGATTAAATGTCGTTTTGAACTGAAGTTGAAAATTACAGTTTCATATACTTAGAGCTTATTCAAATATTGTTTGAATTACAGAGTACTAGCATTTCAATAATTTTATTATTTTGATTTTAGCTAGGAGTAACAACTATTTTATAGTTTATCTGAGAAAATGGAAATCATTTTAGATTTTTTAAAATAGTTTATAGAATTAACGCGCATTTTTTTGTTTATTTTATAATCTATGTTATGTTTGTGTAATCGATTGTATAATGGTGTTTTATCATTTCAATCGTTTTAGTGGGTTCTATAAATCTATTTTATTTTAGAAAATATGAAAATTCAGTTTATTAATTTTTTTGTGTTTGTACTGCTGCTGTCAGGCTTTACCTCGTGTAAGGATAATTCATCAAAACAAAAGGAAATAACGCAGGTAGAAGTTCAGGATACGTTAGCTCAGCAGTTATGGTCTGTGCAAATGGCAGAGTCTATTATGATGCGTAACCCAGAGGCTTATCAAATAGATGGCAGGGATGATGCTAAATGGGATTATGTACACGGTTTAGTCTTAAAAGGTTTTATAGATCTATATGAAGTATCAGGTAACGAGAAGTATTATGATTACGCAGAGCAGTATACAGACACTCTTATTAATAACGATGGTGCTATTGCAACTTATAAGTTAGAAGATTATAATATAGATATGATAAATGCTGGGAAGTTGTTGTTTCCTATCTATACAAAGTCTCAAAATGATAAATATTTAAAAGCGATGCAGCTTTTAATGAAACAATTGGCAGATCATCCTAAAACTTCTCAAGGTGGTTTCTGGCATAAAAAACGCTATCCTTCTCAAATGTGGTTAGATGGTCTTTATATGGGAGCACCTTTCTATGCAGAATATACGGCAACATTTGATGAGGGTAAGAGTCTTGATGACGTTGCACTACAATTTGAATTAATTCAAAAAAATGCATTAGATGCAGAAACCGGTTTACTGTATCACGGTTGGGATGAAAGTAAAGAGCAGAAGTGGGCTAATCCTGAAACCGGCGTTTCACCTCATTTTTGGTCTAGATCATTAGGCTGGTATGCAATGGCTTTAGTAGATGTGCTTGATTACTTTCCTGAAGAGCATCCTAAGCGTAAAGAACTCATTTCCTATTTAAATAATCTTGCCGAGGCAATAGTTGCCTTTCAGGATGAGAGTGGTTTATGGTATCAGGTAACTAATTTAGGTGATAAAGAAGGTAATTATCTTGAGGCTTCCGGTAGTGCAATGTTTGCATATTCATTTGCCAAAGGAGCTAATAAAGGATATTTAGATGCTAAATTTAAGGATGCTGCAAGCAAAGCATTTGATGGGTTAACAAACCAACTTATCGTGAGAGATAAAGATGGTACGATTACCCTAACTCAGGTTTGTGCAGTAGCCGGTCTTGGAGGTGATCCCTACCGGGACGGTTCTTTTGAGTATTACGTAAACGAGAGTAAGCAGGATAATGATCCTAAGGGTACAGGACCTTTCATAATGGCAGCATTACAATTAGAGCGTTAATAATTATTCAAATAAATAAGAATATGAAATCAAGATTTATAGTTGGGGCGTTTGCAGTTTTAGCATTCATAGCCTGTAAAGAAAATAAAGACGATAAAGCTGAAAATGAAATTAAAGAAGTTTCGGTAGAAAAGAAAGGAGAAACCTATGCCGAAATCTCTATAAAAGAAGGTGGAAGCTGGAATACGGAGACCAGAGAATATCTACAGGGAAGTTTTAAGAATGTTGACTTTCTGGAGGTACCAGCGGCCCATACAGATCATTCCTGGTACATACGTTATGAAGGTCCCGGTTGGGAAAATAAGCAAGTGGCATACCGTTTATATCTAGACTGGCGTAATGCTCTTGATATATTTGGGAAACGCGTAGACACCTTAGTGTTGCCATATGTTGGTCAGGACGGTTTTGACTCGTATCATGAAAATGCACCCTGGGGACAAGACATTTTAAAAGCCGGTAAATCTATGGGTATAGGTGGTTATGGACGTTTTACAGGAGATACGATAGCACATTTTAATACGGTAGAAAAAACAACTGCCAAAGTTGATAATTCAGATGAGGCCTCTTCAGTTACTATAAATTATACAGGTTGGAAAACAGGAGAGGTGATTACAGATCTTAAATCTGAAATAAGCATTTTTCCTGAAGATCGTTTCTTAAAAATAAGTTTAACTCCAGGCTCTGCAATCGAAGGATTAGCTACAGGTATTGTAAAGTTTGATGATATTGCGCGTATTGAGCAGACTAGTGAAAATGGTAAGTGGGCGTATATAGCAACCTATGGTAAACAAACACTTGCAGGAGTAGATGATCAATTAGGAATGGCATTATTTTATAAGACAGAGCAAGCTACAGTTGCAGAAGGGCCTCATGATCATTTAGTAGTGTTTAACCCTTCAGTAGCAACACAAACTTATTACATTATAGCAGCCTGGGATCAGGAAAAAGACGGTATAACCAATGAAGAAAGCTTTAAACTAGACTTAAAACTGAAACTTCAAAAGCTAGATGCAGAAGGTGTACTAGAATAATTGCCTACGATTTACCACACAGTACAGGATGAGCCCTAAAAAATCTAAACTTATTTTTAGAGCAGTTCAATAATTAAGTAAGAACGGTAATAAAACAGAAATGTATATTTTACATTTAAAAAAGGATTCGTAAATTACCGTCTTTAAGAAATTACAATATTTAAAATAATAACCATGACAAACTCAGAATTTAGATACGCACACCATCCGGAAGATGTGAAAAGATATACTACTCAAGAACTTAGAGCGCATTTCTTAATTCCGAATGTGTTTGTGAAAGATGAGATAAATCTAACCTATACGATGTATGACCGTTACATCGCGGGCGGTGCGTTCCCGGTAAGTAAAGCTTTAAAGTTAGAGCCTATAGATGATTTAAAGGCCGAAAATTTCTTAGATCGTCGGGAATTAGGAGTTATCAATGTAGGCGGTAAAGGTAAAATCACTGTTGATGGTACTGTTTATGAACTTTTAAATAAGGAAGCACTTTACATAGGTAAAGGAGTCAAAGAAGTGATTTTTGAAGCAACAGAAGAGCAGCCGTATTTCTATATAAATTCAGCTCCTGCACATCACGCGTATCCTACCAAGAAAGTAACTAAGAACGAAGCAGAAATTGTTGAATTAGGCGACACAAAATATTCTAATAAACGTACTATAAACAAGCTTCTTGTAAACAGCGTTGTAGATACTTGCCAACTACAAATGGGAATGACAGAGTTAGCTCCCGGAAATGTATGGAACACAATGCCGGCGCATACCCATACACGCAGAATGGAAGTGTATTTCTATTTTGATCTTGAAGAGGGGCAGACCATTAGCCACTTTATGGGGCAACCAGACGAAACCCGTCATATATTTATGAAAAACCACCAGGCAGTAATATCACCAGAATGGTCTATTCATTCAGGTGCAGGGACTTCTAACTATACCTTTATTTGGGGAATGGCAGGTGAGAATATGGATTATGGAGATATGGATGGCGTTTCACCAGAAGATTTAAAATAACATGAGTTTATTCAGTTTAGAAGGTAAAACAGCTTTAGTTACAGGCTGTAAAAGAGGAATAGGTTTCGCAATGGCGGAAGCTCTTGCAGAAGCGGGAGCAGATATTTTGGGAGTTTCGGCTTCTTTAGAGACCTCAGGTTCTGCAATAGAAAAAGCAGTTTTAAAAACCGGCAGAAAATTTACTGGCTACCAATGTGATTTTTCAGATCGTAAATCACTCTATGCTTTTATAGAAAAAGTAAAAGCAGAAAATCCAACAATAGATATTTTAGTGAATAATGCAGGTACCATTTTGCGCGCTCCTGCAGCAGAACACAGCGATGAATACTGGGATAAAGTAATTGAAGTAAATCAAAATGCACAGTTTATTTTAAGTAGGGAGATGGGCAAAGAAATGATAAAAAGAGGTAGTGGTAAGGTGATTTTTACCGCTTCGCTTTTAACATTTCAAGGCGGAATTACGGTTCCAGGCTATGCAGCTTCAAAAGGTGCTATAGGTCAACTTACAATGGCGTTGTCTAATGAGTGGGCAGGTAAGGGAGTTCAGGTAAATGCAATCGCTCCGGGATATATCGCAACAGATAATACAGAAGCATTGCGCGACGATCCTGAGCGTAGTTCTTCAATTTTAGGAAGAATTCCTGCTGGCAGATGGGGACAGCCAGATGATTTTAAAGGCCCTATAATATTTTTAGCTTCAAAAGCCAGCGATTATATGAGTGGTCATGTGATGACTGTAGACGGTGGCTGGATGGGTAGATAATTTTTTATTCCATAGATAAAATCTCTTTTTTAGATCGTAATACGTTAATACAAATGAGTTCAACTAAGACGTCAAGTCACGTAAATAGCACGTTTATCACAGATAATTTTTTACTGCAAAACAAATTTGCAGAAGATTTGTATCATTATTATGCTGCTTCACAGCCTATAATAGATTATCACAATCATTTGCCACCTGCAGAGATTCTTGCAGACCATCAGTTTGAAAATCTTACTCAGGTTTGGTTAAAAGGAGATCATTATAAATGGCGTGCAATGCGTGCGTTAGGTATAGATGAACGTTTTATTACCGGTGATGCTACAGATGAAGAGAAGTTTTTAGCCTGGGCAAAAACGGTTCCGCATACCCTGCGTAATCCATTATATCACTGGACGCATTTAGAATTAAAACGCTATTTTGATATTGATGAATTGCTAAATGAAGAAACCGGACCGGCTATTTATAAAGAGGTAAACCGAAAGCTTCAAACTCCTGAGTATAGCGTACACGGGCTGCTTAAAAAAATGAATGTAGAGACCGTTTGTACAACAGAAGACCCTCTAGATTCACTCGAATTTCACAAAGCTTTTGATGCTAAAAAAGCGGGACTCAAAATGAGTACCGCATTTAGACCAGATAAAGCAATCTTAGTAGAAGCTGATACTTACAATGCATACCTTGATGATTTAGCAGACGTTTCGGGGGTTCCTATTGATGCTTATGAAGATTTAAAAGAAGCATTACGTAAGCGTATCGAATATTTTAATGAAAACGGATGCACGCTTTGTGATCACGGTTTAAATTATGTTTCCTGGGAGCCGGCATCAGAAGAAGAGGTTAAGCAACTATTTAAAAAACGAAGAGGCGGTGCTCAATTAACACATCTCGAAGCAGAACAATTTAAAACCGCAATTCTGGTATTTTTAGGAGAAGCGTATCACGAATTTGGGTGGGTACAGCAGTTTCATCTAGGTGCATTACGTAACAATAATAAGCGCATGCTTAGTCAGTTAGGCCCGGATACCGGCTGGGATTCTATAGGAGATTATAAGCAGGCAGAAGGTTTATCAAACTTTTTAAATGCACTTGATAGTAAAGACAAATTAGCAAAGACAATCATCTACAACCTTAATCCTGCAGACAATGAGATTTTTGCAACGATGATAGGTAACTTTAATGATGGTAGTGTACGAGGCAAAGTCCAATGGGGATCTGGCTGGTGGTTTTTAGACCAGAAAGACGGTATGGAAAAACAATTGAATGCGCTTTCAAATATGGGCCTGGTAAGTTGTTTTATAGGTATGCTTACAGATAGTAGAAGCTTTTTGTCGTTTCCGCGTCACGAATATTTTAGACGTATACTTTGTAATTTATTAGGTAAAGAAATGGCAGCGGGAGAAATCCCAAAAGATATGAATCTAGTCGGTGAAATGGTGGCTAATATAAGTTATCACAATGCTAAAAATTATTTCAACTTTTAAAGTTAATGGCTGAAACAAAAAACATAGTAACCTTTGGTGAAGTGTTGATGCGTCTTTCTCCTGCAGAGAATCGTAAACTAATGCAGGCAACTTCTTTAGACTTTTTCTTTGGAGGTACAGAGATGAATGTAGGTGCTTCATTATCATATTTAGGCGAATCTGTAAAGCATATCACAGCAGTTTCTAACGACCTCGTAGGTGATGCAGCCATTGCGAGTATGCGTCAATACGGCCTCGATGTTTCTTCAGTGCAAAAGGTAAATCATCCTATAGGACAATATTTGCTTGAAGTAGGCTCGGGAATGCGCAGCAGCCAGATTGCTTATAACAGACTCAACGGCTCCTTTGCTAATATTCAGGAAATAGATTGGGATATTCAATTTGAAGATGCAGATTTCTTCCACTGGACCGGGATTTCTCCCGCAATTTCAGAAGGAGCATATCAAACTTTGAAGGCCGCTTTAGTTTCCGCGAATGCGAAAGGATTACAAATTACCGCAGATCCTGCATACCGAAGTAATTTATGGCAATATGGCCGTAATGGTCAGGAAGTTTTAAAAGAACTGGTAAGCTTATCTACAATTTTTATTGGGGGTGTAAATGAGATTAATGAGATTTTAGGAAGTTCATTTAAACAAGATAAAGAAGGTTTTATTGAAGCCAGTAAATACCTATTGAATGCCTGCCCCAATATCACACAGGTTTTTGATAAAATACGTACCGGTTTAAGCGCCTCGTGGCAAAAAATTTACGGGAGAGCCTGGGTTAATAACACCTACTTAGAAACGTCTGAATTAGAAATTACGCAGGTAGTAGATCGTATAGGTACCGGTGATGCTTATGCAGCAGGGCTTATTTATGGTTTAAGACATTTTGATGCCGAGAAAGCGCTTGATTTTGCAAATGCTGCCTGTGCTTTAAAGCATACCATTTTAGGAGATGTAAACCTTGTTTCGGTAGCAGAAATCACAGAAGTGATGCACGGAAATACAGGAGGAAGAATTAAAAGATAATACACAAATAATGGCAAGATATACGCGAATAGAAGCGGTTACCCGAATGCACGAAAACGGAATTGTTCCGGTTTTTTATCATCAGGATATTGAAGTTTGTAAACAGATTTTAAAAGCCTGTTACGATGGGGGATCTCGTGTTTTTGAGTTCACAAATAGAGGGGATTATGCACACGAGGTTTTTGGCGAATTAAATAAATATGCTAAAGCCAATCTTGATGGAATGATCTTAGGTGTTGGGTCTGTTTTAGATGCCGGTACAACCTCATTATACCTACAGTTAGGAGCAGATTTTATAGTTTCTCCTATTGTAAATGCAGAAATGGCAAAGGCTTGCAACCGCAGAAAAGTGGGGTGGATGCCCGGCTGTGGTTCGGTTACTGAAATCTCGTATGCTGAAGAATTAGGTGCAGAGGTAGTCAAGATTTTTCCGGGTCAGCAAGTGGGTGGACCAGATTTTGTAAAAGCGGTTAAGGGTCCGTTGCCCTGGGCGAGTATAATGCCTACAGGTGGTGTAAGCCCTACCGAAGAGAATTTAAAGTCCTGGTTTAATGCTGGTGTTCACTGTGTGGGAATTGGCTCAAAACTTTTTATTAAGAATGCTGAAGGTGCATTTGATTACACCGCAATAACAGCAAAAATTGAGGAAGCTCTTGATCTGGTTAAAAAAATTAGATCATGAAAATTTACTCAAAATATATAGTATTCTTCCTAAGTACAGTATTACTTTTAAGCAGTTTTAGTTGTGCCGAAATAAGTGATACGCGGGTTATTAAACTTGCTCACGGCTTAGATGTTACACATCCCGTTCATAAAGCAATGGTCTTTATGGGAGAACGTCTTGAAGAAAAATCTGGAGGTAAATTATCTCTTGATATTTATCCCAGTCAACAATTAGGTTCAGAACGCGAGTGCCTAGAACTTTTGCAGATAGGAAGTCTGGGCATGACGAAAGTTTCAACTGGGGTTTTAGAAAATTTTGCACCTCAATTAAAAGTCTTTGGACTTCCATTTTTATTTAGAGATGCAGACCACCGTTTTGCGGTTTTAGAAGGTCCTATAGGCGAAGAATTATTAAATGCAAGTGTTCCGCAACGACTTAAAGGCTTAACATTTTATGATGCCGGTAGTAGAAGTTTTTATACAAAAGAGCCTGTAGAGCATCCTGAAGATTTAAAAGGATTAAAGTTGCGTGTGATGGAAAGCCAGACCGCAATGAATATGGTTAAAAGTTTGGGAGGTTCTCCTACTCCAATCGCCTGGGGAGAGTTATATACAGCACTGCAACAGGGAGTCGTAGATGGTGCAGAAAACAATTTACCTAGTTTTTATCTATCTCATCACTACGAGGTTTGTAAATACTTTATCGTTGATGAGCATACTGCTTTACCAGACGAATTATTAATAAGTACGGTAATCTGGAATAAGCTTTCTGAACAAGAACAAAAGTGGGTAAAAGAAGCCGCGATGGAGTCTCTAGAATATGAGAAAAAAATCTGGCACGAAGCCGAAATGGAAGCGCTAAGTGAAATTCAAAAAGCGGGGGTTAAAATTATTAGACCAGAGAAAGAACCGTTTAGAGAATTAGTGCAACCTATGTACGCTGAATTTGAACAGAATCCCGAGATGAAAAAATTAATCGAAGCCATTCAAGCGGTAAAGTAAGTAGTATGAAAAAAACATTAGATAAAATATTAGGTTCGATTTTGGTTTTTTTGATGGCCTCAATCGTTATAGCAGTTCTTTGGCAAGTATTCTCTAGATATGTATTGCAATCTGCAAGTTCGTTTACCGAAGAGATTGCACGATATCTTTTAATATGGATAGGTATTCTGGGAGCTGCTTATGCTTCAGGACAGCAAGAGCATCTGGCAATTAATATTCTTCCGCCTAAATTAAATCCTGAAAACCGCATAAAGCTGCGTATCGGCATTAATATTTTGATTATGCTCTTTGCATTTTTTGCATTAATCATAGGCGGAGGTAATTTAGTATATGTTAATTACGAGCTGGGACAATATTCTGCTGCTTTAGGTTTGCCTTTAGGAGTTGTGTATATGGTTCTACCCATTAGCGGAATATTAGTAATTATTTATAAATCTATAGAATTAGCCAACCCTAAAAAATACTTGTTGTCATGATTGAAATTTTAATCCTTGTACTTGTATTTTTTATACTTCTGGCAATAGGAGTTCCGGTGGCATGGTCTATCGGGATCTCGTGTTTACTTACCATAATGGTTTCTATAGATTCATTAGCCAGCTTTACAACCATTGCGCAGCGTATGGCAACTGGTCTCGATAGTTTTTCACTCCTCGCTATACCGCTGTTTGTACTGGCGGGACAAATAATGAATCAGGGTGGTATCGCCCTACGGCTTATAAATTTTGCCAAGGCTTTAATGGGGGCCCTGCCAGGAGGTCTTATCTATGTCAATGTTATTGCTGCGATGCTTTTTGGAGCAATATCAGGTTCTGCAGTAGCTGCAACCTCTGCAATAGGGGGTATTTTAGGACCATTTATGGAAAAAGAGAACTACTCAAAAGAATTTGGTGCAGCAATAAACATCACGGCATCTACTACAGGATTAGTGATACCGCCTTCTAATGTACTTATTGTTTATTCTTTGGCGAGTGGTGGTGTTTCTATTGCGTCCTTGTTTCTAGCTGGTTATATTCCTGGTATTTTAATGGGATTGTCACTTATGTTAGTCGCTGCATTTTGGATTAAGAAAAAAGGATATCCTGCGGGAGAGCGTAGTAGTATGGGTGTTGTTTTGCGCACTTTTTTTGATGCGTTACCTAGTTTATTTTTATTGGTTGTAGTTATTGGCGGGATCGTTACCGGTGTTTTTACCGCTACCGAAGCTTCAGGTATTGCCGTATTATACACCTTAGTTTTATCATTCGCCTATCGCGAATTAAAAATATCAAGTTTAAAAAGTATCTTTTTAAGTTCGGTAGGTACAACGGCGATTGTGATGTTACTAATTGCGACTTCTATGAGTATGTCGTGGGTGATGTCTTTTGAAAATATACCGCAGAACGTAAGCGCAGCTTTATTAGCACTAAGCGATAATAAATTTGTAATACTTATCATTATTAATGTCTTATTACTTTTTGTAGGTACGTTTATGGATATGACTCCGGCTGTTTTAATTTTTACACCTATTTTCTTACCTGTGGTAACAAGTATGGGCGTAGATCCTGTGCAGTTTGGTATTATGATGGTAATGAATTTGTGTGTAGGATTATGTACACCACCGGTGGGAGCCGTTCTTTTTATTGGAGTAGGGGTAGCAAAAACATCAATTCAAAAAATCATGAAACCGCTTTTACCGCTTTATGCAGTAATGGCTATCGTTTTACTTTTAGTAACCTTTATACCGGCAATCAGTCTTTGGTTACCTTCTTTATTTGAATAATTTAAATCCCTAACGTAAACAACCCGATGAAAAATTTAACCAGACAAAACTCAGGATATACTCAAAAACTACCCATAAAGGTTATTCAATATGGCGAAGGTAATTTCTTGAGAGCTTTTGTAGATTATATTATAGATAAACTCAACAAAGAAGCGCAGTTTAATGCAGGTGTTGCTATAATACAGCCACTCGCAGGAGGACTAATACAAATGCTTAATGAGCAGGATGGTCTCTATAATCTGTTTTTAAAAGGAATTAAAAATGGTAGTGAGACCGAAGAAATTCATACCATTTCGTGTATTCAAAAAGGGATTAATCCATATGAAGATTATGCGGCTTATTTAGCATTGGCTGAAGAAGAAGCGTTAGAATTTTTGATTTCTAATACTACAGAGGCAGGTATAAGTTATGATGATCAGGATACGTTGGAAGGTGTTCCGCATAATAGTTTTCCTGCAAAAGTGGCTGCATTGCTTTATAAACGCTTTAAGCATTTTAAGGGAGCTGCAGATAAAGGTCTGACCATTATTCCGTGTGAATTAATAAACCACAATGCAGATACGCTCAAGAAAATAATTTTGCAGTATGCAGACTTATGGGAACTTAGTGATGATTTTAAATCCTGGATTGAAATATACAACAGTTTTCACAATACATTAGTAGATCGTATCGTACCCGGCTATCCTAAAGACGATATAGAATTATATCAAAGTCAGCTAGAATTTAAAGATAATTTGATTGTTTCTGCAGAGACTTTTTTACTGTGGGTTATTGAAGGTGGAGCAGCTCTAAAGGCTAAAATTCCCTTTGATAAAATAGATGAGAATATTCTCGTCGTTGATGATATGCAGCCGTATAGAACGCGTAAAGTACGTATTTTAAATGGTGCACATACTACTATGGTCCCTTTTTCTATTTTGTATGGTAACGATACGGTAAAAGAAACGATAGACAATTCTTTTACAGGAACCTTTGTACGTGATGCAGTATTCAATGAGATTAATCACACATTAGATTTACCTGACGAAGAACTTAAGACGTTTGCAGATGCAGTATTTGATCGATTCAGAAATCCGTTTATAAAGCATCAACTTTCGAGTATAGCACTTAATACTGTTTCTAAATTTAAGGTTCGTGTTTTACCAAGTTTATTAGCTTATCACGAAAAATACAATCGATTACCTATAAATCTTACCTTTGCACTAGCGTGTTTAATTCGGTTTTATAAAGGCAGCTATAAGGAGCAGTCTTTACCTGTACAGGATGATGCTGAAGTGGTTGCTGTATTTAATCAATTATGGGTGACTCATGATTATAAACTTATTGCACATGAAGTTCTGAGTAATACAGCATTTTGGGATCAGGATTTAACTAAAGTCGATAATTTTGAAGATCAAATCTCAAAAGCATTAGATCTAATTGATACACACGGTATAGAAGAAGGATACAATAAATTTAAGGGTTAAAATTGGCTTTTTTAATATAGAATAAAAATGATAAGTAAGCTTATAAAAGTACATCCTCAGGATAATGTAGCCGTAGCACTTGTAGATTTATATACGGGAGATAGCTTACAATTTGAGGGAAAAACACTTTTGGTATTAGACGACTGTAAAGCGAAGCATAAAATTTCGTTAGTTGATCTCGCTCCAGGAGATTCGATTTATATGTACGGTGTTTTAGTGGGTAAGGCTTTAAGTCAGATACCAGTGGGCGGAGTACTTACTACTCAAAATGTAAAACATGAGGCAAATTCGGTATCTCAAAAAACAGAAACTACTTCGTGGACAGCTCCAGATATCACCAAATGGAAAGACCGAACCTTTATGGGATACCATCGAGAAGACGGGCAGGTAGGGACCGCAAATGTATGGCTGTTTTTTCCATTGGTATTTTGTGAAAACCGAAATATCGAATTATTAAAAGATGTTTTTGAAAAAGAACTTTCATTTCATAAAGCTAGCCGTCAACGCCAATTATTGCGCAACCTAATTCAAGGTGTACCTGAAGATACCGCGGTAGTAGAAATTGAAGAAGAGCAAGCTATTTTTGATAATATTGAGGTGAAATTTATAACCCATCAGGGTGGTTGTGGGGGTATTCGACAGGATGCTGTCGCACTTTCAAAATTACTGGCAGGTTATGTGAATAATCCTAATGTTGCCGGGGCAACTGTATTGAGTTTGGGTTGTCAAAATCTGCAAATAGACATCTTTAAAAATGCTCTTGCAGGTATAACTTCAGATGTAAAAAAGCCTGTTTTAATTTATGAGCAGCAAGCTGAAGGAACCGTTGATGCGATGCTTGCCAGGATAATTAAAGATTCTTTTGAAGGTATTAAAAAGGCTAATGGCATACAGCGCAAGCCTGCGTCTATTGCCAAGTTAAAAATGGGATTAGAATGTGGTGGTTCTGATGGGTTTTCCGGTATATCAGCTAATCCTGCATTAGGATATGCTTCAGATTTACTGGCAGCAGTAGGAGGCTCTCCTATACTTTCAGAATTTCCTGAATTATGTGGCGTAGAGCAAGAACTGGTTAATCGTTGCGTTAACGACGAAGATGCATCCCGTTTTATGCAACTGATGAAAGCTTATGAAAAATCTGCTATCGATGCAGGTTCTGGCTTTGATATGAATCCGTCACCAGGGAACATTAAAGATGGTTTAATTACAGATGCGATGAAATCTGCAGGTGCAGCAAAAAAAGGTGGCACATCACCTATACAGGCTATATTAGATTACGGCGAATACGTAACTAAACCGGGATTAAACCTGTTATGCACACCAGGAAATGATGTAGAAAGCACAACGGCTATGGTAGGTTCTGGAGCTACAGTTGTGGTATTTACAACCGGGTTAGGAACACCTACAGGAAACCCAATTGCTCCGGTTTTAAAAGTAGCCTCAAACAGTACACTAGCCAGACGTATGCCAGATATTATAGATATAGATAGCGGTGGGGTTATACGTGGCGAAAAAACCATTGAGGAGATGGGAGAAGAAATTCTAGAATACGTAATACAGGTTGCAAGTGGTGCAATTGAATCTAAAGCAGATATTCTGGGGCAAGACGATTTTATTCCGTGGAAAAGGGGCGTCTCCTTATAATTTAAAAAATAGCGTTAATAACTATTAAGGGAGTTACAGATTTACTGCAACTCCCTTTTTTAATGAAGTCTCACGTTCATAAAGTTCTGGCATCAAAACCACCTTTTTCTCAACTTTAAGGCTTTTAGATTGTTCATTTATTTGTTCTAGAAAAACCTGTGCAGCAATTTGGCCCATCAGCATAGGAGTTTGACCAACACTGGTTAACGGGCACTCCAGATATTTTGTAAAGGGTTCATTACTAAAACCTACCACGCCTACCTCTTCGGGTATTTTTATTCCGCGGCTGCGTAGTTCTCGTAATCCACCCAGAGCTACATAATCGCTGGCCGAAAAGAAAGCATCAAATTTAATATTCTTATCAAGAAGCTCTTTTACAGCATCAATACCCGCTTCAACAGTACTGCTTACCTCTAAAATTAGATTTTCGTTTATAGCCATATTGTAGGCCTTCAAGGCTGCGATATAACCGTCATAACGGTGTTTGTAGATTTCGAGTTTAGGATCACCACCTATGTGTACTATATTCTTATATCCTTGTTGAATTAAATGCTCTGTCGCCATAAAAGCACCTTCAAAATCATTTATGGTGACCGAACTAACACCTTTAATATCTTTTTTACGGTCAAAGAAAATTAGTGGTACACCATCGTCCTGTATTTCCTGAATATGTGATAAATCTTCTGTTGTCTTAGAAACCGAAATAAAAATACCGTCTATATGAGTGTTAAGCAGTGTTTTAATCTGGCGGGCTTCATTTGCCACATCTTCGTGTGACTGGCAAATGATGACGTGATATCCTTTAGGGGTCAACTCTTCTTCAATACCACGTATCACTGAAGCAAAAAAAGTGTGGTTAATATAGGGTACTACCACACCTACGTTAAATGTACGACCACTTTTGAGTGCGAGAGCTAAAGTATTTTGCTGGTAATTTAATTCTTTTGCCATTTTCAAGACCAGTTCTTTGGTCTTGGGACTTACCCGGTTACTATCATTTAATGCTCGGGAAACAGTCGCTGCACTGATATTTAATTTTTTTGAAATATCATAAATGGTAATCTTTTCTTTTTGGCGCATGTTTTAGGGTATGTAATCGTTTTCAATTTAAAATAATTTTTCAATTCTATACACAAATGATAGTTTTTGTAGCAATTTTTTCACTCTTCAACTTCTATTATTGACTTATTGAAACAAATTATTGAGAAAAAATGATTTTTTAATAAATCTTTAGTTATTTAATTTGCATAATCATATTTAATAATTACTTTTATGCAATCGATTGTATTATAATTGCAATTGTGAACTTTTATTATCACGAAATTATATTCTATGTTTAATTTAAAAAGAAATCGATTGCGTAAAATGCCGGCGACGATTTTTCTGATAGTTTTAGGAGCTTTTACAAATTGTAAAAATCAATCTCAAACGGGGGGAATTCAAGAAGCCGTTGTAGAAGTAGACCCCTGGGATGAAGCAGACCGCATAATACAAAAAATAGGAACACTAGAATTCCCAGATGCACAATTCTTGATTACAGATTATGGAGCTGTGGCTGACGGTAAAACTCTAAACACGCAGGCTTTTAAAAATGCTATTGAAAAGTGTAATGCTTCGGGCGGAGGTCACGTTATTGTACCTGCGGGTGCCTATTTAACAGGACCTATTCATTTAAAAAGTAATGTAGACTTACATCTTGAGAAAGGTGCAGAAGTATTATTTACAACAGATCATCAAGCGTATTTACCGGCGGTACACACTTCATATGAAGGTATGGAAATTATGAATTACTCTCCCTTGATTTATGCCAAAGGACAGAAAAATATTGCGGTAACAGGTAGTGGTACATTTAATGGGCAGGCTAGTAATGACAACTGGTGGCCGTGGTCTGGTGCAGAACGTTATGGTCATCAAGAAGGTACTCCTCAACAAAAAGATGAGCACAATTTGCCTACGCTGTTTAAAATGGTAGAAGATGGTGTTGCTGTTGAAAATCGAATTTTTGGAGCAAAACATCAATTGCGTCCTTTGTTTTTTCAAACTTTAGAATGCGAGAATATTTTAATTCAGGGGGTGACATTTACTAATGCACCTTTTTGGGTTATTCATCCTTTAAAATCAAAATACATAACAGTTGATGGGGTTACCGTAAATAGCCACGGTCCTAATAACGATGGTTGTGACCCTGAATATTCGAGTTATGTGCACATTACCAATTGCAAATTTAATACTGGTGATGACTGTATTGCTATTAAATCTGGTCGTAATGCAGACGGTCGCCGTGTGAATATACCCAGTGAAAACATTGTTGTAGAAAATTGCGAAATGAAAGATGGTCACGGTGGTGTGGTAATGGGAAGTGAGATTTCGGCTGGTGTGCGCAATGTTTTTGTGCGCAATTGTGTAATGAATAGTCCTAATCTAGACAGGGCAATTCGTATCAAAACAAATACACTTCGAGGCGGCTTTGTAGAAAATCTTTATGTAAAAGATATTGAGATAGGACAGGTTAAAGAAGCTGTACTTAAAATCAATTTATACTACGGGATTTATGGAGTTCAGGAAGGCGAATTTATACCCACTATAAACAACATTAATCTTGAAAATATCACTGTAGAAAATGGGGGTGAGTACGGAATCTTAATTAAAGGTAGACCCGAAAAACTAGTCTCAGGTATCACCTTAAAAAATGTGACCATTAATGGTGCACAAGAGTCCACATCTATTGAGAATTGCGAACCTATAACATATATCAATACCAAAATAAATAATACTCTTATGAAATAAACCAGACTGCTTATTTAAAAATTTACACACACAATTAAACTTATTAAAATGAATTATTTAATTACTCATCTCCTCTTTCGAGGAAAAAAGAGAGGGCTGTTTGTACTTGCTTTCAGTCTCTGCTCTTTATTCGGCTTTAGCCAGAATGCGCGAACCATTACAGGAACGGTTTCAGCAGCTGATGACAGTATGCCTTTACCCGGAGTTAATGTATTAGTTGAAGGTACAAATGCTGCTACTGTTACTGATTTTGACGGAAACTTTCAGTTGGAAGTTACAGGTAATGATGCAACTCTTGTTGTAAGTTATGTGGGTTTTCTAACCAAACGTCTGCCGGTAGGCTCTCAAAGTAGCTTTACGATATCGTTAGAGACAGATGTGCAATCTCTTAGTGAGGTAGTTGTAGTAGGATATGGTACCGTTAAAAAGTCAGACCTTACCGGTGCAGTAGGTACGGTTGACTCAGGAAGTTTAACCGAACGTAACCTTACTAATCCTGTAGAATCTTTACAGGGGTTAGTTGCCGGTGTAGAGGTAAGTAATTCAACCGGTCGTATTGGCGATGGTTACAATATCACTATACGTGGTCAAAATTCTATTGGTGGTGGCGGTAATCCTTTATTTGTGGTTGACGGTGTACCTACAGATAATATCGATTTCCTCAATCCTCAGGATATTGAGCGTATGGATATTTTAAAGGATGCTTCATCTACAGCGATCTATGGTTCTCGTGGATCTAATGGTGTTGTTATTGTTACAACACGTAGTGGAGCAGGTGCAAAAGGTGGTCTTACCGTAAGTGTAGAATCATTTGTAGGTGTAAAAGACGTTGCTCGTCTTCCTAAATTTATGGATCCGCAGACGTGGTGGGAATATCACCAGGGTGCCTATTTAGCTACTGCTGCTAAAGACCCAAACACCGGCGCAGTAACTGAAGCGACTTTATTTGATGCAGTTGCAGGGACAGGAAATTCAGAACTATTTAGACGTGTTGCTGCAAACCAGTCTTTTGATTGGTATGATGCTGTTTTAAAAACAGGTATTCAACAAAACACCTATGTAAATGCTTCTGGAAGAGCTGAAAACGGTTTAGGATATAACTTAGGATTAGGGTACCAGACAGAAACCGGAAATATAGATAACGAAGAATTAAATAAGTACACTCTAAAACTGGGGGTAGATCATAAGATTAATGAGAAGTTTACTTTAGGTACAAATATTACGGTAACCTTAACAGATCAGGATCAGGGTAGTGATATAGCAATGCAGGAAGCTTTTAGACTAAATCCATTTTTAGATCCTTATGATCTTGATGGAGAAACTCTATTTCCATTACCTGGAAAACTAGTTGGTCCAGACGGAAATTTTATTATAGATAAGACTAGTACATATAATCCTCTTTTAGAAATTGAAAATGCAATCGATAACATTCGCAGATGGAATATAATTGGGAATACGTATTTTGAATATAAGCCTCTAGAATGGTTGTCCTTTAAGACCTCGCTGGCTGCAGGATATTCAGATAATCGCCGAGGAAGATCTTGGGGACCACTTACAGATACCGGTAGTAAAAACAACGATCTGTCTTCTGCTCGATTGGATCAGATACAAAACTTCAATTATACCTGGGATAACCAGTTTAATATAACGAAGACTTTTAATGAAATTCATAATGTCAACCTTTTAGGACTATACAGTATGTTTTCAGACCGTAACGAAAGCTCTTTTGCATCCTCTCGAAATATGCCTTTTGATACCAGTTTTTTTAATATAGGGAGTGGAGAACAGGGTACTTATGATTTAGGTTCTAATTATTTTAAAACCACATTGAGATCCTATGCATTACGTTTTAATTATTCGTATGACGATAAATACTTACTTACACTTTCTAACAGATGGGACGGTTCTTCAGTATTTCCCGAAGACAACCGTTGGGATTCATTTCCTTCAGCAGCATTGGGGTGGAATATCTCTAACGAAGATTTCTTAACCGAGTCTGCCGTTGTAAGTAATTTGAAACTTCGTGCTAGTTTTGGTTATACCGGGAATAATAAAATTAACCCGTATTCTTCATTAAATACACTAGATACACAAACGTATTATGATTATGCAGGTCAGGCTTCAAACGGATTTATTTCTAACCAGATTGCAAACGCACAATTAAAGTGGGAACGTACCCGTGAATTTAACGTAGGTCTTGATTTCGGTTTATATAGAGATCGTATTACCGGTAGTATTGATGTTTATGATCGTTTATCTGATGATTTATTATTTACTCAAGATTTGCCAAGTGAGACCGGTTTTGCAAATATCGCAGCAAACGTTGCATCTGTAAGTAACCGTGGGGTAGAGATCGCACTTACAACACGCAATATTCAAACAGAAGATATCACTTGGACAACGTCATTTACATTTACTAAAAATACTAATGAGCTACGATCTATCTATGGGCAGGATCAGGTAGATGATGTAGGAAATAACTTATTTATAGGCGAGTCGCTAGATGCACTCTATAACTATAAGTTTACGGGCATTTGGCAAGCAGATGAGGCTGCAGAAGCTCAAGGTTATGGTCTTCAAGAGGGTCAAGAAAAACTTCTTGATGTTAATGGTGACGGTAGGTACACACCAGATGCAGATCGTGTTATTTTAGGATCTACAAATCCAGACTGGACCGGTAGTTTCTTTAGTTCTTTACGTGTTAAGAATTTTGACCTTTCTACTTCAGTAATTGTTACACAAGGAGTTTTGGTATACAGTAATTACCATGCAAATTTTGCAGATACCCGTGACCGAGGTCGTCAAAAATTAGATATAGACTGGTATATACCTGCAAACGATGCTGGTATTCCTGCTAGAGCTTCTAATACATATCCACAACCTCGTAATGAAGGTAGCTTTTGGAGAAATAATGGTGTAGGCTATTACAGAGATGCATCTTTTGTTAAAGTAAAAAACATAGCCTTAGGATATAATTTAAGTGGTAAAGCATTAGAATCTCTTAACCTTTCGCAGCTACGCGTGTATGCTAACGTACTCAATCCGTTTGTTTTTACAGAGTACGACGGGTACGATCCGGAGTGGGCAGGGGCATCACTTCAAACAGGAAGACCTAGTTATGTTACCTATCAGGTAGGTTTTAATTTAAAATTTTAAGAAGATGAAAAAGACAAGATACATAATAGGATGCCTGGTACTGCTGCTCGCAGTGACCAGTTGTCAGGATTTTTTAGAGGAGGAAAATGAGTCATTTGCTGTTGCCGAAGAATTTTATCTTACGGCAGAAGGATACCAGTCGCTGATTAATGCAAATTATTCACAACTACGTGAACTTTACGGAAATGAACCTTGGTTATATGCCTGCGGAACAGATTTATATGCTGAAGGACGTGACGCCGAACCTACTGGATTAAGCCAATACACAGATCTTAACCCTTCATCTGAAGGTGTAGCTGCACTATATGATAACGCTTATAAAGCGATACAAACGGCCAATACCGCTATCTTCTATGCAGATTTAACTGCAAATACCAGTGTACTAACACAACAAATAGGACAGGTACGCTATTTAAGAGCTAATGCCTATTTCTTACTGGTTCAAACTTATGGAGGAGTGCCTCTAGTTACAGAGTATTTTAAAGAGCCGGTTCTTAGTTTTGACCGCGATTCTGCAGAGAATATCTACAGTTTCATAATAACTGAATTAGAAGGAGCACTAGATGAGGTAGGAACAGGTGCTTTTCAGGGGAAAGTTACGCAACGTGCCGTAAACCATTTACTGGCTAAAGTTTACTTAACTAGAGGTTATGAAGATTTTGGTACGCAGGCAGATTTTGACACCGCAGCGACTTATGCTGATGCTGCGATTGCAGGAGAAAGCTTAACGCTGCAATTTGATGAATTATGGGCACCGGGAAATCCCACGTATGCAATTAATTCAGAAACCATATTTTCTGTACAGTATGATCCTAAATCAGTGAGTACAGACCCTCAGTCTCTAGGACATCAACAAACATCGTATTTTGGTCCGTATCAAGGTGGCACCGAAGTAGCTGGAAACGCACCTAGCAGAAGATATTTATTATGTCCTACTCAATTTGCAATTGATTTATTTACTGAAGACGACACACGTTATAACGCAACATTTATGGTTGAGGTTTACAATCGTTATTTTGACTTTTATGATGTAGAAGATACGAGTACCCTTCCTGTAGCACATTACTACGCACCAGCCTGGGAAGCAACTCCTGCAGATAAGGCTGCTTATATGGCTGCACATCCTGAAGCTGTTTATCACGATTATGGTAGCTATGTGCCTTCTGTAAATCCCTCAACAGATTATCAAACTATTCCGGTAAGAAAATTTGATGATCCTGCCGCTCCATTTGGTGGAAGCACCAGCAGAAGAGATATTATTTTATCACGCTTAGGAGAAACCTATTTAATCGCTGCAGAAGCATATCTTCAAGCAGGTAACCCTGCTACCGGTCTTACTCGCTTAAATGAAGTACGTCGCCGTGCAGGAGTTGTACCAGCGCAAGCGGGAGACTTTGATATAGATTATATTTTAGATGAACGTGGTCGCGAACTTTTAGGAGAGTATCACCGTTGGTTTGATTTAAAGCGTACCGGTAAACTGGTTGAGCGTGCTTCTGCTTATCATTACCTTGTTAATGAAGCAAATTTTCAAGGAGCCAATGGCGAATTAAAAATTCTAAGACCTTTACCACAAACCGCTATCGATTTAAATCAAAACAGAGATTTTCAACAAAATCCTGCGTATCAATAGCCTTAATTAATTATAGAAACATAAGAAAAAAGCTTGCCGGTTTCGGTTAAGCTTTTTTCTGTTTTAAAAATAGAATCTCAGACTTATGGAATTCTTGAAACAGATACCCTTAGTAGCTTCAATACTTGCGTTTAGCTTAGTCAGCATCGCGCAACAAAGCATATCGCAAGTTTGGGTTGCAGACCAGAAAGACGGTACCTATAAAAACCCTATTCTTCATTCAGATTATTCAGATCCAGATGTGGTGGGTGTTAATGGAGATTATTATATGACGTCTTCAAGTTTTAACGCTGCTCCGGGCTTACCGGTATTGCATTCTCGGGATTTAGTAAACTGGAAACTTATAAATTATGCTTTGCCTAGGCAGTTCCCAGATGAGGTATTTAGTATCCCGCAACACGGCAATGGGGTTTGGGCACCCAGTATTCGGTACCACAATGAAGAATTTTATATCTTTTGGGGTGATCCTGATCAAGGAATTTTCCGCATTAAAACAAAAGATCCACGAGGTGAATGGGAAGAACCTGTTTTAGTATTCAAAGCTAAAGGAGTAATAGACCCGTGTCCGCTTTGGGATGATGATGGTAATGCATATTTAGTTCACGGGTGGGCAGGAAGTCGTGCAGGCGTAAAAAGTCTACTTACCGTACATAAAATGAATGCAGAAGCAACAAAGGTTCTTGACGCCGGGAAACACGTTTTTGATGGTCATGAAAATCACCCTACTGTTGAGGGTTCTAAGTTTTATAAACGCAATGGCTACTATTATATATTTGCACCCGCAGGAGGAGTTAGTACCGGTTGGCAATTAATTCTTAGATCTAAAAATGTGTATGGTCCTTACGAAGAGCAAGTCGTTTTAGAGCAGGGGAGTACACCAATTAATGGTCCGCATCAAGGAGCCTGGGTGGCAACTGCGCAGGGTGAAGATTGGTCTTTTCATTTTCAGGACAAAGATGCCTATGGTCGTGTGGTTCATCTTCAACCTATGTCGTGGAAAAATGATTGGCCGGTTATGGGGAAGGATTTTGATAATAATGGAATAGGAGAGCCGGTATTAGCCTATACAAAGCCGAAAGTAGACTTAAAATATCCTATTGCAACACCACCTGAAACAGATGAATTTAATACCGACACTTTAGGAATACAATGGCAGTGGCAGGCAAATCCTAATGTAATGTGGAGTGCGCAAATACGCGGAAAAGAATACCTGCGCCTGTTTTCTATAAAACCTGAAACACAACAACCGAATTTGTGGGTGACGCCTAATTTATTTCTTCAAAAGTTTCCGTCACCACAGTTTACAGCAACTACAGTTGTTAAATTAGAACCTGAAGAAGCGATTACGGGTAAACGGGCGGGTTTAATGATTTTTGGGATGCACTATGCTACACTCACTTTAACACACGATAATGACGGATTTTTTATTGAGCAAACACAGGCGCTAGATGCAGAGAGCGGTGCAGATGAGTTTACAAATGAGGTAAAACGAATTGCTACAAACACTGCTTATTTTAAAGTTGAAGTAAGTGCACCCGATGCGACTTGCAGGTTTAGCTATAGTGAAGATGGGAAAGCGTTTAAAAAAATAGGAAAAGAATTCACCGCCAAACCCGGAAAATGGGTGGGAGCAAAAGTGGGTATATTTAGCGTAAGCAGCCTCGATGCTAAACGTGGCGGTTATGCCGACTTTGATTTTTTTAGAATTACAAAATAAATAAGCGATGTATAGAATTTTGAGCCTGTTTACTCTTTTTTTAGTACTTACCGGTAGTTGTATTGCGCAGAAAAAGGAGATTGAGGTAAAGCCTTACACGATTAGCACCACTTATGAGAAGCTAAAAAAGGACTATCCCTTTATTACACCGGTTACAACTTTAAAGGAAAGCCAATTTTCTGCGGAAGAAGACGTCGTTTATGCACGTGTTTCTGGTAAAGATTTAAAAGCAGACGTGTATTACCCTAAGAATAAAACTGCAACAAGTCCGGCGGTTTTACTGGTTTTTGGAGGCGGCTGGATTAGTGGAAGTAAAGAAAATGTAAGGCCTATGGCACAGCATTTAGCTAACAATGGGTTTGTAGCAGTTATTGCAGAATACCGTTTAAGCACAGATACACCTTTTCCTGGGGCGGTTTTAGATTTAAAAGCGGCTTTACGATTTATGAGGGATCACGCAGAGAAGTACAACATCAATCCAGATCAAATTGCAATTCTGGGTAATTCTGCCGGTGCTCAACTGGCCACTTTAGTTGGAGTTACAGGTAATTTAAAACGATTTGATAGTATAGATTATAAAACGTCAGATGTAGTGCAGGCAATTATTAATGTTGACGGTATCGTTTCTTTTATTCACCCGGAGGCTGAAGAAAGTGAGATCGCAGGGAAGTGGCTAGGCGGTTTACAAGATGAAAACCCAAAAAACTGGAGAGAAGCTTCACCATTAGAATATGTAAATGCTACAACACCTCCCACGCTTTTTATAAACAGTACCGTGTCTCGTTTTCACGCTGGTCGTGATGATATGGTTTCCTTATTAAGCGAGTATGGGATTTATAATGAGGTGCGTACCATCCCGGGAACACCACATTCGTTCTGGTTATTGAATCCCTGGTTTGAAAAAACACTACAGTACAGTCTATCATTTTTAAACCGGATATTTATTGCGGAAACAGCTCGTGTTTACCACAAGATTACAGTTGCTCAAGATGCCAGTGGTGATTTTAAAAGTATACAGGAGGCCATAAATAGTACCCGCGATTTGGGTCCTGATTACGTGCGTATATTTATAAAAAAAGGAATTTACAACGAGAAAATCACCATCCCAGCCTGGAAGCGAAAGATTGCCCTAATAGGAGAAGACCGTGATCAGGTTATTTTGGTAAACAGCGATTATTCAGGGAAAGTAGATGCGGTGACCCAGGAGGTTGTGAATACGTTCACTTCGGCTACTTTAAAAGTAGAGGGACAGGATTTTTATGCTGAAAATTTGACTATACAAAATACGTGGTGTAAAAAAGGTCAGGCAGTATCGTTACACGCAGCAGGAGATCGTTCTGTATTTAAAAATTGTAAAATTTTAGGATGTCAGGATACTGTTTATACTGCTGGTGAAGACAACCGTATGCTATTTGAAAATTGCTATATTGAGGGAACTACAGATTTTATATTTGGGCAGGCAACGGCATTCTTTGACAACTGTGAGATTAAAAGTCTGGCAGATTCTTATGTTACGGCAGCTTCAACCCCAGCAAGACAGCAATACGGTTATGTATTTTCAGATTGTACACTTACTGCAGACGCTGCAGTCTCAAAAGCATATTTAGGCAGACCCTGGAGACCCTATGCTAAAACCGTTTTTTTAAATTGTAAACTGGGAGCTCACATACTTCCCGAAGGATGGGAAGTCTGGGATGGCGATGCCATGTTTCCCCACAAAGAGCGCACGGTTTTTTATGCGGAATACAATAGCAGCGGTGCAGGAGCAAACCCAGAAAAACGCGTATGGTGGTCGCATCAGATTTATGAAAACGAGTTAGCACAATACACTAAAGCTTCCGTTTTAAAAGGCCAGGATAACTGGAATCCTGATGCATATGCTTCAATCTTAAACAAATAAAAAATGAATTTAAAACAGCTACTTTTTAGTTTCTTATTTCTTTGGGTTACGTTAGTTTCCGCGCAGCAAAAAACTACATTGTATCTCATAGGAGATTCTACGATGGCAGATAAGAAAAATCCTGAGGTTAATCCTGAACACGGCTGGGGACAAATGCTTCCAGATCTTGTGAGTGATTCCTTAACTATAAGTAATCACGCGGTAAACGGTCGCAGTAGTAAAAGTTTTATTACAGAAGGCCGCTGGCAGGTAGTTTTAGATTCGTTGAATACGGGGGATTATTTATTTGTACAGTTTGGTCATAATGATGAAAAAATTCTAGACAGTACACGCTACACCTTCCCGTTTACGCAATACCGCTATAATCTGGAGCGATTTGTAAACGAGTCACGAGCTAAAGGTGCAATTCCTGTTTTATTGTCGTCTATCGTGCGACGTAGTTTTAATGATGCCGGTGTTTTAGTAGATACACACGGGGACTATCCGCTAGTAGTACGCCTGACCGCGAAAGACCTTAATGTACCATTTCTAGATCTTCAATTTCTAACCGAAAGACTAGAAAAAGGATATGGAGTAGAAGGTTCTAAACAACTGCATTTGCATTTTGCAGCCGGTGAAAACACATACTACAAAACCGAAAAACACGATGATACACACCTTTCTAAATTAGGGGCAACTTTGGTCGCTACATTAGCATTACAGGAAGCTGCACGACAGGATTTATCATTAAAAACCTATATAAAAGATTCCGTTTTAAGCAAAGAAATTGTTTCTTTAAAAGACTAATCAATAACCAAAAAACTAATAATATGAAATCGTTGATTTCTGTAGAGAATAAAATAATTGTAATTAGCGGAGCAACCGGTGTTCTGGGTGAATCGATGACCCGATCACTAGCTGAAGCAGGCGCTCACGTTGTAATTCTGGGGCGTAGCAAAGATAAAGTTGATGCGCTGGTAAGTAGCATTAAGCAACACGGGCACGAGGCCACCGGCGTAGTGGCAGATGTAACCAATAAAGAAGCTTTGATGCTGGTAAAAGAGGAGATTGCAGAGCATTTAGGTTATATAGATGTTTTGATTAATGCCGCAGGCGGCAATATGGCCGGAGCTTTAATTATGCCTAATCAAACGCTTGCAGACGCAGATCTAGAGCAGATGCGTAAGGTGATCGATTTGAATTATATAGGAACTTTTTTACCTACGCAGATTTTCCTTCCGTTGTTAGAAAAGTCAGTTAAGGCGAGTGTTGTAAATATCTCATCAGTTGCAGCACATTTACCACTTACACGAGTTATGGGCTATGCTTCGGCAAAATCTGCTATAGAAAATCTTACTCAGTTTCTGGCAGTAGAATTTGCACAAAAACAAGAGAATCCGGTTCGGGTAAATGCATTAGCGCCGGGCTTTTTCTTAACTGAGCAAAACCGTGATTTATTAACCAATAAGGATGGGAGTCTTACCGAGCGAGGTGAGAAAATCATTGCGCATACACCCCTGGGAAAATTTGGTAACCCCGAAGATTTAAATGGTGCCATTCACTGGTTGTGCAGCGATGCCGCAAGTTTTGTTACCGGTACAGTTGTCACTGTAGATGGTGGTTTTAAAGTATTTGCAGGCGTTTAATGCTGCATTTTAATTTCAAATTTAGAATTAGGCAGATGCTTTTGCGATCTGTTATCCTTTAAAATTTATAAGATGAATCAAACAATGCGTTGGTACGGGCCTAAAGATCCTGTATCGCTTCAAGATATAAGACAGGCAGGTGCAACCGGTGTGGTACACGCAATGCACGAAATTAAAAACGGAGAAATCTGGACACTCGAAGCGCTTGAGAAGCGTAAAGCCGAAATTAATGCGGCAGGTTTAGACTGGCATGTGGTTGAAAGTTTACCGGTAACCGAGCCTATCAAAACCCGAACCGGAGTGTTTGAGCATCATATTGAGAATTACAAAATTTCGCTTCAGAATTTAGGTAAAATAGGGGTAAATGTGGTGTGTTATAATTTTATGCCCGTGTTAGACTGGACACGCACTCAACTGGCATATCCGCTGGCAAATGGTGCAACAGCATTGCGTTTTGAATGGGAACTTTTAGCTGCTTTTGACTGTTATATGCTTAAGCGTAGCAATGCAGAACATGACTATAAGGAGTCTATACTTGCGGAAGCAAAACAATTTATGGATACCGCTTCTGAAGCAGAAAAAAAGAAATTAGAACGTGCGATAATTGCCGGACTCCCGGGAGCAGAAGAAGGGTACACCTTAACTGCTTTTCAAGAAGCTTTAGATACTTATGCAACTATTAATGAGTCTAAAGCTCAAGAACATTTAAAGCTGTTTTTAGATGCAGTCTTACCCACTGCAGAGCAGGCAGGTGTAGCGATGGCGATACATCCAGATGATCCGCCGCATGCGTTTTTTGGCTTGCCACGTATTATGAGCAAAGCTTCAGATGTTGCTCGTTTACTGGCAGATAATTCTAGTGCTTTTAACGGAATTACGTTTTGCACCGGCTCTTTTGGAGCACGACCAGATAATGATTTGGTACAAATGGTTAAAGATTATGGCAGCCACATTCATTTCATACATTTGCGCAGTACAAAACGCGATACCAGCGGCAGTTTTTTTGAAGACAATCACTTAGAAGGTGACGTGCCTATGCCGGCTGTGATTTATGAATTATTAGAAGTAGAAAAGCAACGTGGTAAACAATTACCTATGCGTCCTGATCACGGGCACCAGATGCTTGATGATTTAAAGAAACCTCTGGCACACCCGGGTTATACCGCGATTGGGCGTTTAAAAGGTTTGGCAGAATTACGCGGCGTTATTGCCGGAATCGAATATATGCAAAATCGATAATCATTATCCATAAAAAAAGGAAAGCGAGTTATTTTTTAAATCTAAGGCGACCTAGGAGGTGCAGAGTTCACATCACGCAGCCCACGGTGCCGAATGTCTGGAAGAAGGGATTCTCATAGACGCCTTTAATCCGGCTCGGGAAGATTTTTTATAAAACTTGAAAAGCGGCTTTTTAGCTGCTTTTATTTGCGCTAACGCTGAATTTGTATTAGAATATAATGATGAAAATTTCGAGCTAAATAGCTACAAATGAGGAAAGCTGTAATTACTGTTTAAAATTATATACTATCTTGTTGATATAATTACAGATAATGATTAATCTGTGAGTTATTAGCCTGCTATTTAAATTTTAAGGATGAAAAAAACACTGCTATTTTTAACTGTTATGCTCGGGTTTTTTGCGGCGTTTGCTCAAGAAGAAGGCGGTTCTCAACAAGATATTCTTCTCAGCCAATTATCAAAAAATGCTTGTGAGTGTATAGATGCTATAAGTACTTACGATAAGCATAGGGCAGAGGTTGCTTTAGAAATCAATAAATGCCTTGACGAGTTAGCCGGTGCATACCAGATGGGTTCAAAATTTCAAAATATAAATCCTGATAAAGATGCGGTGGTAAGTGAAGATGGTAAACAAAAAATAGATATTGTCATAAATACAAATAATGAGTCTGACGAATACAAAGATTATTATTATACAGTAGAGCGTTATATGATGCAAAACTGTATGGCTTTAAAAGAAACCATCGCCAGTAATGACAAGCACAGTGATAAATCACTTTCTGAAAACCGTAAAGCGTATATGTATTATGTAGATGGCGTAGATGCTTCAGAAAATGAAGAGTTTGCTAAGGCTGCCGGGTATTTTGAAAAAGCAATCAAAGAAGATCCTGATTTTGCTTTTGCGTGGGACAATCTGGGATTGATGTATAGAAAACTTAACAAATTTGATAAGGCGATCGCAGCTTATGAAAGTTCGTTGAAAGTAGATCCCTACGGTTTGATGCCCTTACAGAATATAGCCATTGTCTATCAATATAAAGAGGATTATGCCAACGCCCTAAAATCGTATGAGCGTCTGGCACTAATAGATGCCAGTAATCCTGAGGTATTTTACGGCATAGGAACAATTTATGCGCTGAAACTAAATGAATATGAGAGAGGGCTTGAGGCCATGTGTAAGGCTTATAAACGCTATGTTGAACTTAAATCGCCCTACAGAGCAGATTCTGAAAAAGTGATGCGCGTTATTTATGCTGAAATGAAAGAAGCAGGAAATGAAGCACAATTTAATCAGATCTTAGAAGCAAACGATATTAATACCGATTAGAATTTGAATAGTCTTTGAAAATTTAGATTTTTTAATCTGATAATACTTCGTGTTTTTAATTACAACTAAACCTAAGCTTCCTTAATTTTACTAGATGATACTAATAATAGGTGCGGGTTTAAGTGGGTTGTTAATAGGATACCGTTTACAGCAAAAAGGAATTCCTTTTAAAATTTTAGAGGCCAGAGATCGCATAGGTGGTAGAATACGTACCGCCTTTGATACGGCTGAGACGCCGGTAGAAATGGGTGCTACCTGGTTTGGCGATCAACATAAACATTTAAACGCTCTACTAAAGGAGCTTGGCCTTTCTTCTTTTGAACAGTATATGACGGGTAAGGTGTTTTTTCAGCCATTCTCTACTTCTCCGGCACAATCTATACAAGTACCCAGCCAACCGCCCAGTTATCGTATTGCCGGCGGCACTTCGCATTTAATACAAACACTTTATAAAAAGTTAGATCAAAATTCGGTTTTGCTTAATCAGCCGGTGAACGAAATTCAGTTTCATTTTGATAAAGTAGTCGTTAAAGCACGTGAAGTTTTTGAAGCCGATAAAGTGGCTCTCGCGCTTCCGCCAAAATTGTGGTCTAAGCGTATTCAATTTTCACCGGCTTTACCCGATTTAATAGTACATACGGCACAACAAACACAAACCTGGATGGAAGATTCTATCAAAGTGGCACTAACTTTTAAGACACCATTCTGGAAAGAAAATAAGCTATCGGGAACCTTGTTTAGCAATACCGGACCTATAACTGAATTTTACGACCACTGCGATCACAAGCGTTCTAAATATGCGTTGTGTGGTTTTATGAATGCTTCTTATAAGTTGCTTGATAACGATGAACGCCAGATGCGGGTTATGAACCAGTTACAAAATGTTTTTGGCGAACCGGTAACCCGTTTTATTGAATATAAAGAATGCATCTGGAGCCGGGAAACGCATACCTATGAATCTTCTGAGAGTCCGCTTTTTCCTCATCAAAATAATGGGAATCCTGTTTTTCAGGATTCATTTTTTGAAGACAGATTACTGGTGTCGGGTTCAGAGACGGCAACTGAGTTTCCGGGATATATGGATGGTGCTGTATATGCAGCAAATGAAACCGCTCAAAAATTAATAGATGGTGAAAACCCTTAAAATAAATTAGCCTATGCAACAAACCAATACTCCTCAGGAATCTGTAGAAAACCTGACAGACCGTGAACTATTTACTCGAATATGGGTGTTTCCGCGGGAAGTTTTCAAATTTATAGAAGCTAAAAAATACGACGAGCATGTTTATGTGTTGCTCATTTTAGCGGGTATTGTGCGCGGATTTGACCGCGCTATCGAAAAAGATTTAGGAGATAATTTAAGTTTGGGAGCCGTATTGGGTTTTAGTATTGTAGGCGGTGCTCTACTGGGGTGGGTGTCGTATTATATTTATGCTTCGTTACTTAGTTATACCGGTAAATGGATAGGTGGTAGAGCAGATTCTAAAGGTATTCTACGGGTATTGGCCTACGGGTCGTTACCTATGATTTTAACCCTTGTATTTTTAGTACCACAGGTAGGTATTTACGGAATAGCATTATTTCAGGCAGAGGGTGATATTACCGGCGGTGGAATGTTAGAAAATATTGCATTCTGGGGTTCGGTTTTATTAGAAACGGTTCTGGTAATTTGGTCTCTTGTTCTCATAATTATTGGTATTTCTGAAGTGCAACAAAGTTCAATAGCCACGGCAATCTTAAATCTGCTATTGCCTATAGTTATTTTCATCTTACCCATTTTACTTATTGCAGGTCTTTTTTCAGTATTATAAACTAAAATATGTATAAACAGCTGGTAGTTTTAGTTGCTTTAGTGTTTTTAAGTTCTTGCGTTGTTAAGTTAAATGGTTTACAGGCGTATCAGGATTTAATTAATCGCGAACCTATTACAGATTTTAAATCCTATCTACCGGAAGAAACACCGCTTTTAAAATCTAATACCGACTATAAATTCAGTTTAAATGTAGAAGATCCTGTACTTATTTATAAAGCCGATTCGTTGATTCGATCAAATTTTATAATGCTTCAGTTTGCTCCGAAACCAGATAGCATTTATACTATTTCGGTATATAGTCTATGTGATTGTTTAGGTATTAAAAAACAGTTATTTGTACCTCAAATGCAGCTAACAGACATTGAGGGTAATAGTTTTAAGGCGAACCTGGTGGCGCAGAAAATAGATTATCCTAAAAAAAGTAAGGCAAAGGCACTTTCATTTATGCGAGAATATGTTTTGGTAGCATCATTAAAAGATACATTACGTATTCAGATCTATGCAGACAACTCGAGACCTGGTCAGGAAGTAGATAATTTTTCAGTTAATACACTGGCTGGTTTGTTTCCCCTTGCAATACCCTTCTCTCTAAAATCAACTACTGTAGGAGATTTTGTCATTCGCGTTTCGGCAGCGCCTAAACTTAGCGCATTGTAAGGTATATGCTGTTTTAACGACTATTTTATGGTAACCCCTATAAATTATAACATGACACCAAATACAATGAAAGTCGAAATATGGAGTGATATCATGTGTCCGTTTTGCTATATAGGCAAGCGTAATTTTGATAAAGCTTTAGAGCAGTTTTCACATCGTGACCGCATAGAAGTTATATGGAAGAGTTTTTCATTAGCACCAGATCTTAAAACAGATGCTTCGATACACAGCAAACAGTATTTACAAGATCGCAAGGGTATGAATTCAGAGCAGGCACAAAATGCGATAGATCACGTAACCGATTATGCTAAGGCAACCGGTCTTGATTTTGATTATGATAAGGTAATTGTCGCAAATACACATAAAGGGCACCAATTGATACATCTGGCTGGTCAGCAAGGTCTGCAGGATGCTATGAAAGAACGCTTGTTGAAAGCGTATTTTATAGACGGTTTAAATGTAGATGATACAAATGTACTTGTACAGTTGGGTGTAGAAGTAGGCCTTACTGAAGAAGCGATACATACCGAATTGAGAGAAGAGAACTTTGCTGCTTTTATAGAGCAGGACATAGCAGAAGCACAGCAACTGGGAGTAAGCGGTGTTCCGTTTTTTGTTTTTGACCGAAAATATGCGGTTTCAGGAGCACAACCCGAAGAGCAATTTTCTGAAGTTATTGATAAAGCATACAGCGAGTGGCACGCTAAACACAATTCGCTAGAATTTGAAGTGATGCAAGGGCAGAGCTGCGATGCAGATGGAAATTGTGATTAAGAAAAATAGAACTAGTACATTATTGATGAGCGCTTTCAGAATCCTGAAAGCGTTTTTTTTTAGTACACGGTAAATTTTAGACGATTTGTTCTAGTTTCTCTCAGAGTAAGTTCGTTTTAAAAGCCTTATTTTGTTATCACTCATACTCTATTTAAAAATGCACAACAGTTTTAAGATTGTAAATAGACTGCTCGTAGTTTTAACCGTACTTGGTATAAGTATGCTTTTGATTACTTGTAAACAAAAATCTGAAACCGTTTTAAGTATCGCAACTGCGGCAAATATGCAGTTTGCAATTCACGAATTAGCAGCAGACTTTACGGCCAAAACAGGTGTAAAATGCCAGATTGTAATAAGTTCATCAGGTAAACTTACCGCTCAGATTCAAGAAGGCGCACCCTATGATATATTTGTAGCGGCAGATATGAATTATCCACAGGCGGTTTATAATGCCGGGATGGCGGTAAACCCTCCTAAGATATATGCATACGGTAAACTGGTTTTATGGTCTTATTCAAACGAGTCATTGCCTATTTTACGTATGCTTACCAGTGCCTCTATACAGCATATAGCACTCGCAAACCCTAAGACTGCACCCTATGGCAGTGCGGCAATTTCAGTATTAAAAAGTCAGCATTTATACGATTCTATCTCCCATAAGTTGGTTTATGGCGAAAGCATAGCTCAGACGAATCAATTTATAACTTCCGGCGCAGCCGAGATAGGCTTTACAGCATTAGCAGTAGTAAAATCTCCTGCACTTAAAAACAAAGGAAACTGGGCCGTTATCGATGAAAAACTTTACGATCCCATAGCTCAGGGCGTGGTGGTGCTTAATCGGGAAGGCGCAAACTTAAATGCGGCAGCGGTTTTTTATGATTATCTTTTTTCGCCTGAAGCGCAGAAAATACTTTCAGATTTTGGATATTCGGGAAATGAATAAACTACACGGTCATATACACGCTCTGGAAGTAAGTAGCAATTTAACGATAGTTGAGGTTGCTGTGACTTTTGAATTATTTCTCAAAGCAATCGTGATTGATACCCCGCAAACTGCAGACTATTTACAAAAAGGACATAAAGTATCGCTTGTCTTTAAAGAAACTGAAGTAATTATAGGAATAGGTGAGCAATCTAATGTGAGTTTGCAAAATCAACTACCTGCGACCATTTTAGGTATTGAAAAAGGAAAATTATTAAGTAAAATCAAACTCAATACTACTGCCGGTGCTCTTACTTCAATCATAAGTACAGCAGCAGTTATGAAGCTAAATCTTGCGGTCTCAAGTGAGGTTGTAGCAATGGTTAAGTTAAACGAAGTTATGCTAGGTAGATTATGAATTGGGAACCTCTATTGCTCACATTTAAACTTGCTCTGGTGGTTACTTTAATTTTATTAATCATCGCAACTCCCATTGCATACTGGCTTAGCAACTCTAAATCCCGTTTAAAACCGGTTGTAGAAACCTTAGTAAGTATGCCTCTGGTTTTACCGCCCACCGTTTTAGGATTCTATTTTTTAATGGCATTTAGTCCTAATAACGGGGTGGGAAGTTGGTTAAATTCTGTTTTGGGTATAAAACTGGTTTTCTCATTTACAGGATTAGTAATTGCTTCAGTAATTTACAGTTTACCGTTTATGGTGCATCCTATACAATCTGGTTTGAGTTCAATCTCCAGGTCCATTACAGAAGCTTCTTACGTGATGGGAAAATCAAAATGGGAAACCTTATTTAAAATTCAGTTACCTCAAATTAAACCGTCAATACTAACCGGTATAGTATTGTCATTTGCGCATACGGTAGGAGAGTTTGGTGTGGTTTTGATGATAGGTGGAAACATTCCCGGTAAAACAAAAGTAGCATCTATAGCAATTTACGATGAGGTGGAAGCACTTAATTATGACGCGGCTAATTTTTACTCGTTGGTACTTTTTGCAATCACTTTTTGCATACTGCTTCTGGTTTATCTCGTAAATGGAAACTACTTTAAAAGCTTCTTCAAATGATAAAACTTGATCTCAGCAAAACGTTACAGGCGGCGGAAGGGGAGATGACATTACGTTTAAATCTACAAATTGAAGCGGGCGAGTTTGTAAATCTTTATGGGCCTTCGGGTGTGGGCAAAACCTCGACCTTACGTATGATTAGCGGTTTAATGAAACCCGATTCAGGAACTCTTAGTGTTCATGATGAGGTTTGGTTTGATGCCTCAAAACAGGTTAATCTTCAGCCTCAAAAACGAAAAGTAGGTTATGTCTTTCAGGATTATGCTTTGTTTCCGCATTTGACTGTTTTAGAAAATCTAAAGTTTGCTCAAGCTAAGGGAATTAAGAATAATTCAATCCCAGATCTTTTAGAGCTCATGGAATTAGGCCAGTTGCAAACGCGTAAACCCGATACATTAAGTGGTGGTCAAAAACAGCGCGTTGCGTTGGCACGGGCACTCGTTCAAAAACCTAAAATTCTATTGCTCGATGAACCACTTGCAGCTTTAGATACTACCATTAGATACAAGCTGCAAGAGTATCTCAAACGCGTACATAACGAATTTAATTTAACCACGATACTTATCTCTCACGACATTAGCGAGATTGTAAAACTGGCAGATCGAGTAATTTGTTTAGAAAATGGTTTAATTACAAAACAAGGAACTCCCGAGCACGTATTTATAAATCAAAATCTAAGTGGGAAATTTAAATTCACCGGCGAAGTTTTAAAGATAGACACTGAAGAAATTATAAGTATTGCAACTGTACGCATACATACCGAAGTCGTTAGAGTGGTTATTCAACACGAGGAGGCAGAAGATTTAAAACCCGGAGATAAGGTGCTGGTTGTTTCTAAAGCGTTCAACCCTTTGCTTTATAAATTAGAAGTATAGTTTAGTATTCAACATTTTTGATTTTTAGAAAAACAAGTAGTTTGTTTCTATAGTATAAAGGGACTAGATGTATCATATTTACTTCGGTTTAAAACCACAATGGTATAAAACAAAAAAATCCTGCTTCGTAAAAGCAGGATTTTTAATTGATTTAAATTTTTATTTTTTAGAAGGCAAAACCTAATGTAAAAACTAAGCGGTTAGACTCATCACTCAGGTAATAGCCCACATTTGCGGTAAGCGCTTTAAAACCGTTAATGAATACAGAACCCCCGTAACTGTTGTGCCATTGGTCTGAATTATCATTTTCCGTCCATACACGACCATAATCAAAACCTGCAGAAACACCTATACGTAGCGGTATAAAGTTGGTTTTAATTTCAGAAAGTCCTACACGTAAATCGGTGCTTTGATAAAATGATGTTTGCCCATTAAAACGCTCATTTCTAAAACCTCTTAAACTTTGATTTCCTCCTAAAGTAGCCCCGTGATAAAACTCGTAGTTATCCCCAAAGTTCATATGTGCACCTACTTTTGTTGCTAAAACGGCCATTCCGCTAGGATGTAATGGAATGTCTACTGAGAAAGTTGGTTTTAAGTATGTAAATTCGTTATTATATTCATCAATATTAGACTTGTAACCTGCAACTAGATCAAACTGGTATCCCCTTCTAATAAAAGCTATTTCCCCTGCCTTATTTTTATATTGAAAGCTTGCCTCAGCACCGGCATAGGTTTGATTTTCAAATACATCATCTGTAGGATTCAAATTTACAGGAGGTATACTAATACCTGTAACACCGTTTATGTCGTACTCAACATTGAGGGACTCAATACCGGCACCTAAACTAATTGTTACATTATCCTTTCTGTATTTTAGAGATGGAAAAACACTCCATTGTTTGATGCGTACCCGGTTAAAATCACGATCTACACTGTCATCGTTATAAGGGGTATCGTTTCCGGTACCAAAATAATTGATTGCATAATTAGGACTTGTATAGCGTGCATCTAAGGCAAAATTCCAGTTATAAAATACATGAGCAAACTCGCCTTGGTAAATTAGCTCAAAACCGCTCGTTGCTGAGTAGAATTGGGCAGTTAAAGATTGTTGCGTTTTGAAGGGATTGTTAGCTAAACCATAAGTTGTATAGGTATCTTTTACACCTATTTTGAAGCCGGCATCAGGATCAAAACCAACACTAGGGAACATCGTATTTGCATCAAGTTTACGAGACACATCATTGTAGTTATTTATAGCATAACTGTCTACTAACCATTTACTGGTAGCTTTGTTTGTAAATGTATTTTTCTTACTCTTGTAGTCATACACTTTTGCACGTTGAGTGTTTTCAAAATCGTAAATATCATTATTCTCACCACCTAAAATTTTAAGTGGAATATAATGATCACCAGTTCCTGTTATTTTAAAGGTATCTTCATCATCAAGACCATAGATCCAGATTTCTTTAGTAAGAGACTTATCATAGGTTCTCTCAAACACGATATCTTCTGATGTGGTTAATTTTATTGTCGTTTTCCCGTCTGGTTGACGTGTAATTAAGAAGTCATCTTTTTCACCGGTACCGGTAATAATCTGGTGACTCATTAAATACTCGTAATAGCGTTTTGCGATAGATTCAAGATTATCGCGGCGACCCTTTAAACTACGTTTGATATTATCAATGCTTTCATCCTGTGTTGCCTCGGGAAGCGTTGCAAAAGCTTTATCTATTGTTTCGTCAGTTAGATTTTCCTGAATAAATTGCACTTGTTTTTCCCAGTCTGCCCAGGTAATTTCCTTCAAAAAAGCCTGATCAAGTGGATAGGCATAACGACTCATCCATTTAACATTATCAACATCCTCGTCGTATTTTTCCATAGAGCGAAAATCAATCATCCCCATTTTTAGAATACTAAGTACGAGACCGTCGTACTTAGGAAACGCCTGGTCACGATCACGACGAATGGCTTTATAACTTTTCTTACCATCTTCTTTTTCATATTCCGCCCAACGCCATTGATCATAATGACGGTCATAATCACCTACCATAAAATCTATCAGTCGTATTTTAAGATAATTAGGTTCATCAACCTGATTTTTCTTAGAATTGCGGGTTTCTTCTAACAAATCTTTAGTGCTTATAATGTCGTCTGCATTTCCAAAACGTGCAAAATCTTTGTTTTCATCACCTGCGTGAGCTTCAAACATATACAGTTTATCACCATAATCTTCATTGTAAATACCCAGTTGTTTCTGTTTGGGTAAATAATAAAGTTTTGGCTGCGCATTGTAAATATCTAAACTATCAAAAATAGGATTTAAAGCAAATGGCGCATAGGGTTGTGCAGTGGTATAAAAGTCCTGTACTATATCTTCTGCAATCGTATTCTGCATAAAATCTTCAACGTAGTGATCTTTAATTTTAGACTGAATAAAGCGTACTGCACTTTTACGAATTTCACGAGCCGTATATTCATGTTCTTCATCATCTATAAGGCGTAGTGAGCGTGATTGATTACCACCTCCTTCAGAAATTGCACGAAGATTTCCAGATAATTTTGATAAATCAAGTACAGGAACTTCAACCTCTCTACTGTATAAATCGCGATAGTGATTACCCCATAGTAAGCGGTGAAATCCACTCTTGTTAGTTTCTTCTTTTGTATAAATCGAAGTCTTAAATGTAGATCCTAAATTACTGATGTCTGGATATGTTACCTCCTCGGGCTGCGTCTGCTCAGAACGAATTACTTTTTCAAAGAGCTTTTTAGTCTCTGAACTTCCGGTCTCAAAAAATTCAACCTTTGTGCTGCGATTTTTATAAACTGTAAGTCTGGCAAAACCATTTGTTTTTGCTGCAAACTCATCGTCTTTTGTCTTACGTACCTTATCGAGTTTTGAAGAAGCTGCACCACTTATAATTTGTGGTACATCATGATGAGTAAGGTATTGAAGATTTCTATCGCTTGCTGAAACAAAAATTACATTAGGAAACATACCTGCTAAGGTTTCTAATGTACCGCCTAGCTTTTCTCGCTCATTGCTGTGAAAATCCTCTTTGCTAGTACCACCAATACTCTCAATAAAACTTTGTTTAGAGTTTGAGGATACTGAATGATATACAGCAACAATCACCGTTTTATTTTGCTCGTCTTTTAAATCATCTTTAAACTTTGCAAAAAAATCATCACGAGTTTTAATATCGCACTTGTTGTTGAGATACAGATGATCATCCCAGTCTTCAAGAAACCATTGTGAATCTATCATCAACAGTTCGGTATTTTTCATACCTAGATCTTCAATTTCACGAGGACAACCGTCATTGGGCCAGAATTTGACTTTACTATGGTCTTGTATAAAAGACTCCATATCGTCAATGTTTTCGTGACCATTCTTATTCCATTCATTCTCGCCTGGCATAAAAATTACATTCCCATTAAAACCGCTTAATGGTTTCATTATGCTGCTTTCCAAAAGTTCTTCTGTTTTCTTTTGATCAGATTTTTTTGGAGGATACCCGTTTTTAGTGATGTTTCCTAAAGCTACGAAAGTTGCATTTTTATCGCTTTTAGACATCGTATTAATTGCTTGCAAAACAGACTGGGTGGGATTGTCAGTTTGTAATTCGGTATTGCCTGTAAAATAGAAAACCTGTTCTATTTCTTTTTCTTGTGCAAAACCAAAATGGCTTGCAAGTAGTATTAGAACCAGACAAAAATGTACTTTATTAATCTGGAAAATTACCGCAGGTGCGTATTTCTGAATCATATGGTGGAGGTGAAATTTTGAAAATCGAAAGTATATTAAATATGTTAATGCTTAAAAAGTTTTAACCCTATATAACACTGTTTTAATGAAGTGTTAAGAGTTTTTTAAGCCTATATAACTACAAATAATTTTTTAATATTAGTTTCAACTGAGAACTCTAGAGAATCACTGATAAATCAGTTTAATCTAGAAGGGTATTCTTAAGTATTTTATTTACTAGTGGAGGTGATAAAATTAAATTATTTGAGAACTCGATTATAAGTCGTCTAGGGTGACTTCCATTATTGTAGCCACTCCTGTAGCAGCCTCATTTGCAATATAAAGTTTACCGTCTGGACTAAAAGTAATTCCTTCTGGCTGTGCAAAATGAAAGGTATTTAACTCGTGCAATGCTTTAAAACTTCCGTTGGGCTTCAGGATAAGTAATTTTGGTTTTTTACCATCTACAATATAGTAATCTCCAGTTTGGGGATGAATTGCTAAATCTGAAGGATTAAAGGTTTTCTGTTCTTTTTTCTTTTGAAAGCCCGCAAAAGCCTCGGCATTCATATCTATTTGTACAACCGGGTTTTCTTTCTGAATTTTAGTATCTAGCGGAATTTCATAAAGACCTTTAAAACGCTTTTCATTAAGCCCTTTATCTTTAGAAACTGTAATGAGATTGCGGGTTTTAGGATTAAAAGCGAGACTTTCAATATTATTATCTTCGTCAAAGGGCGTATTAAAATGGCTTACACTTATGCTGTCTTGGGCATAGTTAAGAACCTCAAAAATGCGACCGTCGCTGCGCATTATATAAGCGTTTGTGCTATCTAATGCGATTGCCTCATAATCACCATTTTCAGCAAATTCTACGTCGTATGAGATCTCTTCGCTACTTAAATTATAATGGTAAATATAACCGTCTTCATCTTGTATACAGGCGAGTGTAGAATCGTTAACCCAGGCCAGACCACTAATTTCATTTAAAAGTTCTGGCAATTCCCAGGTTTTTAAAATAGTGTATGTAGCATTTTCGAGAATCTCTTTTTCTTCAGCAATTGATTTTTTATAAAAAGCATAGGATAATATGCCAGAAAAGCACAACGCGCCAACGATCACATAATGTGCAAGGTATTTCATAACTGGGGTTTAATAAGACATAGATTAATCTTAATTGAGGTAAAACTAAGAAATAGAATTCTACACGAGTCTGGCTTTAAAATAACTTTAATGTTTATATAGTTTATGGTATTCTCCACAAACGGAAATTATAGAAATTATAAAATATTTAATTCAATTTTAAAAATCGGGAACTTATATTGCTGCCCTAACCAAAAACAGGTTTTATGGCTTCAGGATTTTTTGCCCTTTTAGATGATATAGCAGCATTAATGGATGATGTTGCAGTAATGAGTAAGGTTGCCGGTAAAAAAACTGCCGGGATTTTAGGCGATGATCTTGCTGTAAATGCAGAAAAAGCTTCGGGGTTTATGTCTGAACGCGAACTGCCTGTTTTGTGGTCAATTACTAAAGGTTCGCTTCTTAATAAAATTATTATTCTCCCAATTGCTTTCTTGCTGAGTGCTTTTTTACCGGTCGCAATAACCGTGATTTTAATTTTGGGAGGGCTCTATCTTGCTTACGAAGGTGCAGAAAAATTATATGAGTATTTTGTACCTCACGAGAAACATAACGACATTCAAAATCTGGACGATCTCTCTGAAGAGGAGCTAATGACCCGTGAAAAGGAAAAGGTAAAATCTGCAATTTTAACCGACTTTATATTGTCTGTTGAAATCGTAATTATAGCATTAGGTACCGTGAGCACAGAACCCATAGCAACTCAGATTGGCGTTGTTACTGTCATTGCTCTTGTGGCTACCGTAGGCGTTTATGGTATTGTTGCACTTATTGTACGTATGGATGAATTTGGAACCAAATTAATCAACTTAAATGAGGAGGAAGATAGCTTTTCAGACAAGGTTGGTTTGTTTTTAGTAAATGCATTGCCATGGGTAATTAAAAGCCTTGGCGTGATAGGTACCATTGCACTTTTCCTTGTTGCCGGAGGAATTTTTGTGCATAATCTGGACTTTTTTCATCACTTAGAAGAAATTCTGCATTTGCCAGCAATCATTTTTGAATTCCTTACAGGATTGCTTATTGGCTTTATAGTTCTTTTGATTTTTAACGGTGCTAAAAAGATAATTAAACCCAAAGCAGCGCAATAAAGTTTTTATAGCTTACTAGTTTTGCTTCGGAATCTAAATAAATAAAACAGCACAATGCCACACATCACACTAAAGAGTTTTCCATTAACTGAAGAAGAGCGAACAAAAGTAACCGAAGCATTATCCCAAGCCTTACAACAATCTCTAGGTAAGTCTGAAGCTTCTATTTCTGTCGCAATAGAAGAAGTACCCAAAGAAAATTGGCAAGAAAAAGTTTATAATGCCGAGATTGGACCAAATATGGATACGCTTACTAAAAAACCGGGTTATTCATATTAAAATTTTTGCTTATAACTTTTTAAGCTTGATATCTTTAAAGATAACACCCTGACCTTCGGCCTGTAAACCTATATAACCGCTTGTAAGGGGTTTACCATCTACTTTATATTGTGGGGCAAAACCATTGGCAACTTCGCCACCGGTCTGAGTTTTTGTGTACTCGAGCACTTGCTCACCATTTACTTTATGAATTACGAGCGAGTCTTTATAAACGATGAGATCTGCTTCAATCCACGTGTCCCAGGTATAGGTTTTTGAAGATGAACTGATACAATGGTCATTAGATTTTTCACCCTTATAAAACACATCGGTTCCCGGCGAACACATATTTCCGGTAGGTCTGGGCTTGCCCGGTTCAGCTTCTGCCAGCATTTGATATTCTACCGAAATAGGCCAGTCTTGCTCCTTTAAAATAGTTTTAGGGTTTTGTGAATGAAACATAACGCCACTGTTGCGATATGTATAACTGGGTGCATCCTGCATCCACTCATCTGTAAACTTGTATTTGAATTTTAGATGAAATGATTCATAGGGTTGCTTATAAAATAAATGTCCGTAGCGGTTGTCAAACGTCTCATAATCTTCATAACTCACCACAATGGCACTGTCTATAACACGAAAGGTATTGGCATAATTATCGCCTAACTCGTGATGAAAAAATTTGGCTTCCCAACCATCTAAATTTTTACCATTAAACATAGTTTCCCATTCATTTTCTGCCGGTTGATTACAAGAGAACAAACCTAATATAGGAAGTATGAATACCATCAATTTTAAAACACGCATAATTGTAGTTGTTGTTGTGTTATAAATATCGGTATTATTCTAAAGCTACATCAAGATAAACGGAATGTCTTCCGTAGGTTTCATAAAAAGGTTTAAAATTCACACCATCTATTGTAAATTCTAAGTGTTCAGGATTCCCCAAAATGGTTTCTCCCAGATTATTTGCTTTTAATACTATTTTTCTCCAATCTTTACGAGGTGCATCTTCTTGTGCTGCTAGTAAAACCGGGCCATAAAACAAACTTGCGATATTCTGCTGATCCATTACCGGGTCTAAATGAAACTGAAAAGGCATTGTTAATTCTACCGTATCTCCATTTTTCCAAGTTCTGTTTATTGAAATATAGGTACCGGGCATTGCTTTTATTTTTTGAATCTTGCCGTTAATTTTTACTATAAATCCGCCGGTTGCCCAACCAGGTACACGCACATTTAGATCAAATTTTCCTTTACCGTTTACCGTTAATAAGGTGTGATCTTCCTTAGGAAAGGTCGTTACTTGCTTTATAGTGATGTTGCGTTCTTTCCAGTCTAAAGTAGAAGGAATGTACAGGTTTACATACAACGCTGTGTTACTTTCATTTTTAAAATAAATCGAATTTTGAAGTTTGGTGCTGCTTTCTAATGCCGTACCATTACAACAGGTAAAACCTTTCATATCTGCATTCCCAAAATGCTTTTGAGAACCCGGGCGTAATGGGATGTGATAGGTGTTTGCGGGGCTATCCTCTGCTACCGACGCTAATATCTGATTGTATAATCCCTGCTCGTAATAATCCATATATTCGGGACGCTGATCGTATAAAAATAAGTTGCGGGTAAGTTTGAGCATATTGTAAGTTCCGCAGGTTTCATTTTGACCTCCAGATGAAAGTCCGTTTTCATAAAGCGTTGCCGGCTGGCTCACAAAGCATTCTGCATTTGCTGGATTACGGGCACCTGCCACACCACCTATGCTGTACATATAATCATTTTTGGTCTTGTACCAAAAATTATCGGCAACCTTAAAATATTCGGGAGCGTTAGAATCCCGATACATTTCTAATGCACCTACAATCTGTGGAATGTGCTGGTTTGCGTGTAAACCGCGAAAAGTATCTACATTTTTAGCAAGACCGTGAGAGTGTTGTGCGTCACCATAAAACATATCGATATTGTCAAACAGTTTTGCTGTTTCGAGAAAGCGAGGTTCGTTTGTAATACGCGATAGACGTGCCATGGCCTCATTCATTCCGCCAAATTCTCCTGCGATATAGGTGTTCCACATACTAATGAGAGTTTCGGTAGGAACCTGACCTAAACGGGCGTGTACCCAATCTCCCATACCTTTTGCAATTTCAAGAGCTTTTTCATTTCCAGTAACCTCATACACATCCATCAGTCCTGCAAGAATTTTATGCAGTGTATAATAGGGCGCCCAGATTTTTGTGTTTTCGGTACCGTATTTAGCACCGTGTTCTAGCATGATAAACTGGTCTGGCGGGTATGCGCTAATAAATCCTATTCCCCAGTTCCAGTAATCGTTTCGAATTCCTGCCTCGCTCAAGTCTGAGTCATAACCGGTTTTACCTGCTGCTACAGGAACCGCTGTAGGCTCTGAAACAAAACTGCCACCTGCCGTTTTAGGTTTACCCGAACGTTGTGATAACTCATAAAGCGTATTGACCATATAGTCAATTTTTTCGGCGAATGCTTTTTGAAGTGTTACATTATAGCTTGTGCTGGCGTAGGCTTGAGCAATAGCAGTAAGATAATGACCCGTAGCGTGACCGCGTAATTTGGTTTCTTGTGAATCCCAAACGCCTAAAGGTTCTGCACCCTCCGGTTGTGGTTGACCAAAAGCATTACGAAACATATACAAAAAAGCATCTGGATTGGTATCGACAAGAGTATTGATGAACTTATCCCGGTTCTCAATAAATTTTGAACTGTGCCCTTTTGAATCTGCATTAAGCGAAACAGCGCTAAGATCAAAAGTTTCGAGTTTGCGTTCTGGTGTATTTTGTGTGCTTGCAGTAGTTACAGTTACTGTTGCTTTAGGTTTAAAACTGGTGCCGGGGACATTTCCGGTTACTTCATAAGTGCCTGTTTTTAATACCGAAGCATTATCTGTAGGAGCAGGCCAAAGAACCCGTACCTGCGGACCATTAATTCCTTTTTTATACGCGCCATTTACATAACGGGGTAATCTGGGTAATTGTCCTACAAGCGTGGTGACAGTAACATCAAAGACTCCAGTTAAAAACTGATTATAAAGTTGGGGTGTATCTTTAGGAAACTGCGGTAAGTCATCTTCAAGTTCTTTACGCTCATTTACAACGCCTTCTTCACCTTTAAGAGAGTTATTATAAATCGTATTTATTTGATTTTCGCTTAACGGAATTCTATAAATTCTAAAATCATGCAATTTACCATCAAGGGATTTGCCTATAGTAATTTTAGGATTTTCACCAAAAATTTCATCTAAATTAAATTTTAAATCACCGGCTGTTTTTGCTAATTCACCATTTATATAAGTGTGCATAGTCTGGGCAGGAAAATCGATAACAACGGTTATATGTTGCCATTTTTTTACAGGAAGTGCTTCGATTTTAGTTTCAGCAATTACTTTGGAATTTTTAGTAAGTCTGGTTACTAAACCATTTTCATTTTTGGTTTCTGAAAGAGCTACAAAGAATTGAGTAGTTGTATCTTTTCCGAAGTTAAAAAATTCTGCGTTTTGAACTTCAGAATTTAAATATATCCAACCCGAAATACTAAGTGATTCGATGTCATTTAGGACAGCGGCAGGTAGCGTGATGTAAGTTAGAGATGTAGCTTTTAAATTTAGTACTTTATCAAATACGGGATCTTCAACAAATGAATATTCTGAACCTTTTAGTGTTCCGTGCAAGTTATTCCTCGACCAGTCCTTTATGTTATCATCAAGAACGTAACGTGCGATAAGCCCTGTTTCTCCAATACCGTCCAGAATTTGATCTCCGTTTTGCGCGTGTAATTGTGTACTATAGAAAATAGCGCATAGGAAGTAAAAAACCAGGTAAGGAGAAAATTTAAAAGCATTCATAGTTTTAGATTTAGAAAAACTGCTAATATGTAGGCCTGTGATATACATTTTTAAATAATATAGCGAAGCATACGAGTTACGTAAAGTTACAATTAGCGGGATAAGATTCTGATCTGATGTTAACCGTACTTGATACTATTTTAATAGAATAAGACAAAACAAGCTCATCAAATGGAGAGAATAGTATCAAAAAAGAAATTGTTGAACAATCTCAGATCAAAGTATCTGCTCTAGAAGACGCTGCTACTTTAAAAGAATCATTCTTAGCACACGTGTCGCGATTAAGATTGTTATGAAAGTTTGAAATTAAGCAAATGCGTACCACGGGAAATATCTTGTAGGGGAGATATGAGCAATTTAGGCGAATACAGGATTCTTAAATTTCATAAGCTTTTAAGAGCGACTAAATAATTTAAATAAGTGATTATTCAATTTAATTTTTCTGCCATTATTCATTTTCATTCTAAGTAAGCCTTAAGTTTGTAGTTGTAAGACTCATTTAATGCCCCTACAAAATAAAGACGTTACAGATGCATTGCTATTTTCTCAATTCAAAAAAGGAAATGAGCGTGCCTTTACGCACTATTTTGAGTTGTATTACGCGGCGCTTGTTGGTTTTAGTAAACAATTTGTTTATGATGAAGATCAAGCACGGGGAGTAGCTCAGGAAGCTTTTGTAAATCTTTGGGTAAATAGAAATCTGGTTGATAAACCTGCCGGAATTAAATCTTTTTTATATACCTCGGCAAAATCTAAATGTCTCAATCTATTAAAGCACGAAAAAGTGGTGCGTAAATATCATGACAAAACCCTGGCCGATAAAGAACGCAATCTTAATTTAGAAGTGTTGCATGCACTCGATTTTGATAGTTTTGGCTTATTAGAATTAGAGGAAACAATCGCTCATTTAATTACAGAATTGCCAGAGCAAACGCAGTTGATATTTAAAATGAAACGGATTGAGCATAAAAAAAATTTAGAAATAGCTGAGGAGCTTTCCATTTCTGTAAAAACGGTAGAAGCCCATATGACACGGGCATTAGCCTACTTAAGAGCATCCCTTATCGACTACCTTCCGGCCTTTTTAATTGCTCTAATTTTAAAGTAATCTTAAAAAATTCACAATTTAACATAGGGTTTGTTGATACTGAGTTGTACCTAATATAAAGCAACTCTAAAAATCAATGAATTCATCTATTCTTTATAAATACTTTAATAATGAAGCTTCAGAAGAAGAAGTGGCTTTATTGTTTGATTGGATAGCAAAAGATCCTCTTAATAAAAAGGAGTTTATCAGATTAAAAACGGCCTGGGCATTATCAGAATCCAGTACGATTGCACCTGCACATTTAAAACACGATAGAGCACAACTTAAACTTTCTAAAAAAATATTTAAACCCTGGCGCTATGCGGCAATCCTTATAGTTCTGGTAGGAGTGGGCCTTGCCTGGTTTTCTTCCAGACAAAATAATTCTACGATCGAGGAGGCTATTGTGCTTGAGATTAATCAAGAAGAGAATCATAATCTTACAAATGCTACGCGTAATGTTATTACCACTTTAGAAGGTACGGTCGTTGCAGAAGTTGCTAAAGATGAAATTCATTTTCTGGAGCAAAAAGATACGCTTAAGGTGGCCAGCCAATTAATTAAGGTACCCTTCGGTAAAACCTATAAGATTATACTCTCAGAAGGTTCGGTGGTGTATTTAAATGCGGGTAGTTCACTTCAATTCCCAAGTTCATTTACCGGCAAAACCCGTGAAGTGAGACTTACCGGTGAAGGTTTTTTTGATATAGCTAAAAATGAAAATCAGCCATTTATAGTACACGCAGCAAGGCTTAATGTTCGCGTTTTAGGAACTCGTTTTAATGTACATGCTTACGCCGAAATGAATAGCGTTGAAACAGCACTTGAAGAAGGGCGTGTACAGGTAGGACTTGAAAACGGTTCAGATATAGAAATAAACTTAATTCCCGGCGAAGTGGCTACCTATACAAAGCGTTCTAATAACCTTATTAAATCTAATAAAAATATAGAAGCTATTACTGCCTGGACTCGTGGCGAACTACTTTTAAATAATACCCCCAGCACCGAAATATTTAGAACGTTAGAACGACATTTTAATGTTAAGATTCTAAATGATTACGAGGCACTCAATAAACAAACCTTTAGTGGGGCCGTAAAATTAGAGCGTAGTATTGAAGAAATTTTACAATTACTAAAGCTAGACACTCCATTTGATTTTACAATTAAAAATAACCAAATCACCATTACTCAACCTTCTCCAAAAAACTAAGCCTTTGCGTATGAATTCATTATTACACACCTTTAAAACAAGTCGTGTTTTAAAAATAATTTTTGTTTTTATAATTCTAATAACCACTCAAAATGTATTTTCTCAGCAAAAGTCTATTACCCTTGATTTAGAAAATACCACTTTAAACCAGGTAGTTAATAGCATCGAAAAACAAACTACCTATCGTTTTGTTTACAATGCCGGAAAGGTAGATTTACAACAACGCATACAAGCTAAAACCATAACGGGCACAATAAAAACACTGCTTAATGCAGTTTTTAATACTCTTCCCTATAGCTATCGCATTCAGGGAGAACAAATCATTATTCTGGCTACTGAAGTAGAAATAACCCAGCAAACCCAAACGCGAGTTATTAAAGGTAAAATTACGGGTCCTGATGGGTACGGACTTCCGGGTGCTACGATTAGAATTCTGAATACAGGTAAAGGTGCGATGACCAATCTTGACGGCGAATTTCTCTATAAACTTACCGGAACTCTTATTGAAGAAACCCAACTTGAGATAAAATATTTGGGTTACGAGTCTCAAATTATATTGGTAGGTGATCAAAGTACGTTTGCAATTCAACTTACTGAGGCTCAAAACGAGTTAGACCAAGTGATTATTACTTCTTCTTATGGAACTAAAAAATTAAAGGAAGAGGTCGTAGGAAGTATTGTTACACTTACTAATGAAGAAATACCCACACAGCAAGCTACCGAAAGTGTTGATAAAATGCTTGAAGGACAACTAGCCGGTGTTTTGGTTGAAAATACATCTGGAGTAGGTGGCCCGGTAAAAATTAATATACGCGGTCAGGGTTCATTAACACCTTTAGGTAATGCTGTTTTAGGAACTTCTACCCAACCTCTAATTATTATAGATGGTGTTATAATGACTGAAGAAACAGGTATTGATAATGCCTTTTTTGACGGTTCAGGAACTGCTGCAGAAACCTTTAATAATCCTTTGGCACAAATAGCTCCAGATGATATTGAGAGTATAAATGTTTTAAAAGATGCAGCCGCTGTGGGTGTTTATGGTGCAGATGGTGCAAATGGGGTTATTATAATAACCACAAAAAAAGGAAAGCGTGGTAAAACAAAGTTTAACTTTTCGTCTCAATTGGGTATCTCTGAAGCGATTAATCAAATCAAGTATCTAAGTGGTGATCAATACACGCAATTACGCAATGAATTCCTCAAAAATACAGGAGGTAACCTTTTACCACAATCAACGGTAAACACCAATTGGTTTGACTTACTGAATCAAACAGGTGTTTACAAAAAGTATAATTTAAGCGCCTCAGGTGCTTCAGAACGCTTTAACTACAGAGCCAGTGTAACTTATTTAGATATAGATGAACCCCAGGTGGGTAATGGTGCTCAACAAGTTAACGGAAATGTAAGTCTTGGGTATACTGCACCTAAATTTAATATAGGAATTTCGCTTACACCTAGCTATATAAAAAAGACAGAGCCTAACGCATATTACAATTACGCTTTCATCCCTACAATAGCGCCGTATAATGAGGATGGCTCTTTTGCAGACATAGGGGTTACCACTCTGGCAAACCCCTTTGCTGCAATAGCGCAAAACAGAAATGAATCTGATGCTTACGGCATCTTAGGAAGCTTAAATGTAGGATATCAACTTACTCCCGGTTTAAAGGTTTCTTCTCTTTTTGGTCTAGATTACAAAGACAAAACGCAGGATCGCTATTTTTCTGGGGCAAATGAAAGCGGACAAGGTAATGGAACTTTTAGTTTAGATGGTGTTAGTTATCCCAAATGGGGACGTAGACTTATAAACGATAGAAATTCTACGCGCTGGAACTGGCAAACACAAGCCTTTTACGAAAAGCAATTAGGTGTTCACCGTTTTGATATTTTGGGCGGTTTAGAATTAAGTGAAGAAAAAACCGATTTGGCTTACGATTCGGGTACCGGTTTTATCAATCCGAGTGTGATTAATGCCGTGAGCGATGCCATACAAGATGATGATCCTGCTACCGAAGTTGATGAGCGTCTTTCAAATCAGGTATATCGCGTTGATGTCAACAACAACTCGAGAGTTTCGTACTACTCGCAGTTTAATTACAATTATAAGGGTAAATATTTTCTTCTCGCAAACTTTAGAAGAGATGAAAGTTCTGTTTTTGGGACAGATAGTAACGTAGCGTATAATGGCGGTGCAGGTTTGAGCTGGATTGTTTCTAAAGAAAATTTTCTAAGTTCTGTAGATTGGCTAGACTTCTTAAAATTAAAAGCCAGTTACGGAAGTACAGGTAATTCTCGCATAGGTTCGTACAGATCTCTGGGCCTTTACAACCGCAGAATTAATGGTGGTTATAACTTTCTTAGCGAAGCTTCTCCCAGTGCAGCACCCAATCCTAAGTTAAAATGGGAAAAGAATAATAAGTTCAATGCAGGTCTAGATCTCAATCTATTTAACAGGTTACAACTTACTGCAGAATATTATTATGATGATTTACAAGATTTAATCACCTCTCGCGATATCCCAACCGAAAATGGGTTTAGCTCCCTGCAGCTTAATGCAGCACAGATGTACAATAAAGGTTTTGAATTTAGTGTGCGTATGAAGTGGTTTACCGCAGAAAAATTTAAATGGAGCACCTCTTTTAATTTGGCAACGCTAGATAATAAAGTGACCGATTTAGTAGGTCTTGGTAGCGATTACTCGATTGCTTCAAATGCTTTGGCTCAAAAAATAGGCTACAGCACCTCTACCATTTGGGGAATTAACTGGGTAGGTATCGATCCTGCTACAGGACGTGATTTGGTCTCTAAAAACGGACAAGTTTATGACTTAGCCACCTATCGCTCTTTATTTAATGAAGATGACTGGGAGCCTATAGGCAATAGACAACCCGATGTTTATGGCGGTTTTAGCAACACTTTTCAAATAGGGACAGGGTTTACACTGGCAGTTAGAGGTTCTTATCAAATAGGAGGTAAAGAGCTTATATCAGATATATTGTCCTCACAGTATAATGTAACTACAAATCGTAATCTTTCTGTAAATGCTTTTGATTACTGGCGTGGTCCCGGTGATACTTCAGCTTTACAGCCGGTAGTAACCAGCTCAAATCCGCTGGCGTCAAATATGAGCAAGAATGTATATGACGCCACATTTGTAAAATTAAGTAATATCAATCTTTCTTATAACGTGCCTATAGATACTTCAAAACTCTTTTTAGATCAGCTTTCGGTATTTGTAGATGTTTCTAATGTTGCGTATTGGTATAAAGATAACCCTGCAAATGGGCGCAATGGTATACGCGAACTCAATTTTACCTATCCTCAGGCACGTACAATTTCGTGCGGATTAAAAACCAGTTTTTAACCAGACAGTTATGAAAAATATATTTTTAAAATTTACGATAGTGTTGCTAAGTCTTAGTGTTTTAGGCTGTAGTGACTTTTTAGAACAAGAACCCGGTAGTCAGATATCTATAGACGAGCAACTGGCAACTAAAGAAGGAATACTCGAGGCGCTCGCGGGTTTATATTCTAATGTAGAAGCTACACTACGTACGAGCCCTTATACAGTTTATGCAGATTTACAAGGCGGAAATATAAAATTCTCACCCGTAGCTTCGGGAAGTAGAGTAGGTCAAATCAATGTGCCGGTAAATCTGGAACAGGTTTATAGCTTTACTGATACGGCTTTAGATAGTGACCTGGATAGTTTTTACGATGCCTGTTATACAAATGTAAACGCAGCTAATCTTATTATTGAAAATCTGGATACTGCCGCAAATCTTTCCGCAGAAGAGCGTGATCAAATTCACGCAGAAGCGCTTGTGTTTAGAGGATTAATGCATTTTATGCTGGTACAGGTCTATGCGCAGGATTTTCATTTTTCTTCGGAAGTTAAAAAAGGAATTGTTTATAAAACCGAAAGTTTACAGGAAGAATTGCAGTATGCCGCCAGAGCAACGTTAACCGAAACCTATGATGCAATTGCAACCGATTTTAATACCGCACTTAATCTTTTTACAGAGACACAGGTTCTTGCCGGTCCAGATTATTCGTATGTAAATTTAGCCAATGCTAAAGCTTTGTTAGCACGTGTTTATCTATCTCAGCAAGACTGGCAAAATGCTTTTGACCTTGCAGAAGATGTGATTTTAACTTCAGGTGTGATGCTTACCCCTCGGGCAGATTATGTAGCCTCATGGGAACAGCCACTGGCACCCATTTCTGAAACCTTATTAGAACTTTCGGTGCGACGAGACACTGATGGATCACTAGGAGGATCGCTGGCGGCAACTTACGGTATAAGTTCGTCAACCTCGTACGGCGATTTTGTTGCATCACAAGATTTACTCGATTTATACGCAGCAGATGATGTACGTAAAGACATGTTTATTGAGGCTTCTTTACCAACTTTAGAAGGGATACAGCAGGTAAACCGAAACTATTATTTTACTAAAAAATTTCAGGGAGAACCGTCTACTCCGGTCATACGATTGAGTGAGGTGTATCTTATTGCAGCAGAAGCGGCACAGCAACTTGGCCGTACTAGTGATGCACTTACCTATTTAAACGCAATTCGGGAACGAGCAAACTTACCAGCCCTTACCAATGCCACAAATCTCGAAGAATTAATTTTTCTGGAGCGCAGGCGCGAACTCGCTTTTGAAAGGCATTTACTTTTTGATCTTAAACGTCAGGGGCGTTCTATAAACCGCAATGACGGGTGTATTGCACAAACCTGTACACTCATTTACCCATCAAACTTTTTTGTACTTCCCATACCCCAAAACAATATAAACCTCAACGCAAATCTTATACAAAATGAAGGCTACTAAACTTTTATTATTACTCGTTTTAGGAATCATTTTGGCGTGTACAGATGACGATCTAAGCAATCAGGAAAATCAGGATTTTACATCTTTTGTACGATTTAATTTTCTAGTTAACAGCAACAACGAACCGCTAGAATTTCCTGAGGTAACCGGAAGCCGGCTTCCAATATCGAGGTATACCAATACTTCTTTAAAAACGGTTAAAATTCCGGTTAGTATGAGTTCGCGATCACATGAAGGTACGGTCACTGCGGCTTATGAAATCGCATCTACTTTACCGGCTTCGGCATATACAGCAGTACCCGAGCAACTTACTTTTACGGCAGCACAACCTACAGATACCATTTTTGTAAACTTTAATGACCGGTGGAGCGGTAGTGACCAACTCGAGTTTACCTTGACTTCGGTTTCTGACGCTTCAGTTCAACTGGGAAATTTAAACACTACGAGTCCTAATACAACTTTTACATTAGCACTGGGAGACATAAACACTTCGTATCGTTTTAGTACCAGTCGTATCGAGTTAGCCGGTACAGCAGGGGAGACCACCACTTTTAGAGTAGAATTTCCGGCAGGTTATATCGCTTCAGAAATTGATGATGCTTCTTTGTTTCAATATTTAAATGGGTTTGATTTTGATTTGGAACGCTCAAAATTAGGTGTAGATTTTATTGAATATACCCTTACGCTAAATGAAAATCTGGCTAATGACGATGTAAACTTTCAGTCTATTGTATCACTTGCGTCAGTAACCAATTATCAAATTTTAGGTAATAGTAATTTACTGGTAATAAAGCCTATTAAGACCAATCGGGTTTTAGCAACTAATCCTGCTTCGCATTTTTACGATACCAGCAATCCGTTTTACTTGGTACGCGGCGAAAACTGGATGGATCACGATAATGATGGCATATGTAGCTGGAGATCCTGGACGGCATTTGCGGTGCCTGTAGTGGTATCTGCAGATGATCCCAATGCGATTTTAGGTTCAGATAACGGTACTCCCGAGACCGATGATGATATTTATTATGACGCTTTTAAAATGGGTTTTAAGTCTTCTTTGCCTAACCGAACTACTAACCCGTTTAACCTGCAACGTTGGTTTGACAATGAGTCAACCAATGCAGATACTTCACCGGGTTTTAATATTGAAACGGCAATCGAATTTTTTCCTGAAAATGGAACCAGCACTACCCAGGGCACGGTTTCGGTCATCCCGCAATTTCTTGCGATTTCAAGCCGGGATGATAAATTGTATGAGTTTGCGATTTCTGGGTCAGGAACTTATAGACAGGTCAATGCGAGTCTTTGGAAAATAAAAATGCAGCTACGAGTTACCAACGAAGAATTGTATGGGGGCACCATAACTTCAGAATATTTTATATACAGTGACAGGGGCTATGAAGATCCTACAGACCTCCCCGGAAACAGTTGTGTAAATGAAATCGAACTTTAAACTCTTACCTATGCGATTGTTATTTGGATTACTATTTTTAGCAGGTGTTTGTTTAGGTTGTAAAGAACAGGCGGCAGAAGCAGATTATGAGTCTATAGCCTACTTACGGGAAGTCTATGCATCAGGGAATCTTGAAAATTGGCCAAAACCCCATTTAGATAGTTCTATAACAGACTTTGAAGATATTGGGCATTTGCCTGAAGTGATTCATCCTGAGGATAACCCATTTTCTAAATCAAAAGTAGACCTGGGTAAGAAGTTGTTTTTTGACCCACGATTGTCTGTTAGTGGACAAATAGCCTGTGCTTCGTGTCACAATTCTGAGCTGGCCTGGACCGATAATATTACACGTTCCTTTGGCCACGATCGTCAAAACGGCAAACGGAATGCGATGACCATTATGAACGCGGCATTTGCTCACGAATTGTTTTGGGATGGAAGGGCAAAAAGTCTGGAAGATCAGGCGCGTTTTCCCATTGCAGATCAGGTAGAGATGAATGAAGAACTGAATATTGCTGTTGATAAAATTGCAGCAGTTGAAGGTTATAAACCCTTGTTTAAAGAGGCGTTTGGAGCGGATGAAGTATCATTAGATAAAATTCAAAAGGCCATTGCAACCTTTGAGCGTACTATTGTAAGTCACACCAGTAAATTTGATCGGTTTATAGACAACAAACCCGAGGTGTTTACAGATGAAGAAGTGCTGGGATTGCATCTGTTTAGAACTAAAGCCCGATGTATCAATTGTCATAATACAGGGTATTTTAGTGATAATCAATACCATAATGACGGGCAGGTCTTATTTGGTACCAAAGACGAAGATTTTGGGCGCTTCAATGTAACCGGAGATACTGCCGATATTGGTAAATTTAGAACGCCTACCTTACGTGAAGTAGCCCGCACCGGCCCGTGGATGCATCACGGTCATTTCCCCTCTATAAAAGATGTTATTGAATTTTACAATCTAGGAAACCCACAGGTGGTTCAAAAACGATATTTAGGAACTCCCCGCGATTCGCTAATTCCTGAAGTCTCGCCATTACTTCAAAAATTAAATCTTACGCGGGATGAAATGAATGCTTTAGAGGCTTTTATAGGTACATTATCTTCGGGAGATACGCGTATACGTGCTCCGCAATTACCGCAATAGTAAATTAAACCCCTGTTTTCAAAAAACGTATAATCCAACTAAAAAAGTGAAGTAAGTATTTTTTATCTATTAAAAAGTGCTTTACGATGACTCTGTTATTAAAAAGTAAAAACAGTGTTAAGTGAAGTGTTCATGTTAAAAGCTAACATTTGATCGTAGATAGCTCAATTATTTTCGCCGGTAAATAATTCAACTATCAAAACAATGAAAAATGTTACTCTGTATCGATCTTTTTTAAAAGTTCGGTTTTTATTTAAACTTTTTAGTGTGAGTTTACTTTTGCTCACATTTTCTTCAACATTAAGCGCACAATCAACAAACACTAAAATTAAAGGAACTGTTTTAGACAATACAGGAGTACCACTTATGGGTGCCGAAATTATTGTTACGAATACAGCTACCGGCTTTGTTTTTGGAGCTGTGGCTAATGAGAAAGGAGAATTTTCACTAAATCAATTACCATTAGGTGGGCCATACACTGTTGCAGCTCGGTATATGGGATTTCAAGAAGTTATAAGAGATAACATAACACTTAACTTGAGTGATGTGGTAGATCTTGATTTTATATTGCAGGAAGAATCAACATCACTCGATGCGGTAACAATTAAAGCTACAAACCTTACAAAACGTATAGATCAGCTAGGAGCCTCAACTAAAATCAGCAGTACACAAATTAAAAATCTACCTACTGAAGGAAGAAATTTTACAAACCTTACGAGTCTTTCTCCGCTTCAGGGAGGTGGTTCTATAAACCTGGGAGGTCAGCGTAGATCGTCTACAAATGTTACTATAGATGGTGTAAACTTTAGAAATCAACTTACAGCGGGCGAGGTAGGTCAGGGACCTTATACAATTTCATTAGAGGCCATACGCGAATTTGAAGTAAGTACAAATGACTATAATGTAACTCAAGGTCGACAGGGTGGTGGTGCAATTACCTCTGTTACAAAATCAGGAACTAATGAGTTTACCGGCAGTACTTTTTTTTACCATAGAGCAGATGCGCTGCAAAGCAATTATAACATACAGGGAGAACGTCGAGAAGCAGATTTTTACAATTCTCAATATGGTCTAAGCTTAGGCGGACCCTTAGTTAAAGATAAATTGCATTTCTTTTTAGTTTATGAGCGTCAGGATGCCGGCGACCCGGTTAGTATAGCAGATATACAAAGTGATGACGATGCGAACCGTCTGGGAATTACTCAGGCGAGTTTAGATCGTTTTTTACAAATAGGTAGAGATAGTTATGGTCTGGGCGATCAACAGCAAATAGGGCAGTTTGATAGAGAGACCCACGTAAATAACTTATTTGTACGTTTAGACTGGCAAATAAATAAGAAGCATAAACTCACATTACGTAATTTGTTCAATAAATGGGAAAATCCATTAAGTGTAAGTGATAACAGTAATATTGAAGTTGCAGAAACCTATTCAGATTTTGAGTCTCAAGAGAATAGTACTTTTCTATCGCTACGTTCTGTGTTTTCTCAAAAGGTAACAAACGAACTTAAATTTCAATACCAGCATGCAGAACGCGCATATACGCCAAGTTCTCAACTCCCATCATCAAATATACCCAGGGCTATAGTACAGGTTTCATCAGAATTACCTAATGGTACTAATCGCACGCAAAGTGTTCAATTAGGAGGCCAGCGTTATACGCCAGAAACCAATGTTGAAAACCAGTTTCAGTTTACTAATATAACCTATGTAAATGCTGGTAAATTTAATTTTACTTTGGGTACAGATAATATGATTACATCATTAGAGACGTTACTTTCTAATGAACAAAACGGGCGATTCTTTTTTGATTCTTTAGATGATTTTGCAAATTTAAATCCGTCGCGTTATGCACGTGAAGTGCCTTTACAAGGTTTACCTATTGTAAAGCAAACTGTTCTCGATCTTTCTTTATTTGCCCAGGTAGATTTTGAGATCACACCAGACTTAGACTTCACAGGTGGTGTGCGTTGGGATGCAACTTACTTTCAAGATGCTGCAGAATTTAATCCTGTTGTATTTAATGAACTGGGAATTCGCACCGATGAGCGACCTAATGATTATGATAACATACAGCCCCGTTTTCAGTTAACGTGGAATGTAAAAGGCAAAAGCAGAGATATTTTAAAATTAGGAGGTGGTATGTTTACGGCTCAACCACATTACTATGCGCAGGTAAATAATATTCAAAATAGTGGTACTTTGTTAGGTGCGATTGATGTTACAGGAGCGAATGTGCCTACACCTAATTTTCCGGGTTATCGCAATGATCCTTCAACGGTGCCGGGAATTCCTGAAGGCGTTACCGCATTCTCAACAATTAACGCTGTAGCTGAAAATTTTGAAGTGCCTACTATTTTTAAGGGTAACTTGAGTTATACACATTTCTTCGGAAGCAGATATAGTCTGGGATTCAATGCGCTTTTAAGTCATACTAAAAATAATTATGTTTATCAGGAAACTAATTTAGTAGCAGAACCTTACTTTATCACTCCAGAAGGAAGACCTGTATTTGTACCTGCCGAAAGCATAGGAGAAGACGGAAGAACAGATTGGACAAATTCAAGAATTTCTGAAGCAGTAGGTAGAACCTTAGTATTGAGACCAGATGGTATTCTTGATAATGCATCTTTAATAGTAGAGGGCACAGCACGCCTGGGTGACGATGGTTATGTAAATGCAAGTTTTACGCTAAATAGAGCAAAAGATAATTCTTCTTACAACTGTTGTGTTGCAAACACCTCTACGTTTTTACCGGTTACAGGAGATCCCAGAGCGCTCAATTATGGGTATTCAGATAATCAATTTGGAAGTAAATTTGTTATAAATGGCGCATCACCTACATGGAAAGGTTTCGTTTTAGGAGCTACAATTACCGGTACTGGTGGTACCCGTTATAGTTTGATGACGGCAAGTAATACCAGTGCAAATGGAGACTTCAACCTGAGTAATGATATTGCGTATATTTTTGATCCTAACGACCCCAATACCCCACAGAATATACGGGATGCATATAATCAGATTTTAGCAGATCCTGAAACTTCATCAGGATTTAAAGACTATTTAAAAGCAAGTTATGGAGGGTTTGCAGAACGTAATGGTGGTAAAAATCCATTTGCAGCAACCATAGATTTAAGGCTTCAGAAAAAATTTGTTTTTAAAGGAGCCAAAACGCACGCTTTAGAATTATCTGCAGACATCTTCAACTTTTCAAACTTACTTAATAAGGATTGGGGCAACACCAATAATTTTGGAAATAGAGACCTTATGCGGATAAATGGTTTTGATGCGACTACACAATCGTACACCTATGGTGTACAAACAGGGGCTGGTACAGAACCTATAAACGGAACCCCCTGGAGACTACAATTGGGAATGCGTTACTCTTTCAATTAAAAATTATTCTAACTATAGATGAAAAAGGCTCCTTACAGGGAGCCTTTAATACACAACCTATGAACACATATATTTTAAAAGCTACATTAGTTTTTTTTACGATGGTAATGACTAACGCGGTAAAGGCTCAGAATACCCGTATTGTAGATCACGTAGTTTTAATTTCAATAGACGGTTTTAGACCCGAATTTTATAAAGAATCAAAATGGCCGGTTCCTAATATAAAAACCTTTGCTGAAAGCGGAGTGACTGCAAATGGTGTACGAGGGGTTTTTCCATCAGTGACCTACCCATCACATACAACCTTAATAACAGGAGCATTACCCGCAACTCATGGTATTTATTACAATAGTCCGTTTGAGTATGATGAGCCTTCAGAAAAATGGTATTGGGAGTATAATTTAATCAAGACACCTACTTTATATGATGCTGTTAAAAAGAAGGGTTTGACGAGCGCAAGTTTCATCTGGCCGGTTTCTGTAGGTGCCCCCGTAACCTATAATATTCCCGAAGTATGGACGCTTGACAGAGCGTATGGGAGAATTGAACCTATGCGCGATAACGAGACTCCAAAAGGATTGTTAGCAGAAATGGAAACCGCAGTGCTTGGTAAAATGAATGAACGCACATTTAATGGAGATTATTTAAATAGGGAAGATCGTACCGGGGAGATGGCGGCTTACGTACTGGAAGAGTATAAGCCTAATTTTATGACCATACATCTTATTGCAAGTGATCACTTTCAGCACGAAGAGGGTAGGGAAGGAAAAAAAGTTCCGTTTGCATTAGCTGCGATTGATCGTGCTATAGGTAAGATTAAGGAAGCTGCAGAGCGCGCAGGTGTTTTAGATAGAACGACATTCATTATTACCGGAGATCACGGTTTTGTAGATATTCATTCCGCTTTAAAACCTAATGTATGGTTGAGTGAACTAGGAATTGTAAATGCAGATACAGAACGCAAAGAGTGGAAGGCTTATTTTAATACATCAGGGGCTGCTGCTTTTTTACATTTAAAAGATAAAAATGACACCAAAACTCTGGCTGAAATTAATGCGAAATTAGCTGGTTTGCCGGTATCAATAAAAAAATTATTTAGAGTAGTTGGACAAGAAGAGCTACAAGAAATAGGGACAGATCCTAATGTGGTATTAGCTATAAACCCTATTCCCGGGATTGCAATGTCTGGTAAAGCTACAGGGCCACTTTTAGAAGCACGTTCTGGCGGGACCCACGGCTATTTTCCTGATATTAAGCAAATACAAACAGGGTTTGTGATTTCTGGAGCAGGAGTAGCTAGTATTTCAAAACAGATTGATGTAATAGGTCTTGAGGATATAGCGCCTTTAATATCAAAACTTTTAAACCTTGACTTTGCCGTTAAAGATGGGATTTACCATCCCGGAATTATTGTAGAATAGTAAGATTGATTTTAGAGTTTCTGAGCAAGGGATATTGTCTGGCGTGAAGCACCAGCAATATCCCCCAGCTCTTGCTGGGTAAGTAAATCATATAAGCTGTATTCTTCATTTTCAGCATCAATAATTTTTACTTTGTATAAGGTGCGCAAGCTTTTAATTTTTAATACAGGATCTTTTTCTTTTATAATTTTTATTTTCTTCTCACTCTGGCACCAGCGTTTGACTAAATACGACATAAACCACTCTGCTAAAAATGGATCTTGAGGTACAATCTCTTTAAAAAAGTCTAAGTTATAAACTCTTATTGTTGTGCTGACTAAGGTTTTAGAAAACTCAAAAAACTGATTGTTGAGGTATTTTAAATTACCAAAATAATCACCAGTATGAATGATGTCATGAACAAACTCGGTTCCTGTCTCTGTGTACGAACCAAGTTTTACAGCTCCACTTACAATCTGATAAATATAGCCTTGATTTGCCGGTGGTTGATAAATATAAGTTCCTTTTTTAAACGTTATAAGTTTAGACCGGTCTTCAAGTTTATGATAATTAGAATCCTTTAAATAAGCATATAAACAGAACTTATTAAAATTCTGATATTCGTTTACAGGCGCGGCGAAAGTAATATTCATAGTATTTTAAAAATAGAATTTTTAAAAAACCAGATTGTTATCTACAGGTTATGCCTAAGTTAAAAGGAACATCAACTTTAAGTAACTTAACTATTTATTTAGCTAAGCATACAGGGTATTGTCGTGTACGATAACGTGCTGTTTAACCTTATCCTGAAATTCGTTTGGAGACTGATTGGTGTGTAATTTGAAAAACCGACTAAAATAGGAGGGGTCTTTAAACTGGAGATTGTAAGCGATTTCTTTAATGGTATTTTCGCTGTGAATAATTTGGCGTTTCGCTTCAAGAATAACCCGGTCGTGTATTAATTGAACAGCCGTTTTATCTAATTTTTCTTTCAATATTTGATTGAGTCTCTTAGTACTCATATCGAGTTTGTTTGCGTAAAAATCTGCTTTACGTTCTTCATAAAAATTGAGTTCGATGAGCATCATAAACTCATAAATGCGTTTCTCATTAATATCTTGCAGGGTAAAATGCTGTTCTTTTAACTGAATTAATTTCAGTAGAAAAACCTTGAGAAGCGCTTTAATCATAATGAGATTTACTTCATCCTGACTGTATTCTTCATTCATCAAATTGTAAATCGCCAGAAGACCTTTCTCACTTTCATCTGTTACCTGAAGACAGGAAAATTCGCCCTGAATATTAAACATCCTAAAAACATCGAGTAAAAATTCCTTTAGGTCATCTTCAAGGAGTTCTTGCTTAAACGAAATAAGTACTCCTTTTTTACCCGCTTTATTGAGTTGGTGTACACGGTAGGGCGGAATCAAATAAATCCAATCGCCTCTTAAAGTTTGAAAATCGTGCTGTGGCTCGTGTAGCGCTTCCTCATTATTCAACCATACAATTTCAAAAAACTCACGCCGTCCCGGGTCATCTAAATAAGAAGGAGGACAATTAGCAAGATCACGTATGTAAATGGTTTTATCGCTGAGCATTCTAGGGAGTGCGTTAGGTTAATTTTGAGTTTAATACGATGTAAAGAGAGTCTAATTTCCATATAGTACCACGATTGCAAGTGTTATTAACAAAATTTTATGTGTGATTGGCAAATTGTACCAGACATCTGCCATATAGTAACACCGCTCTGCAAGTTCATCAGGTAACTTTGCAGAGCGTAATAAAAAGTAAAGAAAATATGGAACATTCAGATAGCGATTTAACAAACCTTAGTGAGCAGGCAATGACTTCAATCATTAATGAGCACTTAGAACTTGTAAAACATTTTGATTTTAAGGAATTACGCAATATAGTTGCTCCAATCACAAACTCAGGGTCTATATTTTTAATAGGTATGGGACGTAGTGGGCTTATGATGCAGGCAGCAGCAATGCGTTTGATGCATTTAGGTTTTGATGCATATGTAGTAGGTGAGACCACCACACCGGCCATACAGGAAGGTGATTTACTTATCGCAGGCTCGGGATCTGGAACCACGGCTACAGTAATTAGAGCAGCCAAGACGGCTAAAGAAGTGGGAGCAGAAGTTATAAGTTTTACGACTGATAAAACTTCAGAGTTAGCGGCATTGAGTACGTATGTTGTACACATACCAGCAGCGCAGAAGGAGGCGCATAACAATACAATTTCAGAACAATATGCAGGAAGCCTTTTTGAACAGGGACTCTTATTGTTTTTTGACGCACTTATACAAACCCTTTGGAAGGTAGATGGCAGCAGTGCCGAGACCTTATACAAGCGTCATTCAAATTTAGAATAACACGAATACACTAATAAATAAATTAAAAAAAATAGTATGACTAAGTTACAAGTAGCAATAGATTTATTAAGTACTAAAGAGGCACTGGCTCTTGCAGAAAAAGTGGCACCTTACGTAGATATTATAGAATTAGGAACTCCGTTAATTAAGAGTGAAGGTGTTTCGGTAATACGAGCTATGAAAGATGCATTTCCTGACAAGCAGGTATTTGCAGATTTTAAAACTGCAGATACCGGTGAGTTAGAAGCGGGTCTTGCTTTTGACGCAGGAGCAGATTTTGTTACGATTTTAGGATCTGTAGATGATGCGACGATTAAAGGAGCTGTTAAAGCAGCAAATGAGCGTAATAAAGGAGTTGTTGTTGATACAATAGGTGTTAAAGACCGCGTAAAACGCGCCAAGGAAGTTTCAGAATTTGGTGTAAAATTTGTTGAATTACACGCTGGTTTAGATGAGCAGGCGCTTGATGGTTATTCTGTTCAGGTGCTAATCGATGAAGCTAAAAGCGCCGGTGTACCGGTATCGATCGCAGGTGGTGTAAACAAAGATACCATCAAAGCAGTAAAAGAATCTGGAGCCGTAGTAGCCGTTGCCGGCGGTGCAATCTACGGGGCAGAAGATCCTGCAGCTGCAGCAAAAGAATTACGCGATATTCTAAATGCATAATTGAAGCAGCATTAAAAAGAAAACCCCCCTGCAAATCAACAGATTTGCAGGGGGGTTTTTGTTTAATAGTGGTGAGCTATTCTTTGATTTGGTGGAATTATAATTGTCCCATCTCACAACTTTTTTGCTTTTTTGCATCTTGTGTTTGTTTGTCATTATCAATATTAAGTTTAAAAATATTTAAACCAATACCTAAGGATACCCAGGGTTTGCCATGGCTATCCCATTGATAATTTTCTTGATTATTAATCCAGTCAAAACCTGAATATATACCAAACTGCACATTTCTATATTGAAACATAAACCCTGTTAGAACTGTTGCGGTACTTACATCGGTAGATTTCCCGTCTTCTATACCAGATGCATTATCTGTATTAAGACCTACTGTACCTAAACCTGCACCCAATTGCCAATTGAAACTAAAGTCATCTTGGATAGGTTTTAAACGAATATTTAGCGTAGAGTTAAAGTTAAACTCTGAATCGAAAGAGAACTTCTTCTGAGGTCTCATTTTAATAGGGAGCGTTAGTAAGCCAATAGAAATTATTGCATCATTTTGATTTTTAACCACTTCGTGATATTTCGTAAAATCATCTTTGGATATGGTGAAGATTTTATTATTATAAATTTTCGCATAATCAGATTTTACATTAAAAGGTATTGCTATAAGTTCTACCGTAGTGTTACCCATGTTAACGACTTTATATTTATAACTATCCAGATAAGTTGGTGTTATCGCCGTCGCGTCTGCAGTTGGTAAATTTTTTATTAAGGGAGTACCGCCTTCTTCTGAAATTTTAATGGGTACAGTAAGTTTGATAATATCTTGACTAAAAGCGACTGATGTAAATAGTACATAAATAATTAGTAAATAATTAGTAAATAATATTTCATAATATTTTGATTTTAAGTGGGTTGGTAATGTAAATTAAAGATTTTTAAATTTTTTCAACAAATCTTATATGCGGGTGTTTTCCACCTTTTTTATTTACCTCTTACGATAATCTATATTCAAAGTATTTAGAGTAATGCTGATAAAACAAAAGCTTATAACCTCAATCTATTTTATAGTTTATTCTGCAAATGCTCAACTCGCTCAAAAGATTCATTCAAAAATTTTTCTATCTCCCACTCGATTGCTGCCTGCTCGTATTTTTGAACGGAAACTGAAGCGCTTTTTATTTCATATACTAAATCTTTACTCGTTTCGAGTTGTTTTTTCAAAAGTTCGAATTTTACCTTTCGTTCTTCAAGTAACAGTTTCATCTTGGCATTCATAATTTTTAGTTTCAGTAAAATTAATTTTCAAGACCGTCATTTTATGTCGGTATAAATATTATATTTATCAAAAATCAGATGATGAGCACTTACGATAAACTATCCCGATTGGGTAAAATTGTTAGTTTAATAAAAAACAATGAGGGCATTAGTCAAGCCGAAATAATGAAGGGTCTGTATCCTGATGTAGATTCTAACCCTAAGTCTAAAAGAACTTTGGAAAGGGATCTCGCTGCAATACGTAACGAACTTTTTATTGCTATTGATTATGATTCTTCACTCCATGGCTATAAAATTGACGACAGTACATTAAAGGAGACCTATGAATTTTTGAAGTTGGTAGAATTTGCCAATGTAGGCCAATTGCTACAAGATGGGAAAATAGATTTACGTAAGTTTTCAGATATTGTTGAGTTAGACAATTCTTCTATTTTTAAAGGAATTGATTTGGTTAAAACTCTAATAACGGCTATTCAGCAGCGGCAAAAAATAACATTTAAACATATTAATTATTGGGAAAATACGGAAAAGGAATACACCGTATCACCGTTAAAAATCAAAGAGTATCTAAACCGCTGGTACTTGATTGGCGTTCCTGATAAAACCAGTGAAATACGCACTTTTGGAATTGACCGCCTTAAGGATTTAGACACTGCCGGCGCGAGCAGAATCAAGTATAAAGATTATGAAGACCAACTGAACCGGTTTCACAACATTATCGGACTCAACTTTAATGAGGGAAACGGAAAAACCAAATTCATAAAATTAAAAGTATACCACAAACATTTAAAGTATTTACAGAGCCTGCCGTTGCATCATTCTCAAAAGATTGAATGGCAAAAAGGGCAGGAGTACGGGATTGTCACTTACCGCATTATACCCAACTACGAATTTAAAATTCAGATTTTAAAAATGCATTGTTTTGCTGAGGTGCTTGAACCCAAAGAACTTCGGGAAGAAATCAAAAGTATGCTTCAGGAGGCTCTAGATCAGTATTAATAGTTTTTTGTCCGTCACAAATTGGCGGTCCATACTTGTAGTTTTGATATTCAATCTGGAGTAAATAGGAAAAATTTGCTCCAATTGAGGATTTCCGTAAAAAAACTAAAAAAGAATTCTTTTAATTTGAAATAACAAGCTATGACGCCCCAGACAAACAACAGATACCTGACCAAATCCCGCTTTAAACTAGCGCTCGATTGCCCTACCAAGCTTTTTTATACCCGCAAGCCGGAGTATGAGAATCAGCAAATTGCAGATCCCTTTTTAGAAGCTTTGGCTCAGGGCGGTTTTCAGGTAGAAAGGTTGGCACGTATGAATTACCCCGAAGGAGTTGCCATTCTGGGGGAAGATTACAACTATCGGGACCTTGCTGCACGTACTCAGGAACTTTTACAGCAGGAAGAGGTAATCATCTTTGAAGCTGCTTTTTTACACGACGGGTTGTTCATTCGCACCGATATTTTAGTAAAAAAGAAAAACCAGATTCAGCTTATAGAAGTCAAAGCCAAATCTATACGCTCCAGTACTCACGATGGATTCAACGTGACCGGGAGCTGGTCTGCATATTTATACGACGTCGCTTTTCAGCAATATGTGATTCAGCAATGTCATCCTGAATTTAAAATTGCAGCCTATCTCAATCTGGTCAATAAAGATGCTATCGCTACTGTTAACGGACTCAATCAGCAATTTAAATTGGTTTCCGATTCTGGTCTTAGAACGGGAGTTAGCGTAGCACCGGGATTGACGAAAGCAGATTTAGGCGAAAGCATTCTGGCAAAGATTAATGTAGTAGATGAGATTAGTACGATCTTGACGAGTAATCCACTTTTTGAAGGTCAGTCGTTTGCTGAAACGGCACATCATTTCAAAATACACTACGAGAGCGATCTAAAGATCTACACACCTATAGGGAAGCACTGTAAAGGCTGCGAATTCTACATTGAAAATCCCAATCTCGATCAAAAAAGCGGTTTCCATAAATGTTGGCAACACCAGTTGGGATTATCGCAAGCCGAAGTAAACGAACCCAAAACCTATGATGTTTGGAACTTTAGAGCTTCAGGAAAACTGATTGAAGCCGGTAACTATTTTATGCATCAGCTTGATGAAGACGATTTAAAGTATCAGCCCGAAGTGGGGCGTTTGAGTACTTCCGCTCGGCAAGCGCTTCAGGTACAAAAAACACTAAACAACGATCCCAAACCTCATTTTGAACTGGAAGGATTACGGGAAGCATTTAGCCTATTTACCTGGCCGCTTAACTGTATTGATTTTGAGACTACGGCAGTTGCCATTCCGTTTTTAGCAGGGATGCGCCCTTACGAGCAATTGGCGTTTCAGTTTAGCCATCACATCATACACGAGGACGGTCGGGTAGAGCATCATAACGAATACCTTAATACCCAAATAGGAGCGTTCCCAAATTTTGATTTTATACGAGCGCTTAAAAAATCCCTGCAGTACAATACCGGAAGCATTTTTAGATACCACAACCACGAGAATACCATTCTCAATGTAATCTTTAATCAGCTAAAAGCATCAGAGGAACCCGATCGCTGGGAGTTAATGGCTTTTATACAGCGCATCAGTCACAATACCAGCAGTAGTTTTAATCACTGGAAAGGAAACCGGGATATGATTGATCTGTATAAGATGGTTGTAAAGTATTACTACGAGCTGTCTATGGGTGGTTCAAATTCTATTAAAGCAGTGTTGCCTTCGGTTCTCAATTCGAGCACCTATTTGCAGGAGAAGTACAGCAAACAATTAAAAGAAATAGGAGTGAGCAGCCTTAATTTCCCCGATGCACACCGGTTTATTGAGTTGGATGAAGGTGGAAAGGTGATCAGTCCATATAAAAACTTACGGCCTTTATTTGACGATTGGAGTGCCGAAAGTCTGGATCGGGCAGTGACTAACATTGAAGGCATCAGCGATGGGGGAGCAGCCCTTACCGCTTACGGAAAATTACAATTTGAAGACGTATCCCAACGAGAGCGTCTGGAAATCGAAAACGGACTCCTGCGCTATTGCGAACTCGACACGCTGGCAATGGTGATGATTCTGGAATATTTTAGAGAAGTGATTAAATAAGTAAAATAAAATTATGAGTAAATTAGATAACAATCAAGGCGAAGTCGGTCTTCAAAACTTTTATAAAAAAGCAATCTTAGCTAATGAAAATCCTATTCCTGATAATGTTCAGGAAGCTTATGATGCGCTTATGGATTTGCAAACACAAATGATTGATGAAGATTCAAAACGGTTTGAAGAGGTAATTCATTTATTGCCAAATTCATTTGTAGAAATATATGCAGAGCAAGTAATTAAAGATATTCAAGAGGTACCATTGATGTTCTTAATTAACCATCTTAATTTTTTTTCATTTTTTTCTGAAATGCAGTATTTCTATTTGAGAAAGCAATTGAAGCTTTATAGTGATGATACAATAGCTTATAATTTTATTAGTGGAATTGATTATTTAATAGATGAGTCCTATGAAAGCGCTTTACATTACTTTAAAACAGTAGAAAATACATTAGGAGATTATTATTTAGCGGTTTGTTATTACAACTTAAGTAATTATGAAAATGCTTTACGCCTTTTTAAATATGTTTTGGCAGATATTCAGGAATTGCAAAAGAATGTACCGCAATTAAAAGATAATACTGATATTCTTTTATTAAGTTATGATCTCTGTCAATATATTTTGAGCTCTGCAGTAAGTATTGGAGAGTATAAAACAGCAGAAGAAAATGGAAAATTGTTATTAACTCTTTTTGATCTAGATTCACTTATTGCAATCACTGAAAGTTACACTGCTAATATTGATGATAAGACTGATTTTGATATATGGGTAAATAACTACACAGTCGCTTTAGATAAGCAGACTAAATATAAGAAAGCGGGGAAGTTCTTAGAACGTGTACGAAAGCTAAGACCCAATTCGATTTTAATTAAGTCTCTTCTCAAATCAGTTTCGGATAAGATTAATCGACAGGAAACAGCAAATAAGATTTTAGCTCCAATTTTTCATAAGAAAAGAGCTTTTGGAATCAAAGATTTTGTTAGCGCCAATCGGTTGGCTCTTGAAAAAAATCTAGAAGACCTAATAGAACTTCAAATCAAATATGGGATACAGATTTTTGGTAAAAATTTAGAAGTTTATCAAAATAATGAAGTCTACGGTAAGCAATACACAGATCCAAATATTCAGGGTTTTATTGATCTTTTGTTAATAGATAAGAAGGCAGATACACTGTATGTAGTAGAGCTTAAGAGAAATGATGCAGGTGTCGAAGTGTATCAGCAGGTTAAACGCTATATGACAGGATTAAAAAAAGGAACAGATAAAACGGTTAAAGGAATCATTTGCTTACATCAGGCGACAGAGCGCCTTATTGATTTAGTAAAAACGGATGACGAGGTGTCTTTATTTACGTATCACTTTGATTTTAAAAAGTTAGGGTGATATACTTTTTAAAAAAGTACTTTCAAATGGCTTTTTAATTAGAGATATCCAATTCAAAATATATACTTTTAAAATCAACCATCTAAAAGTCTAAAACCAATATGAAAAGAGCGTTTATTTTATTTGTTCTTACAATCGCATCGTGTAAAAATGAAGGAAGTTTTTTAGAAAAATCTAAAGAGGTTTTCAACTCTAGTGCAACCTATCTAGATAGTAATTTGATTAAAAGGCCTATTAAATATTTTGACGATAGAAAGCTAGAGTCTGACTCTTTGGATAAAAAGCGAATTCAGGATTATTATGCTTTTTATAAAAAGAAGTACCCCGAGTACACTACTGTTTATAACTGGTTTCAGTCAAAACCTGTTTATCTAGATAATCAGGAAGGGAATTTCTACAAAATAATAAGTAGTGTGGTTCAGGAAGGCAAAGATATTGTTCGAAAAAATCATGAGAAAATTTCAGCAAACGGTACTTATAAATATTTCTATGAGACTGAAGACTATTTTTTTATTTACGATTTAAAAATCACGAATAGCAAGGTTACCTGCGAGGGGATAAGACGCATAGGGCGGGGTATGGGGAGCGAATCTATGTATGATTTATTCTATGATGAAAAAGGTATTTTGCAAAAAGAAGTCTTTCAGGCAGATGTAGATCCTGATTTCTATGAAAGTGATGATGCGGTATTTTTTGAGTTTTCAACTGAAGTAGGAAATAAAGAACTCGTTAATACCATTAACCTGGGAAAACCTCTATAAATGAAAAAGATTCTTTCACTTGCCTGTATTTTAATTCTAATCTCTGGCTGTAATACAAATAACTACAATGCAAATTCACTTAAATCTATAGGGGCTTTAGTTGAAAATGAATCTACGACCAGACTTACCTCCGCAGATTACGAGCAAGAAGCTACCGCTATTATCGAGAGGGGTAAAAGTAGATTACGTGATTTACTACCTAACGTTATTAACGGTCAAATTAATTTATATAAAACCACGCTTGAGGATATTGAAGCACAGGCTGTCCTAACATTATCTTATGAGGAGTCTGCAGATAATATTAACGCCATTCGTGATAACGCACTGCAATCTCTTTTAAAAGATGAGCTACAGGTTAATGCGGTATATTATGAGGTTGTTAATGAATTAAGCATGCTTAATGAGCATTATAGTATAGTAACTGACACTACATTAATTGATTATTTTGACGCACAGCCTTTTGTTTTAGCAGAAGATGTTCTGGTTAAAATTGATGAGCTTTTAGGTGAGGAAAAAGGAAGGTTAGTACGGGAAAGTAGAAATGTAAAATTTACTTTAGCTACCTATTTGCTTGCTTTTATACCAGCAGTTGGTCAAATTTCAAAAGTTGTAGAAGTTATAATTGAAAAGGCCAAAAATATCGCAGAGGCAGCTGGAACAGTAAAAGAAACTATAGGAGTAGTCTCAAATGGCATTAACTTACCTCTAAAAACTAAGGTTGCAGATTATGTTTTTAAAGAGTTAGATGATCCTAATATAGTTAGGGATGCTTCCCGAGCTATTCGAAGCGAGGGTTTTCCAGAAAGTGCTTCAATGATTTATAATATCGTTGACAATAAGCAACTAAAACAAACAGCTTCTTATTTTAAATCTATAGATAATAAATTACCTGGACGTATAGGTGATTTCTCAGATGGTATTCTCACGCAACCCATTGGCCAGTTGCGCAAAATGATGCAGGAAAATACAGCACGTATTGAAAACAATACGTCAACGGCTTTAAATTAATTACAATCTACCTGCCCGGTATGTTATATTGCAGGATAAGAAAAAACTAAATGACCCAGGAAAACATAAAAGACCTTGAGCGAGAACTGTGGGATGCCGCAGATTCTTTAAGAGGAAATAGTAAACTTACAGCAGCTGAATATAAGGACCCACTTTTGGGTTTGGTCCTGTTGCGTTTTGCACAAAACAGGTATGAAGATGCACGAATTGAATTATCAAAAACACTTCCTGTAAATCCGCGTACAGGCAAACAGCGGGACGCTACTAAAGATGATTATGCGGGAGCAGGAGCCATTCTCTTACCCGAAAAATCAAAGTACGATTACCTGGCTAATCTGCCTACCGGTGAAGATATTGCGGAAGCGATAAATAACGCTATGCGCCTTATTGAGGCAGAATATACTGATCTGGCAGGGATTCTACCAAAAAGCTATCAGGAGTTTGATGATAAGCTTTTACGAGATCTTGTACGTGTGTTTAATAAAGACGCGGTAAAGAATGCAAAAGGAGATGTTTTTGGTCGTATATACGAGTTTTTCCTGATGAAATTCTCGATGCAGGGAGCAGGAGCACAGGAAGGTGGAGAGTTCTTTACACCGCCATCGCTAGTAAACCTTATTGTAAATTTTATACAGCCTAACCACGGTATTGTACACGATCCTGCCTGTGGAAGTGGGGGCATGTTTGTACAAACCGCTCATTTTATAAAAAACCACGAAAACAAAAGCGTCAACGAGGCCATCACCGTTTATGGTACCGAATTGAAAAGCAACAACACCCGCCTGGCAAAAATGAACCTGGCTATACACGGTATAGAAGGCAAAATCATAGAGAGTAACAGTTTTTATAGCAACCCACATAACCTAACGGGCAAGTGTGACTTTGTAATGGCAAACCCGCCTTTTAACGTAGATAAGGTAGATGCCAAGAATAAATTTTTAACTGAAGATGACCGGTTGCCTTTTGGTGCGCCATTAACCGGTAAAGGCACGATAAGCAATGGTAATTATTTGTGGATGCAATATTTCTACAGCTTTTTAAATGAGACCGGTCGTGCCGGTTTTGTGATGGCTTCTTCTGCTACAGATGCCGGTCACGGCGAAAAACTCATACGGCAGCAACTTATAGAGAGCGGCGCAGTAGAATGTATTGTTTCTATCGCAAACAATTTTTTCTATACCCGATCACTCCCTTGTCATATTTGGTTCTTTAATAAGGGTAAAAAGCCGACCAATCAAGACAAAATCTTGATGCTAGATGCCCGTAATACCTTTCGCAAGGTGAGCACCACTATTAATGATTTTGATGAGGAGCAAAAGCAGGGGCTTACGGCTATTATGAATTCCTTTCGTAATACTAGCGGAACGCTGAGTGTAGGCGAAGAATCATATAAAGAGAATGCCTGGTTAGCAGAACACTTTCCTGAAGGTGTTTACCGTGATGTAGAAGGTCTTTGTAAAATAGTAAGCCGGGAAGAAGTTGTAGAGCAGGATTATAGTCTTACACCGGGACGTTATGTAGGCGTAACGGCAGATATAGATATGGACTTTGATTATAAAAGCCGAATGCAGGAGATACATTATGAACTCGCCACTTTAAATACAGAAGCCGAAAGTTTAATGGAACTGATACAAAAAGTTGAATTATGATGGATGGCTGGAAAACTATAAGAATTGATGACCTAGGAAAAGTTATAACAGGTAATACGCCTCCTAAAAAAGACCCTTCTAATTATGGAAGTGCTTATCCTTTTATCAAACCAACAGATATGGATGTTGGTAGAAGATATGTTACAAGTTGGGAAGAAAATTATTCTGATAAAGCATTTAAAAGATATAAGAACTCTTATATACCACCAGGAGCAACGGGTGTTGTTACAATTGGCACAGTAGGGGAAAAAATGTTTCAGGCAGATCAGTATTGTTTTACAAATCAATCAGTAAACGTGGTTATACCAAATGAAAGTTATGACCCTAATTTTGTTTATTATCTTTTAAAGATAAATCTTCCAAAGGTTGAAAATGCAAATCCGGGAACTGCTTCAGGAAGACATCACGTGAGTAAGTCAAACTTTTGTGCCATTAAGGTTAAAGTCCCCAAATCTAAAGCAGTCCAGCGTAAAATTGCCTCCATCCTTTCGGCTTATGATGATTTGATTGAGAATAATTTGAAGCGTATCAAATTACTGGAGGAGCAGGCGCAACAGACGTATGAAGAGTGGTTTGTGCGGTTTAAATTTCCGGGTCATGAAGATGCTGTTTTTGATGAAGTTAGTGGTTTGCCGGAGGGGTGGGAGAAGAGCAATCTAGAGGATCTGATGATTTTAAATTATGGTAAAGCTCTCAAGGCTGAGAATCGAATTCCAGGGAATTATAATGTTTATGGCTCCTCAGGTATTGTTGGAAAACATAATACTTATTTAGTTAGTGGTCCAGGAATAATTTTGGGACGAAAAGGTAATGTTGGCTCAGTTTTTTGGAGTGAAAACAATTTTTTTGTAATTGATACAGCTTATTATATTACTACCAATTCAAGTCCATATTACATATACTATCTTTTAAAGAATGAGAATTTTGTTAATAATGATGCGGCTATTCCTGGCTTGAGTAGAAAGGCAGCCTATCTTAAAGAGATTTTAAATCCAAATCATGAAATTTTATTTTTTTTCGAAAAGAAGATTCAGTCGTTATTTAAAATAAAAATAAATCTTCAAAACCAAAACCAGCTCTTAAAAGAAGCGCGCGATATTTTGTTGCCCCGGTTGATGATGGGTATTGTAGACGTAGATGATTTACTGGTTGATAACGGGGTTTATGAGATAAGCCAAGAAAACCTGGGGATTGCTGCAGAGGTTGTTAATGGGTATAAAAAATAAGAAATGCAGAAAACATTTGCGCTGATAGAATCTTTTAACAAGCCTTTAGACAAGACAGCTTTTTTTGAGGCTAAAGAAAAGTACTGCACAAGTATTAGAACTAGTTCATTTTCTATGCTTGAGAATACAAATCTCATTGAATTGATAGAAACAATCAAAAGAACGCTTAGCCAAATAGGACCTTATAAAGACCTAACTCCATTTGAAGCTTTAAACAGAATAGGTAGCGATCTAGTATTACTAGCTGGTGCAGAAAAAATATTCAACAACGAAATACCTTCCATCAAACCAAAAACGATTTTACTCAATATGGGAAATAAAGCGGGATATGATGTGATTATAGAAACGGATAAAGGCAAGGTTTATGGCGAAGCATTTAATGCAGCAAAGTCTTTTTGTAAAGTAAAAATGAGAGAAAGTATCAATAAGCTCTTAGAGTCTTCAAAGAGCGAAGAGAGATATAGTCAAAAGCAAAGAGTCATTTTTTATAATGAAGATATTACAGATATAATAGAAGCATATACTAATAAAAAGGAGAAAGCAACGCCAGGTGTAATTATACACAAGATTCCTTGTAATTATAAAGAGGTTGTAGATTTTAAAGATAGATAATGAACACACAAAGTATACAAGTGGGAACTTGTTTAGTAAAGGATTTTTTTAAAATAAAGGTTTCTGTTTCATTACCAGACTACCAGAGGCCTTACGTCTGGGATTCTGATAAGTTAGATCAGTTATATCAAGATTTTGAAGATCATTTTTTTGACAATAATATATACAATAATAATGCGGCATTGTATTATTTAGGCTCTGTATTATTATTTGAAAATGAAGATGGGACTCTGGAGATTATAGATGGACAGCAACGTATAACAAGTTTGCTAATTACAGACTATGCTTGGAATACGGAGGAGAAGTTTTTGCAGCAAAACCAATGGAATTTAGAGTATAAATCTTTGATTTCTTCTGCTAATCTAGAACAGAATTACAAATACATTAAGAGTACCTCTAGAAGAATTAAAGAACATATTCAAGAGATATTTTCAAAATTAGTTTTTACAGTAATTATTACGAATTCAGAAGATGAGGCTTTTACTTTTTTTGATAGTCAAAATTCGAGAGGAGTGACTTTAAGTCCTGTAGATTTTTTAAAATCGTATCATTTACGAGAACTGAAAGGAAAAGAAAATCTACAAGAGATTTTTGCTAGAAAATGGGATTCAAATAACACAGGTCAATTTTTAAATGACTTATTCAATTTGGTGTTATGGAGAGGTAGACAATGGAGAGGTAAGAACTTAAATTATGAATTTAAAGACGCGATTTTAGATACTTTTCAAAAACAAACAATTAAAGAGAAAGATCAGGACACTGTAAATCTTTATCCAAATGCGTTCAACACATTATCAAGTTCTCTAACTTTTTGTGACATGCAGGGTGTAGTTGTTAAACCTAATTATTTAAATCTACAAACTAAAGCAGATCAATATCCATTTGCTTTAAGGCAGCCCATTCAGAAAGGTGTAGGTTTTTTCCTTTACACAGAAAAATATTATGCTATTTACCAAATTCTGTTTGTAGAAAAGAGGTATCCTCATTTTACTTATTTGTACGATACCCTATACAAAGGAGTTAGTTATTATTTCCGAAGTTTTTTTAGGTTAGCTATAATTTTTTATTATGATAAGTTTAAGGATGATAAACTAACCGATTTTGGATTGTGGTTAGATTATTTACTGGGAAGTTATCGCATAGAGCAAAAATCTATAGTAGCACAAACAGTGCTCAAAATACTAAAAGACAAGGATCAAAATCTTTTAGACGTAATAGAAATGTGCTATAGACCTGAAGATGTCTTTACCTTCATAAAACATATAACTCTTAAAGATTCATATAGTAAACGAGCTAAAGAGTTAGGAGGTGAGAATGGGGTTAGAAGAAGATATCTACAAAATAACTTAGATTTTTTCCACAAACAAACTAAAGGAGTAAAGGAATTAAACAATAAGAAAAACTGGATAAATGAATACATCATTAACAATAAATAATCTTAAAATATCTTCTAAAGAATTAACTCTAAAAGGTATTGTTGATGAAGATATGGTCTTTAATATTCCCATTTACCAAAGATTGTATGTTTGGGGAGAACAGCAAATAAGAACCTTGCTAGGCGATTTATTTAGAGCTTTTAGTGATAAAAAAAATGAGAATTATTACTTGGGCGGAATCATGTTAACTGAAAATGACAATAAGTTAGATTTGATAGATGGTCAACAGCGTTTTACAACATTATGGTTATTAAGTAAAGTTTTGGATGGTGAATTAAATAATTTCATCTACACAACTGTAAACAAAGAGCAAAAATCTAGAATCAGTTTTTCAGTTCGAGAATTTGCAAATCATTATTTTAATTCTAAAGATTCTTCAGCCAAATTGACTGTGGAAGAAATCAAAGAATTAGAGCCAATAAGTGATGCTATTGAATTGATTACTAATTTTATAAAGGATGAGGTTGAAGAAGAATTAAAATTAGAATTTTCCAGCTTTATCTATAATCGTGTTATGTTAGTTGCTACTAAAATGCCTGCTGACACTGACGAAAATAAAGTTTTTGAAGCAATGAACAATAGAGGCGTTCAATTGCAACAACATGAAATATTAAAATCTACTTTACTTAGTAAACTTAAAGGAAATAGAGAATTATTACATAAATATGGATTGCTGTGGGACGCTTGTTCAATTATGGACAACTATTTAGAAAAAAATATAAAGTTAGTAGCAGACTTAAAATGGAACAGTTTATTTCCAAATGGGAGCGCAGGTGATAAGAACGATTCATTACCAAATGATATTTTGTCAAGGCTTATAACAGTTGAAAACAAAAGTTCTAATCAACAGTTGTTAAGTATATTAAAGGGGAGTAGTGAGGATAATGTAAACTCAAATGAAAAAAATAATATTTCAAGTAATGAAGATGGATATGAGGCAGAAAGTATTAGAAGTATTATAGATTTCCCAATGCTATTGCTTCATACTTTAAGGATTTATCAACACAGATATTTAAAATGTAAAAATCCTGAAGAAAGTGCAGAGGTTAAGGGTAAAAGCTTGATTAAAATTTTTAACAGTTTCGATTCATATTTTAAAACAGAGAAAAATGTAATAGAATTTATTGATCTTCTTTGGAATGTTCGAAAGCAGTTCGATAAATATGTAATTAAATGGGTAGGAAACGATGAAGATCGAGAGGAAGTTCATCTGATAAAACGGCTATACCAGAGTGAAACTTCATTTCAAAGACGAGCTCCAAAGAAGAATGAGGGTTTTGCTTTATTACAAAGCATGTTATATCATTCTCAACAAATAATCACTCATTACTGGTTAACTCCCTTTTTAAATAAAATGCTTGATATAGATGATAAAAAACAAATTTATGCATACCTCAAAAAGCTAGATAATGAGATGTTTTGTAATAGAAGAAGGGACTTAAGAACAATGAGTTTTAAAGTTATGGAAAAGGATATTACAGAGTTAAATGGTAACTTAGAATTTGTTGCGAATACATTAAATGAAAAGCAAGGTACTGCTTATCCTAGTTATTGGTTTTATAAGCTCGAGTATATTTTATGGTTAAGTAGAGATAGCTTAAATAAAAAAGATAGTTGGTCGGAATATAAAATGACAGCAAAAAATTCTGTAGAACACATTTCTCCCCAAAACCCAAAACAGGAAGATGTAAACATTGTTTATAGTAAAGGTGATACAGAAGAAAAAAGAATAAAAAAGCAAAATGATTTTGGAAACTTGGTTTTGCTCTCGCCAGGTATGAACTCAGAATACAGTAACAAAACTTTTAATTCTAAGAAAGTCGATTATCAAGATAAGAAGCGGTTAGACTCTTTAAAATCAGACTTAATATTTAGTAATGAAGAATGGAATTGGGAGAATTGCAAGAAGCATAGAAAAAAAATGATTGAACTTTTTGTGAATCACTTACAAAATTAAATAAGATGAGCTACGAGTACTCCGAAGACGGTCTGATCGAGCAAGCAACTCAGGATGTTTTAGCAGAACTGGGATGGACTGTGGTTACAGCCTGGCATAAGGAAAGTTTCGGAGATAATGGTCTTTTAGGGCGCGATAATAAGGGAGAAGTAGTACTAACCCGCTATTTGCTTGCAGCACTCATTAAGTTAAACCCTACGGTACCTAAGCATGCCTGTCTTGTAGCTATGGAGGAGATCATACAGCGTGTTGCAGACCAAAGCCTGGGGCATATTAATAAAAATAAATACACAGCGCTTAGGAACGGGGTAGAAGTAAGTTACACAGACGATAAAGGGGAGCTTATTAAAAAGAAGCTTAGGGTTTTTGATTTTCAAGAGTATAAAGAAAATGACTTTAGAGCGGTTCGCCAGTTTGAAGTAGTAGGTGATTTATATACCCGTCGCCCTGATGTTGTGGGTTTTGTAAACGGCTTGCCTTTAGTGTTTTTTGAACTTAAAGCCCATCATACAGATTTACGTAACGCTTTTAACGACAATCTTAAAGATTATAAAGACACCATACAGCAACTCTTTCATCACAATGCTTTTATAATACTAAGTAATGGTACAGATGCCCGGGTGGGTACCGTAACAAGCCCTTACAAATTTTTCTTAGAATGGAAACGTATTGAAGAAGAAGAAGAGGGTATCGTGAGTCTTGATACACTGTTAAGGGGTACTTGCCATCCACGCAGGCTGATGGATATTTTTGAAAACTTTCTACTTTATGATGATGCTGGGGGAGAGGTGGTAAAATTAATGGCTAAAAACCACCAGTATATCGGGGTAAATAAAGTTTTAGAGAATGTAAAAGATATTGAAGAATTAGAAGGTAAGCTTGGAGTCTTCTGGCATACACAAGGCAGTGGTAAATCTTACTCGATGGTTTTTCTCTGTGAAAAAATACACCGTAAGCTAGGTGGTTCTTACACCTTTCTAATCGTTGTAGATAGAACAGAGTTGGAGAGTCAGTTATATGATACCTTTTCAGGAGTAGGAGTAGTCAATAACAAAGATATTATTGCCGGAAAGGCATCGGGAATGACCGGTCGTGACCACTTGAGAAAACTGCTATCCGAAAATCACAGGTATGTGTTTTCTCTAATTCATAAGTTCTCAATAGATCCTAAAGAAGAAACCGAATATCCATTAATCACCGTGCGTAAAAACATTATTGTGATAAGCGATGAAGCTCACAGAACACAGGCAGGAACCTATGCTAGAAATATGCGTTTTAATGCCTTGCCTAATGCTTCGTTTTTGGGTTTTACAGGCACACCTTTGATCAAAGAAGAGCTTGAACTCACTAAAAATATTTTTGGGGAATATGTTTCAGTTTATGATTTTAAACGGGCGATAGATGATGAGGCTACCTTGCCTCTCCGCTATATAAATAAAGGGGAAAAATTAAAAATCGAAAATCCACAACTGGATGATCGTATGGCTGAAGTTTTAGAAGATGAAAACTTAGGGGATGATGAAAAACGAAAACTAAGTTATCTTTTTAGTAAAGATTATCCCATTCTAACCGCTCAGCCCAGACTAGAAGCAATAGCAAGGGATCTTGTATGGCATTTTAATGAACGGGGCTATCAGGGTAAGGCAATGTATGTCGCCTTAGATAAACCTACTGCTGTTAGAATGTATGATCTAATCAATGAGTTTTGGCCTGAGTATGAAGCAGAATTAGCGAAGAGCGTTAAAAATGCAGCTGATTCGCAAGAAGTGCTGGAACTTTCAAGAAAGCTGAAACGCGTTCAGGAAACTGAAATTTGTGTAGTAGTAAGTAGCGAACAAAATGAGGTTGATAAATTTGCTAAAATGAATCTTGATATTGAGAGGCATCGCCGCAAGATGGTATCCCGTAATTTAGAAAAGGAATTTAAAGATCCGGAAAACCCATTTAGACTTGCAATTGTTTGCGCGATGTGGATTACCGGTTTTGATGCGCAATGTGTTTCAACAGTATATTTAGATAAACCTATAAAGGGTCATACACTTATGCAGACCATAGCTCGTGCAAACAGAGTGTATGATGATGAGAAAGAAAATGGGCTTATTGTCGATTACGGTAACGTCTATACTAAACTTGAGGAAGCTTATGCAATCTATGGAGAAGGAGGTAAAGACACGGGAGGTAAAAATGGAACGACTGAAAAGCCTGTTGAACTCTTAGTTGGTCTGGAAAAAGAACTTAAAGAAGCGATAGAAGAAACTAAGAACTATTTGAGTAGTCTTGATTTTGATTTAGAACTTGTTCTTGATGCCAAACCCATGCAAAAAATTGCCAGCCTTAAAGAAGCTGAAAATGCTGTTTGTTTAAACGAGGAAACGCGAAATACATTTGAAATAATGGCGCGTAATGTTTTTAGAAAATATAAAGCACTTTTCCCGGAACCTCAAGTTAAAAAGCACACCAAAAAATACAACGCGATTGAGGCAATTTATAATTTACTCAATCAGAAAACCAAGTCGGCAGATGTTACTGAGGTTATGATGCAGTTGCAAAGCATTGTGAGTGATAGTGTAGTTTTAGATGGAGTTTCTGAAGAAATTTCGGTAGATCTCAGCGGTTTGGATTTTGACAAATTAAAAGCCGCTTTTAAGAAGGTGAAGCGCAAAAATACCCTTGTATTTGATTTACAGAACGCGATAGAAACAAAACTGGAACAAATGCTTAAAGAAAACCCTTTGCGTATTGAATTTTACGATCGCTATAAAGAAATTATAGATGATTATAATAACGGTAAATCCCTGGAGAACACAGTACGTACTTTCGATAATTTAACTGATTTTATTGATTCTCTAAGTGCCGAAGAAAAACGGGCTTTTACCGAACAATTAAACCAGGAAACGCTGGCTATTTTTGATTTGTTAAAAGAAGGAAAAACGCTTTCTCCTAAACAGTTGAAACAGGTCAAGAAAGTTGCTTCAGAAACTTTAAAAAAATTAAAAACTGAAAAGTTGATAATTGACAGATGGAGGGAAAGTAGACAATTAAAAGCTCAGGTGAAAGGGATGATCTACGATAACCTGCTTTGGCTTCCTGAAGAATCTTACACAGACGAAGAGGTGAGCTCTAAATCATTAAATGTTTACCAGCATATTTATACCAGTTATTATGGTAATGGACAGAGTGTTTACGGTTAAAGATTTTAAATAAGAAGTTATCTTAATAAACTATACACATTATAAACGATTTCAATGCCACGCCCACAAACCATTCAAATATTTTTACCAGACGGTGTACCTACCAGTATCAAGGAAGCCGAGTTGACCAACAGACTCGTAAAAGCGGTTCTTTTTCCCAGAAATAAATTACAGGAGGTCGCTAAGCGTGAGCTGGTACATTACACCGGAGTTTACTTTTTGTTTGGTACTAAAGAGGAAGATGCGAAACCCTTTGTTTACATTGGCGAGGGCGAAGATTGTTACAAGCGTATCATTTCTCATAACCGCAATAAAGATTTCTGGACGCACGCTGTGGTAATTACTACAAAAACCAATGAGTACACCAAAACAGATGGAAAGTTCCTGGAACATTATAGTATAGCAAGAGCCCAGGAGATAGGGCGCTATGAATTAGATAATGATACCGGTTCTCGTAAGACGTCTATTTCTGAGAGTAGGGAATACGATCTTCTTGATAATTTTGAAACAGCCAAGATATTATTGGCAACCTTAGGTTATCCTATTTTTGAAGTAAAGCGTAAGCCGGTTACAGCAAACGAAGTGTACTACTGTCAGGGTAAAGATTATGATTCACAAGGCGAATACACAGACGACGGGTTTATTGTTTTAAAAGGATCAAAATGTGCGCCTGAAGAATCTCCTGGAGCTTCAGACTGGATCAAAAACACACGAACTAAACTCAAAGAGCAAAATCTTATTCAATTCATAGATAACAGATATGTCTTCATGGAAGATCATATTTTCAACTCTCCCAGTGGCAGCGCAGCGGTAATTATGGGACGCAATACCAATGGCTGGACAAGCTGGAAAAATAAGCAAGGAAACACTTTAGATGAGGTGAAGCGTAAGTAAATTTATGCCCCAATGCAGTATCTGCACAGCAGAAACAAATTTGAAGTGGCCTATACTTTCCTTTCCTTATACTCAAAAAACAACTTCACTTCCTCCTCAAATATTTCTTTTGGCGTACGATGACCCATCTCGGCACGCAGATGTAGATGGTAATTAAAACCTCGTTTAAGTTGGTCTCCTAAAAAGGGTAGTGTGTCGCTGGGATCTACAACAGTATCTTTACCACCTAAAACCACCTGCCCAAATCCGGAACCGGGAGTTTTAAACTTCGGGATATTTTGAACAACGGAGCGCTTTACTAAAGCAGGATTAAACAGTAAAACAGGCTTGTTGAGAGCCAAACCCAAATGATATGCTGCAAAACCGCCCATACTGCTGCCCATAATGTAATCTATAGGTTGCGTTTTATTGTCTTCATACACGTTTTGCACGGCATCGGGATTGTTTTTGTAATCTAGATCAGGAGCTATTACAATTCCGTATTTTTCTAAAACTGCTTTCTTAGCAGGGTTGAGTTTGCTTTCGAGTCCGTGAAGGTAGAGTATGGTCATAATTTAAAATATATAGTGGGCTAATTTCGTTTTAAAAAAGCAATATAATTAGTCAACAAACCCCGTATTTGCTCTGCTGCAACCGGGTTAGCCGAATGTACATAAAACTCCAAATTCTTCAGATCAAGCCCAGATTCATAAACCAGCCATTTGGCAGCGGCCAAACCATCAGGAGCGAGATTTCCGTTATCATCCAGCCCCAGGTCATTATCAAAACTTATATATTCTGGCAGGCCTTTATTTTGAATGTAGTTTTTAAATGCTTCAAAAGAGCGCACTACTATAAACGTTTTTGCGGTGTTAGGTTCGTAGACCATTTCGGGTGTGCGTATATCGTCTAAAAATAATTGATACATCTGGGAATCATTATAGATTTCAAAATAGTTTTATATGAGCACTAAAAAAAATCATTTGTCAAATTCAACTGCGTTTGATCCTTAAAATCTTAGTTCTGTAAAGTTAAAGACCGTTACCGCCAATAGGTGTCGCACCTATTCCTTTTTTAACTTACGGCGAGTAGCTTCAGCATTTAAATTTTAAATCGAAAAACACGGGTTAGCTTTGTAGGCTTCCCCTTTTTAGGACACCTTAAAATTCGATAAATAGTTATTATTTAGTTCAGGTTTGATGAAGAATTTAAATTCTTCATCAAACCTA